>DBVN01000027.1:0-778 GCA_002308515.1 Verrucomicrobia bacterium UBA1263 | reverse complement strand
TTTACGATCTTCCGATGATCTTTGAAAAAACGCTGCAACTGAGCACCTGCGAACAGCCACACCAGATTGCCGATCGGACCGCCCAGGAACGGCAGGAGGAGCGCTATTTTGAGCATATCCCAGTAACTGTCTGCATAAGGAAGCGCATAGGTGGCCAATGCCGTCGCGCAGAAAACCATGATCTTGGGATTGGTCAGCTGCACGAAGAGCCCGGTCAGAAAATTGCAGTGTTCCCGGGCTTCCGCCTGCCCGGTACTGTCGCTGCGAAGTATATGCCATGCCAGCCACAGTATATACGCAGCTCCGATCCAGGTCAGCACGTGCAGCCACTTGTGGAACGCCATTCCTATGAACCAGACGACTACGGAGATCGTCACGGAGACGACCGCGAATCCGGTGAAGATCCCTCTCCATTGACGCAGCGCCTTTTTTCGTCCGTAGGAAATGGCTGACGCCAGCGAGCACAGGTTGGCCGGTCCCGGCGTGATGGCGGAAACAGCGGAATACATAATAAATGTCGGAATGATCTCAATAGGCATTTCATTACCTCCTTCACAGTTCAATAGATGTTCTTCTTTACAGTCAAAATATAGCACAGCACAAGATACATTGTGAAACTGTTAGAATTTGTATATAATACAAGTATAAGTTGTATCTTAAGAGGAGGCATAATGAACTTATCGTCTATGGAGTATTTTGCCGTACTGGCAAGAGAACGTAGCTTCACCAAGGCAGCTGAGAAGCTGTATATAACACAGCAGTCTCTCAGCTCCCATAT
>DBVN01000081.1:13371-31094 GCA_002308515.1 Verrucomicrobia bacterium UBA1263 | reverse complement strand
CGCTGCCGGGATCACACTCGCTGAGAGCTGCTCAGCTGAGTTATAAGAGTTTTGCTATTGAGAGGGAACCTGATTTTTGGGTTCATTTCCTAAGTCCATCATTATAATTTTTATCATTAATCCCTTCTTCACAGACATATGGGAGGGTTGATACCAGCTGTCAATATTCCAACTGGTATATACGTAAATCCCATTGACAATGATTTGAACAATTCCATCTGCAGTGCAGGATACAGAGCAGGACTGTGTAACTTGTCCTTGATCATTGGTTACCATTTCTCCCTGTGTACCTGAGTACCCTCCAAGTGCAACATTTATCCCAGGCATGGGATGCCCCTGTGAATCCATTACTGTACAGGTTACTTGGGCAGGAGTTTGGCCTTTTTCAATAAATATCTGATATGCAGGGTTAGTTGCATAGTTCCAATATTTATAACAATTAGTATATTTTACTTTTATATGGTAAGCAATACAGATTCCAAATACATTACCAGACAATAGAATAATCCCAACTGCAAAAACAAAAAATAATTTAAGTTTCTTATTAAACATTTTCATTTTTTAGCATCTAAAGATTCTGTGTTTGTTTTAAATGCTTCGTTAAACCCTTTGTTAAAATGATGAATAATATAATCTTTGGCTTCGGAGCTGTCACCGCTTTTTTTGACTAATTCGCTAAAATACAGGACTTTTTCTCGTGCTTCCTGAATGGGGAGGTTTTCGTATTCGGTACACATAGCGATCCACATCGAAAACGCTGTTGTCATAGAGGCTATTCTTCCATAAGAATAACAGAGATTTTGCGGAAAAAAGAAACGCCGTCCGCCCAATTCTTCACCATACGCTAATCTCCAATTCGGGGGGGCTTCGTTTAATTCAAACTTTTTGAGCAACTTGGAATAATCAGTCTCTTTTATTGATTCCCAATAAACAAGTCCAAAGCTATCCCATTGTTTTTTTACCAGACCATTATTCAGATCAAAATATACTTTGGATGTTCCCCAAAAAAGTGGAGCGGCAAACAACAGAATTGCCAACACTGCAACTAAGAAGGAAACTCCAATTATTATCACTTTCTTTTTCATTTTCTATTTGTTTCCCGTTTATCGTTCATAAAAAATATTTATTACCTTTTATTTCTTTGCGCCACAAACTTTTGTAAAACTATAAAAAATCAAGTCCAGCGTCAAGTGATTTTTAAGATTTTCAAATGGGGCAACAAACACAAAAGTACCCATAATGGCGGTTTTATGTTTATTTTTTTGCTTTTTGAGGAGATGTGAAAGAGTTGTTCAAAAAACCAATTTCAGGGCGTTTGAAACAGTTTTTCTAAAATAGATATAAGATGTTCATTTAAAATAAATTATATGTATCATCAACAAACGCTTTTTAAGGATTGTGAATAACTTGTGAAAAAGGGATAAAAACTTTTGAGGAGTGTTTCTGGAGAGAAAAAGGAAAATTTTTTTAAGAAAATGAAGAAAAGTGGTTGCAAAGTGGGGGAGAATTGTGATATTTTCTTCTCAGTTCGCAGCCATGACTGACGAAAACACTAACAGACCTGTTCGTTTCTACTCGACCAGCACTCAAGAGCTGGATGAGAAGCGGCGTATTCAGGTTCCGACAAAGTGGCGCAAAATTGGTGAGGTTCCCAATATTGTGAAGAAAGGCGGACAACTTGTTGCTGAGGGCACGAAGGAGGGAGTTGTTCAAATGGAAATGGTGTTGACACTGATCAGAGCGAGCAAGGAGGTCTCTCCATGTATCACTGCCATTCCGCTTTCTGTTTTCGAGCGGTACACTCAGAAAATCGATGCTTTGGATTTGCTGGATCCTGTTGCCGAAAAACTTCGCCGTTTTATTGGCACACGGTCCGAACAGGTAACGATGGATACACAGGGGCGTATCACGATCCCGTCATGGATGCTGGAACGAGTTGGCATTGAAGCCAAGTCCGGATCTGGAACGATTTCCAACAAGATTGTGCTTGTGGGTGAGGTGGATCGTTTCAGTATCTGGTCTAAGGAAGCTTATGATGCTGATGAAATTACGAATGAACAGCAGGATCTGGCCGATTTGGCTGGCCGGATCTAGATGAGAGTGATCGAAAGATCACTCGGAGACGTAGATATGAGTTGGCCTGACAACAGTGTACAATTATTCGATGGGAAGTCAGAAAGACTTTCAGCGGGTACCGCGAAGATGAGCTTGAGCGGTACCGCGGCGGCAGCAGAGGAGTCGCTTCGTATTCGGAGGTCTCGTCTGGTTCGTGTTTTTGAGGTCATCTTCAATCCCTGGAGGGCTATCAGCCTGCACCGCCAAAGAGTGGAGCAGATCCGGCTGGAACGGCTGGCCAGGGTAGAAGTAGTGAAAAACGACCTGACATATCAGGACGTAAAGGTTCGTCTTTTCGGCAAAGAGTTGTCCAGACATGAGATGTACACTCGGCTGAATCAAAAGAAACGCGCTAAAAAAGCGAGCCGCATAGCGGATCGTATAAACGAAGCGCGTCAGGTGCGCTCAGCGGCGAATCCTTTCAGTGTAAGAGCCACATCCGTACAGTAGCATGAAAAGTGGACGAGTACTTTCACAACCCGGTCTTGCTGAACGAGACGCTGCAACTGCTCGAACCGAAGGACGGTATGATCTTCTTCGACGGAACAGTAGGCGGGGGTGGACACGCTTCTGCGCTCCTGCAGAGAACCTCTCCGTCGGGTCGGCTGTACGGGTGCGATCGAGATGGGGATGAGCTCCTCAGAACTTCCGAAAAACTTTCCCGGCAATTTGGATCCCGCTGTCAGCTGAAGCAGGGGAATTATTCCGAAGTGGATCAACTCTTCAGCGGAGTTGAATTTGACGGGGCACTGTTAGATTTGGGCTGCAGCTCCATGCAGTTCGACCGGATCGAACGCGGATTCAGTTTTCAGGGCGACGCTCCGCTGGATATGCGTATGGATCGCACACAGGAGGTTACAGCGGAGTATGTTGTCAATGAATACCCCGCGGATGAACTGGCCGATCTGTTTTTCTATTATGGCGGAGTGAGGGAATCCCGCCGTCTGGCACGCGCCATCGAAGAGGAAAGAATGCTGAGACGCTTTGTCAGCACGAAGCAGCTGGCCTCCTTCATCGAAAGCAAACTGCCCAGAGCTGGTAAAAAGATCCATCCGGCCACCCGCGTCTTCCAGGCTATCCGTATCGAAGTCAATCAAGAGTTTGAACATCTGCGTTCGGCTCTGGATAAATTGATCCCCATGTTGAAACCCGGCGCGCGGCTGGCGGTGATCACTTTTCATTCGGGGGAAGACAAGATCGTCAAGGATTTCGGAAGAACTCTGGCCAGAGATTATGTTGTAGAAGGGGAAGTGGATATCCCGGAATTTCGTAAGGAACGGGCGCCTTTATTGAAGATCCTCACGCGGAAACCTGTCGAACCGGCAGAAGAGGAGATCAAACAGAACCCGCGTTCCCGAAGCGCGCGGTTAAGAGTTTTTGAAAAAGCGGGTTAGAATATGGCAAAAAGAAGATACGGCGCGGCATTCAAGGGAGAGATGAAGTCTCTTCCGTATCTTTTTTTTGTACTGACGGCGGGAACGGTCGTTTTATTGATCCTGGTCCTGGGGATCGTTCGTATCCGACTGGATCAGAGAAATCATGATCTGGGGGAAAAGATCCGTGCCTGCGAGACAGAGCTGAGGAATATCACTCAGACCAATGAAGTCCTGGCCAAGGAACTTATTTTGCTGAAGTCTCCCGATAACATTTTCAAACGCGCGGAACAAGAGGGCATTTATTGGAACTATACCTCTCCGACGCAGACAGTTCGTCTGCCCGAAGTGGATGAGAGGTACGAATGGAGTCAGAAAGAATGAGTGTACTGCCAACAAGTCAAATCAGATGGATACAGATCATCATCGGCGGAGTGATGTTCTGCTTTGCTGTGCTGGCTTGTCGTCTGATTTATGTGCAGTATTTTCAGCATGAGTATTATAAGAACCTTTGCGAGAATAACGTAAGCCGGACGGAATTCTATGCCCCGCGCCGCGGTGCCATCAAGGATGTCAAAGGCAATCTGCTGGCTATCACAAGGGATGTGCGGAATGTCGTGATCAATCCCAAGCTGCTGCATCAAGTCGATCCTCAAGCGCGTTCGGCGTTTCTGACTTTGCTCTCCTCATTGACCTCTGTAGATAAAGAGGAACTCGTGAAAAAGAGCCGTTTTTATCGTCCTGTCTGGGGTGGAACTTGGGTCATCTGGACGAATGAGAGCGGTTTCCCGAAATTATCCAAAGAAGGTTTACCTGTTTATGTGCGTTTGACAAATGGGATCCTGAACACGAATCTCTGCGCGGTCTGTGTCAATGATCCTCAGGGGCAGGTGTGTACCGCGGATGGTGAACCCATTTACGCACAGCTCAACTCCAGATACCAGATCATTACCAATCAATACGTGCGTATCTGCCGGAATATGCCTCTGGAAACCTGGCAGCATTTGAGCAGTGAGATCGCGAAATTCCCCATCACCAACTGGCCCGGATATGATAAAAAAACGGCTCCAAATTACAGAGCGTTAAGAACATCGATCGTATCGGGCGAACCGGATTACAGACGGGAATATCCCAATGGCAAGTTTATGTCCCATGTGCTGGGTTATACCAAAGCCATGGAAATGAAAGTCAGTGACAATAAGAGCGTGCAGCTTATTGAGGGAGCGGATGGCGTAGAACGGTTTCTGAATGATCAGCTGCTGGGCAGTGTGGGCTGGCGTGATAAGACCATTCGCCGGGATACGACTGAGGTCTTATCCCGCAGAGGTCATAATTTTGATGCCGGAGACGGTTTAACGATCGTTTTGACTTTGGACTCCGCCATCCAGCAGATCGTGGAAGAAGAGTTGGATAAGACGATGGAAGAGTATCATCCTCTGACAGTTAGCTGTGTGGTAGCAGAGGTGAAGACGGGGCGTATCCTGGCCTACGCCATTACTCCTGATTATGACCCGAACCATCCTTCGCTGTCTCCGGCGGAAACCTGGCGCAACCGCATCATCACGGATCTGATCGAACCGGGTTCCACGTTCAAAGTGGTCTCTCTGTGCGCGGCGCTGAATGAGGAGAAATATACTTTGGATACTCCTATCAACTGTTCGACATGGAACGCGGAATGGGGGAAAAGACCCAGAGAATCCAATCATGGGGATCTGGGCGTTTTGACGCTGGAAGGGATCTTGATCAAATCGTCTAATGTCGGTTTTGGCAAGTTGGGTTGGATCCTGACTCCTACGGTCGAGAATAGGTATATACGTGATTTTGGTTACCGTTCTTTGACGGGGATCATGCTGCCGGGTGAGCGTTCCGGTACTCATGACGCGATCCGTCCAACAAAAGATAAACTCAGCATCAGCCGTGTTCCTATTGGACAGGGTATCGCGGTGAGCCAGCTGCAGACGACGATGGCTATTGGCGCGGTGGCAAACATGGGAGTGTTGATGCGCCCTGTGATTTTAGACAGAATAGAAGATTCTAAGGGCAATGTCTGCAAAGAGGAGTTTCCGCAGCCGGTGCGGCGTGTCATCAGTGAAAAGACGGCTCGCAACGCTATCAAAGCCATGCGTTCGGTAACGCTCGGAGACACTGAAATGCGGGGTACGGGTTACCGCGCTGATCTGACTTACCACTCTGTGGGAGGAAAGACCGGAACCGCTCAAAAAGCGGGCGCGGGTGGTGTAGGGTATTTGCCCGGAAAGTATTATGCCTCTTTTGTGGGATTCTTTCCGACAGAAGATCCGACCATCGTGATGAGTGTGATGGTGGATGAGCCGAAAACGGGAAGCACTTATGGTGGTGTCGCGCCCGCGTTGGCATTTCATGAGATCGGGGAGCGGGTCGCCAGATATTTGGATATCCCGCCGGATAAGATCAAGATTGCACAGGGAAAGGTAAGATAGATGAAGTTACGTCAGATCATAGCCCCGTTGGGTAAAGTGGAAGTCGTTGGTTCTCTGGATAAAGAGGTGACCGGAGTGGCTTATGATTCCCGTTGTGTGACACCGGGAAAATTATTTGTCGCGATCCGTGGTGTGGAAACGGATGGACATCATTTTATTGGAGCGGTCGCTGAAAAGGGCGCGGTCGCTGTCGTTTGCGAACAAAAAGGTGCCAGCGGCGGCAAGATGACCCGCGTTATCGTTCAGGATTCCCGTAAGGCTTTGCCGCTGATCGCCGCCGCGTTTTATAAGAATCCCGCGGATCAGCTTTGGATGATCGGGGTGACGGGTACCAATGGCAAGACCACTGTCACATTCCTGATCAAGCGGATACTGGAAGCTGCCGGCATCCATACCGGTCTGCTGGGAACTATCCGCTATGAGATCGGAGATCGGATCATTCCGGCGCAGAGGACGACCCCCGAATCGCTGGATCTCCATGAAATGCTCTCTAAGGTAGTTGCCGCAAACGAAAAATGCTGTGTGATGGAAGTCAGTTCTCACGCGCTGCAGCAGGGACGTGTCAAAGGGATCAATTATAGAACCGGTGTCTTTACGAATCTGACACGGGATCATCTGGACTATCATGGGACGATGCAGTCCTATTTTGAGAGTAAGAAGCGTTTGTTCACGGATGGGGCCGCCGCTTGTAAGGATTTTTGCGGAGTTGTCAATGTGGATGATCCTTTTGGCAGAGAACTGCTGGAAGTTTTGAAAGACCGCCGCGTGATCTCCTACGGCTTGAAAGAGAAAGCGGTTCTGAATGCCGAAGATATACAATTTTTCCCGGATCATACGGAAATGAAGATATGCGCTCCGGAAGGTGTATTTCCTTTGAAAACACCACTGATCGGACGCTACAACATATCCAATGTACTTGCGGCTATCGGTGCCGGGATGTCTTTGAATGTGGAGCTGAAAACGATCCTTGCCGCTTTGGAAGATGTGCCTCCGGTGCCGGGACGTTTGGAGCGTGTGGACGCGGGACAGAATTTTAATGTGCTGGTGGATTACGCGCATACCGATGATGCCATGTTCAATGTACTCAGCACACTGAAGGAGATCACAAAAGGTCGTGTCCTGCTGGCTTTTGGATGCGGAGGCAGCCGCGATAAAGGCAAGCGCGTGAAAATGGGGGAAGTGGCCGCTAAGCTGGCGGACTACACCGTTATCACAACAGATAATCCCCGCAAAGAAGAACCCGCTGAGATCGCGGCTCAAGTCGAAGCCGGTTATGTAACGGTTCGTCAGGACGGTTATGAGTTGGAACTGGATCGTTCTTTGGCGATCGAACGGATCATCAGGATGGCGAAGGAAGGGGATTCCGTGCTGCTGTGCGGCAAGGGGCACGAAACCTATCAGGAGTTCAACGGATTAGTTGTTCCGTTTGATGATAGACTCCACGCGATGAATGTGTTAGATAATTTATTGTATCGAACGAAATAGACGATGATGGAAGAACGGACACTGGAATTCATGCGCAAGGCCACAGGCGGCAGGATCCTGATGGGCAGCGGAGAGACGGTCGTGAAAGAGATTTTCACTGACAGCCGCGCGCCTGTTCCGGGTGGAGCCTTTCTGGCTGTTCACGGTGACCGTTTTGACGGACATGACTTTATTGAAAGCACGGCTCAGGCCGGATGTCGTATCTTTATCGTCAGCCATACCGAGGGGATCCGTTTTCCTGAAGGCAGTTCAGTTCTGTGTGTGAAGGATACGATCCAGGCATACGGTCAGATCGCGGCGGCTTACCGAAAAGATTTTCCCGGTTTGAAAGTGATCGCTGTCTGCGGTTCCAATGGCAAGACGACAACAAAGGATCTTATCGCGGCTGTGCTGGCTAAAAAGGGTAAAGTGCTTTCCAGCCTCAAGAGTTTCAATAATCATATCGGTGTTCCGCGGACTTTACTGCAAATCACTTCCGCTCATCAGTACGCGGTAGTCGAGGT
This sequence comes from Verrucomicrobia bacterium UBA1263, assembly GCA_002308515.1. Lineage (GTDB taxonomy): Bacteria > Verrucomicrobiota > Verrucomicrobiia > Limisphaerales > UBA1412 > UBA1412. Next base: position 23,159 of record DBVN01000081.1, on the reverse strand, counting down.
CGGAACCAATCATCCCGGTGAGCTGGCTCCCTTGCTGAAATGGATCGCCCCAACTCATGGAGTTTTGACATGCATCGGGAATGAACATTTAGAATTTTTTAAGAATGTGGACGGTGTCGTTGCTGAAGAAGGCACTTTGGCGGAGTATCTTCCAGAGAATGGAGTGTTGTTCGTCAACGCTGATTCTTATGGCTGTGAGACGATCTGCGGAAGACTAAAGTCAACAGCCCGAAAGATCACTGTCAGCAGTAAAACGACAGATTCCGATTGGACCGGCAGGTTGCTGGGGATCACCTGTCAGGGTACCACATTTGAGATTTTCCACAAAGCCAAGGAGATGGGGGAATTCCAAGGGGATATTCACGTCAAGACTTGGCAGGTTCGTCCTCTGGGCGCGCATCAAGTGACCAACGCATTGCTGGCGATCGCCGTGGCAAGGGAATTGGGTGTGCCGGAGAACGATATTGCCGCAGCTTTGAGAGAATGTCCTCCCTCAGATATGCGTGCGCAGGTCCGTTCCGTGAACGGTATGACGCTTTTGGTGGATTGCTACAATGCAAACATTGATTCTGTTTGCGCCGCGCTGGAGACATTGAGGAGTCTTCAGCCGGGAACAGCAGGAAAACGCGTCGCTATCCTGGGTACGATGGGAGAAATAGGCGAGACTTCGGGTGAGGTACATAAAGAGGTCGCTCGCCGCGCGGCGATATCCGGAGTGGATGTCGCGTTGTTCTGCGGTCAACACGCGGATGAAATGAAGACGGTTTTTGAAAGAGAGGGTCAAACTCCGTCGTATGCAAAATCTTTCGATACGTTGGAGTCTCTGTTAAAGGAGGTGGATTCCAACGTGTCGAATGGTGATTGCGTTTTGATAAAAGCGTCAAGGGCGCAGAGGTTTGAACGGATCGTTGAGAGGTTAGAGGGGAAGAAGTTATGATTTATTGGCTGTCACAGCACATTTTGGATCTGGCAAGAGATCAAGACTGGGAAGGTTATGTATCCTGGCTGCGCATTTTTTCTTATGTGACTGTCAGAGTCGCGGGCGCGGCACTGACATCCTTTCTGTTGAGTTTGTTTTTTGGAAATAAGATCATTAACTGGCTCAGAGAGATCGCCGCGGAACATTATGTTTCGCTGGCGAGCATGGGCAGCAAAGCAAAAGTGGGCACTCCGACCATGGGCGGGATCATGATCGTTGGCTTTTTGGATATCAGTGTGATCCTTTGGGGTGTGTGGAATGAGCTGTTGATCCTGACCTCATTAAGTATGATCGTTCTGGCCGGCTTGGGATTCTATGATGATTACAGGAAAATCACCTCCGCGCAGGGGGAAGGTATTGGCGAATGGCTGAAGATCATCGTGCAGTTCCTGTTAGGCGCGATCCTGGTCTCTTATTTGTACTTTGATGACAATATTTCCTTTCTGCTGAAAGAGATCATGCTGCCTTTTAACAAGAATCCCATCATGCCGGTCGGTGTCGTTTCCACCATCATAGGGGCGGTGATCGTGATACTGGCTGTTTTCGGCAGCAGCAACGCGGTGAATTTGACCGATGGACTGGATGGTCTGGCTATCGGATGTTCATTGATCTGCGCGACCGTTTTTCTGGTGATCACTTATGTGACGGGGCGTGTGGATTTTTCGGAATACTTGAATTTGACATACGTGGAGGGCGCTTGTGAGCTGACGGTCTTCTGTTCTGCTCTGTGCGGTGCCTGTTTAGGTTTTCTTTGGTTTAATTGCCATCCGGCTCAGGTATTTATGGGAGATACAGGCTCTTTGGCCATTGGCGGTACGTTTGGGATCATGGCCGTGCTGGTGCATCAGCCGTTCATCATTGTGATCGCCGGAGGTGTGTTTGTGCTGGAGATCCTTTCATCTGCGATGCAGCGTTATTATTTCAAGGCGACCCGGTTGATGACCGGTCAGGGCAAACGTCTTTTCAAGATGGCTCCTTTCCATCATCATTTACAGAAATCGGGCTGGAAAGAGACTCAGGTCGTTACGCGCCTTTATATCATCGCGGTCATTTTTGCGTTGTTGGCATTGGCAACATTAAAGATCAGGTAGTGAGAATGGATATCAAAAACAAACAGATCGTTATTCTCGGTTTGGGAGGCAGTGGTGAAGCCGCTGCCCGGCTGGCCCTTCAACAGGGAGGGATGGTGTTTGTTTTTGATGAAGGCTGTTCCGAAGCGGTTCTGGCCAGAGCGCGAAAGCTGATGGATCTGGGAGCAACTGTGGAATGCGGATGTCAGACCGCTCCGCAGATCAAAGCCGACCTTGTTGTGATCAGTCCCGGGGTTTTGCCCCAGGGCATTCTGGGCAGATATGCCGCGGACTGTGGGGCGGAAGTGCTTTCTGAACTGGAATTTGGATGGTGTTTTATGAGCGATCTGCCGCTGATCGCTATCACTGGAACAAATGGAAAGACTACAACCACAGAGCTTTGTTCCATGATTTTGAATGGAAACGGTCTGACGACTTGCTCGTCGGGGAATATTGGGTATCCCGTTTCCTCATTGGTGGAGCAGGCCGGACAGATGAGTCTGAATGTTTTTGAAGTGAGTTCCTTCCAGCTGGAACACATTCATTCATTCCATCCAAAGGTTGGGATCTTGACCAATATCACTCCGGATCATTTGGAACGCTATGATTCTTTTGAGGATTATGCGCGGGCCAAATTGAATTTATTCAGTCAGCAGACGGCGGAAGACTGGGCTGTGGTCCAGTGGGATGCTTTGCAGATCATCCGGAAACATATTCCCAGTTTTGCGTTCCCCTCCAAGCTGGTCACTTACAGCGCGGAATCCCTGGAAGCCGATATCATCCTGCAAGACGGCAGGATCGTTTGCAGGGGGACGAACGGTTTGGAGTCAGGGGATTGGCTGGAAGTGAAGCATTTGAAATTGCTGGGCAATCACAATGTGGAAAATGTGATGGCTGCTGTTGCCGCGGCTCACGTCATGGGAGTTCCGCTGCCGGGCGCGGTTTGCTGTGCCTCAGCATTCCTGCCTTCAGGTCACCGGTGTGAACTGGTGGGTGAGTTGGACGGAGTGCGGTATATTGACGACTCGAAGGCAACGAATGTGGATGCCGTCCGTCAGGCACTCAAGATGATGCCGTCCGGTCAAAAGACATGGCTGATTGCTGGAGGAAAAGACAAAGGATTTGAATTTGACGGATTGGAAGACCTGCTTTCCACACGTGTCCATGAAGCAATACTGATCGGAGAAACCCGCCGTAAAATATGTGAGCAATGGCAAAAGTACGTTCTTTGTTCTTACGCGGATTCTTTGGAAGGAGCTGTCAGATACGCGGCAAGTTTCGCCGCAAAAGAAGAGGTCGTTTTACTGTCGCCGGCATGTTCCAGTTTTGATATGTTTAAGAGCTATGCCCATCGGGGGGATGTGTTCAAAAAGACCGTAGCTCAGCTGATAGATGAAAGGACATTGAAAAAGTAAAAATTTTTTTTAAAAAATAACGATTCGTCACGATTTTCTTGGGTAAGAGATTGACTAACGAATCACAAGATATATAAAATAAGAACAGACGATAATATGAGTCAGAATAATCAAAATACATTCGAACAACAAGGCTCCCGACTGCAGCAGCTTTCCAAGAGCAGAAAATCCAACTTGGCGGTTGCTGTTTTCGCGATCCTGGCATTCCACGCCGCTGTTTTTGGCGGCTTATTGATCCAAGGCTGCAAGCCTGAACCTCCGACGCCAACTAATAATAACACTGAGACTAATCAGATCGGGGCTCTGGTGGTTCCTGAGGAAGATCCAATATTTACCGATCCTCTTGGAGGGGCATCCAACACGGTTGCTGANNCGCCTGTCCAGCCGCAAGGTGAGACGAATGTGACTGCCAGTGGCATCCAGCCGATTCCTCCGGTTCCGGAACTGCCGCCTGTAGTCACTACGCCGAATGCGGCTGTCGCACCGACTGAACCGAAGACTGCATCCGCGGCAACAGAATATTTAGTTGTCAAGAACGATAATTTTTATTCCATCGCCAAGAAGTTCCCCGGTGTCAGTGTGGCTGACATCAAAGCCGCGAATCCGGATGTGGATCCCACCAAACTGAAAGTGGGCCAAAAACTGGTGATCCCCGCGCCTAAAGAGACACCTGCCAAAGCGGGAGAAACCGCAAAGGCGGCAGAAGATTCCGGGAATACCTATACAGTGGTCGCGGGTGATAACCTGACGGTGATCGCCAAGAAGTATAAGATTACGGTGGCAGAGCTGAAGAAGGCCAATAACATGACAACGGACCGCATCAATATTGGGCAGAAATTGCAGATACCTGCCGCTTCAACAGCCGCGCCTGTTGCCAAGACAGAGCCCTTGCTGACTGGAAGTAGTAGTGCAGCAGCGGCTCCTGCCACTGCACCTGCTCCGGCGGCATCGGGAGCTCCGATCGTGCAGACTCCGCCTTCCGCCGCGGCGATCACAAACACTATTACAAAGACGCCGCTTTGATACTGACGGCGGACGAACAGAAAAAAATAACTTTCTGTATTTTGATTTGCGCGACGCCAGTATCTACGACTGGCGTCGTTTTTAAGGAGGAGTGAATAAAGACGTAAACAGTAAACATTGTCGGCGGGTATGAAGTGGTTCATCGGTTGTATCGGAGTGTGTGTCGCCATGCTGATTACTTTTGGGTTATTGGCATTGTACAGCGCGACCTATTCCAAATTGGAACCCAGAAGAAGCGGTCATCAAACAATGATGACATCGCAAACCACAGGAATGACCGTTGCCGCGGTGGATCCAGAGGCATCCTGGAAAGTGGCTCCTCGTAATATCCAAGGCATGGAGAGTTTGAAGAAACAGGCATTTTTCGCGCTGTTGGGTGTTGTCTTGTGCATTTTGATCGCGACTTTCTTCGACTACCATTTTTTGAATCGGCCGGAAGTTCCAATCATTCTATTGGTTCTCAGCGCGATACTACTGACGGCAGTGTTTTTCCCCGCGGTTGGCGGTGTGAGAGTGAAGGGTGCCAGTCGCTGGATCCAGTTTGGGATCAGCTTCCAGCCCTCTGAGCTGGCCAAGCTGTCTATTATCATCTTTCTGTCCTGGTATGGATCCAAATATTTCTCCTATATAAATCATTTCTGGAGAGGACTTATTGTGCCAATGGCAGTGATCATGCCGTTGGTTCTGCTGATCTTCAGGGAGCCCGATGCCGGTTCGACAATGTTTTTGCTGGCGATCGCCTCCTGTATGCTGTTGATCATGGGGGCCCGCTGGTTCTATCTGGCGGTTCCGGCCGGCGCGATGTTTGTTTCGTTGTGTGTGTGGCTATACTATGACCCGGTTCGTCGGGCACGGTTGTTCAGCTGGCTGGATCTGGAAAACACCAAGTATGAGACTGGACTCCAGGTTTATGCTTCCCTGATTGGTTTTGGCAGCGGGGGTATCTTTGGCAAAGGCTTGGGAATGGGAGAGCAGAAGATGGGATTTATCCCGGAAGATCACACGGATTTTATTCTGCCGGTCATTGGAGAAGAGATGGGACTGGTGGCAACCCTTTTGATCGTGGTATTGTTCGCGGTGTTTGCCTACTGCGGGGTCAGGATCGCTACACAGACTCGCGACCGTTTTGGCTCCTACCTGGCTATTGGCATCACTTTGATGATCTCGCTCCAGGCCATCATCAATATAGGTGTGGTTACTAATTGCCTTCCTAACAAGGGAATGCCGTTACCATTCATCAGCCGCGGCGGCAGTAATATCGTCATATTGATGCTGGCGGTGGGGTTGCTGTTGGCTGTGGCTCGTGACAATATGCGCAAGGAAGCTGTCGAGGAATCTTTTGAGGAGGAAATACCAGATATTCCGTATCCGATCCAGCCTGCCAAATCCGTCCGAAGAAGGAAAAATGTTTTTGCAAAGAATGAATATCAAGATGACGAATTCTAAGAAAAACCCTTTGGTGGTCATTGCGTGCGGAGGTTCCGGCGGCCACTTTTATCCGGGGTTGTCTGTGGCCCGCAAGCTTTACAACGCGGGATGCGATATCATTCTGGTCGTTACGGAAAAAGAGGTGGATCAAGTGGTCACCGGCGCGGAACAGGGGATCCGGGTGGAGCGGATGCCGGCGGTGGGATTTTCCAAAGAACATTTTTTCAGATTTTTTATCAATTTTTTTAAGTCTTATCGTAAAGCTCGTAAACTGTTTGCCGCTGAACATCCGGGAGCGGTGCTGGGAATGGGAGGCTTTTCCAGCGCGCCTACAGTCCTGGCAGCTCCGAAGAAAAACTGCAAGTCCTTCATCCATGAGGGGAATTCGATTCCCGGCAGAGCGAATCGGCTGGTCGCGCCTTTTGTCCATACTTGTTTTATTCATTTTCCCGATTCAGTTGCTTTGCTGCGTTCACGCCGGAAATTGGTGACGGGTATGCCTGTCAGAGAGGTGTTTGCGCCGGTGGATGAAGATGGTGTCAAAGGGTGCAGAATGGCTCTGGGACTGAATCCAGATCTGCCGACTCTGCTGGTCATGGGTGGAAGTCAGGGGGCCCGCGCGATCAATCATATCATGCGGGACAGTGTGAAGAAGCTGCGGAAGAAGATGCCGACGCTCCAGATCATTCATCTGACGGGGAAAAATGATTATGCCGAGATAAAGAAGAGTTACGAAAACAGAGGCATCCAGGCTTTAGTAAAGGAATACTTTTCCGAAATGGAACTGGCGATGGGTGCCGCCACACTGATCGTAAGCCGTTCAGGAGCTTCCTCTTTAGCGGAATCCGCGACAATGGGGATCCCATCCATCCTGATCCCGCTGCCTTCAGCGGCTGACAATCATCAATACTTTAACGCGGCGGCTTTTGAAAAGACAGGTGCGGCGGTGCTGTTGAAGNNCTCGAAGAAAGTCAATTTGATAATACTAGGATACCCTTACCCCGGATATTTTTATAGGGAAGGTGATAGAACTTTTACGGAACAAGAATCAGCGTTTAGCGATGAAAAAGGCTTTGTCGGAGTGGCATGAACAGGAAGCCGCCGGGACGGTCGCTAAACAGATCATCGAGGCCGCCTTCCCGGATGCCGGGTTGAATACGGACTGGAGCAGTGAACCGATTTTGTAGAAGAAGACTATATGGAGGAGAAACAAACATACGGAAACAGGGAGGACAGAGCTGTATTTGAGACTCTGCTGAAAACGGGAAGAAACAAAGAGGGTTTCGTTCCCAGAGCTTATTTATCCGGTATTGGAGGGATCGGAGTCAGCGCCGTTGCCCATATCCTTTTGGACGCGGGCTGGAGTGTTTGCGGTGCCGATATACAGGCTAGCCGTGTGACTCAGGAATTAGGCGAAAGAGGAGCGAAGATTTATCTGGGGCATTCTGCCGAGAATCTAAAGTATGATCCGGTGGATGTCGCGGTCTATTCCTCCGCGGTTCGCCGGGACAGTCAGGATATTTTAGAGATCCAGCGCCGGAGGATACCGCTGCTGCATCGTGCGGAGGCTTTGGCTTCCATTCTCAGACAGTACCGCGGCATCTGTGTGTCGGGTATGCATGGCAAGACAACGGTCAGCAGTTTGCTGGTCTGCGCACTGAATGGTTTGGGCGCGGAGCCGGGATATGCCGTTGGAGGCAGCTGCTGCCAGTTCGATCCTCATGCCAGGATATCTCAAAATTCATCGCATTGGTTTGTGGCCGAGGCGGATGAGAGTGACGGAAGTCTGTTAGATTATTTCCCTGAATACGCTTTTATTTTAAATATAGATCGGGATCATTTGGATTATTACCGCAGTGATGAACGGATCGGTGAGACTTTTGTCCGTTTTGCCGATCAGGTGCAGAAACAAATCTTCTGCTGCGCGGATAATCACTGGGTGATGAGTCTGAGGGCGCAACACTTTGCTGACAGGGGGATCACTTATGGATTCCATCCTGACAGTGACTATCAGGCTGTACTAAAAGAATTTCTGCCTCAGGGGGGACAATCATTTGAAGTTTTGCGTCACGGGAAGAGTCTGGGCGATTTCAAGATCCGTCTGATGGGTGAGCATAATGTCTGCAACGCGGCAGCGGTGATCGCGCTCTTGACGGAACTGGGGTATTCATCCCGGGATATTGCCGACAGCATCAAAGATTTTACGGGTGCGCGCCGTCGTCAGGAGTTGCTTTTCTCCAATGAGAGCTACCGCATCATTGATGATTACGGTCATCATCCGGCGGAGATCCGGGCAACGATCCGTGCTGTCAAGAGACAGGGAGGCCGGCTGCTGGTTGTCTTCCAGCCTCATCGTTTCAGCCGTACTCAGCTGCTGCTGAATGAGTTTTCCACTTGTTTCGAGGGAGTGGATCAACTGCTCCTGACCGATGTTTACGCGGCCAGTGAGAATCCGATCCCCGGTGTATCCGGCGAGTGCATGGCTCAGGCCATCCGCGCGCGCGGTCAGCAGGTGGAATACCTGCGGCACTTGGAAGATGTGGGCAAGGCCGTGGAGCGTATCTCCAAACCGGGTGATGTGATCCTCTTCCTGGGAGCCGGAGATATTACTCGTCAGGCGCATCAATACGCGGATGGATTGAGAAAAGGAAAGGCTGTGAATGAATAGCGCGGAGTCGAACCTCAAAACCTCTTTGCCTCAAAACTGGCAGGACGAGCTGGAAGCCATTTTGAATCCGGGAACCCTGCGCAAGCGGGATTATCCGATGAAGAAGCTGACCACACTTCGGATAGGCGGACCTGCTGATTTTTATGTGGAGCCTTCCAGTCTGGAGGAATTAAAGAAGATACGCGATTTTTGCAAAGAGAAGCAGATCCCCGCTTTTTTGCTGGGGCGCGGTTCCAATCTGCTTGTTCGTGATGGAGGCATTCGCGGGGTCGTTTATTCCCTGAAACATCCTTCTTTTACGCAAATAGAATTGATCGGCAATCATGTACTGATCCAGGCCGGAGCCGGCGCCAGTATGCGGAGCATTTCCATGTTCGCCCAGGCCAACGGGTTGGGAGGACTGGAGTTTATGGAAGGGATACCCGGTTCGCTGGGCGGCGGACTGCGGATGAACGCCGGAGCTTACAAATCCTGCTTGTTTGATGTGCTGGAGTCAGTCAAATTCCTTTCGGATGATGGTCAGATCCAAGAGCTTCCGGCCAAAGAAATCGAACATGGCTATCGGAGCTGTCCTTTCTTTAAAGATAATTTAGCTTTATCCGCGGTATTCAGGGTCTATTCAGAAGAACCGGAGAAAATCCTTGAAAAGATGCACGAGCTTCGGGAAAAACGTCTGGCTGCTCAAACTCAGTCGCCCAGCGCGGGATGCGCTTTCAAGAATCCGGAGGGAGCCTCCGCCGGTCAGATCATTGATTCCCTGGGGATGAAGGGACTGGCAGTCAATGGGGCGCAGATTTCGGATAAACACGCGAATTTCCTCATCAACCGGAACAACGCGACGGCGAAAGATGTTCTGACGCTGATCCAGACGATCCGTGACAGAGTTTACGCGGAGCGCGGGATAAAGTTGGAAACGGAAGTAATGATCGTAGGAGAAGATTTAGAGATGGAAAATAGAAAAATTAATGTAACAGTATTCGCTGGAGGGGTTTCCAGTGAAAGGTCTGTTTCTTTGGCTTCGGGCAAGATGGTAGTTGAAGCCTTGCGCAGCAAGGGGTACGAAGTGAATGTAGTGGATCCGGATCCGGCCAAAGGATGGACTTTGCCGGAGAATACGGATGTTGTTTTCCTGGCACTGCACGGAACTTACGGCGAAGATGGACAAGTCCAGGCGGAGTTGGATCGCCTGGGGGTGCCATATACCG
>DBVN01000081.1:0-13364 GCA_002308515.1 Verrucomicrobia bacterium UBA1263 | reverse complement strand
GGAAGCCAGCCGCATCGGTTTTGACAAGCTTTTGACACGTCAGCGTTGTGAAGCGGTCGGGGTCCGGATGCCTCGCGCGCTGGTGCTGGATCAGCCTTTAGAGAAAATGCCGGAAGGCTGGAAACCTCCGGTCGTGCTGAAGCCGATCCGGGAAGGTTCCAGTGTGGGACTGCAGCTGGTTGACAAAGAAGAGGATTTCGCGCCGGCACTCAAGGCGGTCCTCAAATTCGGAGGCCGAGCCATCATGGAAGATCGGATCTTTGGCCGGGAACTGGCTGCCGGCATACTGGATGGCAAGCCTTTGCCTCTGGTGGAGATCTGCCCGAAATCAGGTGTCTATGATTTCACCAGCAAATACACTAAAGGCCACACGGTCTATATATGTCCGGCGGTCGTGGATGAAGAAATCAAATCACAAGCGCAGCAAATGGCACTGCGGACATTCAATGCTGTTGGCTGCAAAGATTACGCGCGTGTGGATATCCTGCTGGATAAGGAAGGTCTGTGCTGGGTGCTTGAGATCAATACGCTGCCCGGTATGTGTGAAACCAGTCTGATGCCCCAGGCTGCTTCCGCGGCCGGGATCACTTATTCCGAGCTTTGTTCCATGATGGTGCAGTTAGCTCTCAAAAAATAGTCCATGTGGGGTGGCAAGAAAAACAAGCGCTCAGAGCAGACGGAAACTCCTTTTTCAGAGGTTCAGACGGCTAAGAAAAAGAAGAAAAGGATCCGTTGGCTGTGGCGTTTGTTTTGGTGTCTGATCCTGATCAGTATTCCGGTCAGCACCTATTATTTAGGAATTTCCACTCTGGATGAGCTGTTGGAAAAGACGGTTTATACCAATCGGATATTTACGATCCGAACGGTGGATGTCAAAACTTTTGGCGGGATCACCGAAAAACAGGTGAGAGATTTTCTGGGGATCCAGGAATACAAAGACAACCTGATGGCGCTGGACTTGAAAATGTACCGCCGCCGGCTGGATAAGTTGTCCGGCATCGAAAGCTATAAATTGAAGCGGGTCATCCCGGATACATTGAAAGTAGAGATCCATGGACGGACTCCGCTGGTTCGTTGTCTGGTTTGGGAAACGGATCCGGAAACACTGACGGAAGGTGTTTGGGCGGAGCGTTATCTGGATGGTACAGGCTTTGTGATAGTCCCGGATGAAGTCTTTTTCAGTGTCAGTCCTTTGGAGGAAGTGAAACTTCCTATCCTGACTGGTGTCTCGGATAAAAATATTCTGGTTCCTAATCGCTGTTGTGAATCCAAACGAGTCCTGAACGCGCTGAAATTCGTCCGGCTTTACCGCCATTCTCCTTTTTATGAGAAAGATCCTCTGGTGGAAGTGAATCTGGGTGAATCAAGCATCATTATCGCCCGAACGGAAAAAGGTGTGGAAGCGGTATTCGATGAATACCGTCTGGAGCAGGGGCTGGCTCGCTGGTATTCGATCGCGTCCTACGGGAGAGAGATTGAGCGAAGGGTGAAAACGATCGATCTTTCCGTGACCAATAATGTGCCGGTGGTGTGGTTTCCTGAGGATGGGGACTACATCATTATTAGAAGATCTGACAGAAATAAAGCAAGAAGCATGGGAGGTTATTAAATGTGGAGTTTTGGCAGCGGCAGACAATACGCGACCGGGATCGAGATCGGGACATCCAAGATTTGTGTGGTGATCGCGGAAGTTTCAAAAACACATCCTTTTCGCGTATTGGGTGTAGGGCAGAGTATATCTAGAGAAGTCCGAAAGGGAAGCATCTGTGACACGGAACAAACCTGCGCGGAGCTTCGTGAAGCGATCGTGGAAGCCGAAGACAGCGCGAATGTTTCTATCGGTGATGTTTGTATTGGTATTACCGGTGGTAATATCCACAGCGTTGACAGTGTTTCTACCCAGGTCGTGGAGTCCGGCGGTATCGTATCCGAAGAAGATGTCATCAATGTTTATCACACTGCTGAGGATTGCCGGCCGAAAGAGGTACGCAACGGAATGCTGCTTCACAGAGTGCCTCAGCCGTTCATTCTGGATGATACCGTGATACGGGGTTCTCCCGTTGGACTTTCAGGGGACAGACTTTGTTTGCCGATGCATTGGATCTATGGAGCTCACAGCAATATCCATACGGTTTATTCACTGCTGCGGGAAATGCGGCTGGAACCTAAATATCCTGTATTCAACGGATTTGCGCTGGCCTGTTTCCTGAAAGATGATGAACGGCTCAAGCAGGGCGGACTCATCCTGGATATGGGAGCGGGAACAACGGAATATGTATTTTTGCAAAAAGGAGTGATCCGGCACGCAGGAGTGCTGACTATTGGCGGCGATCATGTCAGTAACGATTTGGCTTTGGGATTGAAACTGGAGATCAATGCCGCTGAAAATCTAAAGATATCCCATGGCCGCGCTATTCGTGATCCGCAAGCCGCGAATGTGCAGCTGGCTGTGGAGCTTCGCAGTGGAGAACGGCGTTCTGTTCGTTTTGATCACATGCAGCTCATCATGGAGCTTCGTCTCAAAGAGACCTTCCGGATCATTCGCAAGATACTGCAAAAAGAGGGATTAAGATTGTCCCCGGATCAGGTCGTGATGATTTGCGGGGGAGGTGCCTGCATCCCGTTGATCGAAAAACTGGCATCCAGTGTCTTTCAGGTCAATGTGATCCCTTACGCGGTAAGACCTTATGGGGAGATCCCCGATTCATTGAAGAAACCTCAGTTTGCTACACCTCTGGCACTGGCAATTTACTGCGCGGGAAGAATGTCCGGTGAGAAAAAAGGACCTTTGGGCAAACTGAGATTGCTGAACTTTTGGAAATCCAGGGAGGAGGAAGAATAATGATAAATGATGAATATCAAGAAACAGATCCGCAGACAGATTCGGCTCCCGATGTTTACGCGTTGGTCGTCGGAGTTGGCGGCGCTGGCGGCAATGTGGTCAATATGATTGCGACTTCTCCTTGCCGGGGAGTTCGTTATGTGGCACTGGATTCGGACTTTCTCAACTTGAAGCGGATCCAAAACTGCGAAACGATCCAGCTGGGGCAAAAAACACTGCACGGTATGGGATCGGGTTCCAATCAGGAAATCGCGCGCACCGTGGCGGAAACGGAAAAAGAGACTTTGAGCAAGCTGGTCAAGGGCTGCTTTGTTCTGTTTTTGGTGACCGGTTTGGGCGGAGGTATTGGCGGCGGGGTTTCTCCCGTATTGGCCAGGATCGCCGCGGAATCCGGGGTCTTTGTCGTGGCTTTGACTATTTATCCCTTTGATTGTGAGGGAACAGACAGACTCATGAACGCCAGACTGGGGCAGGATCAGGTATTGAAACAGAGTCACTTAGTGATTTCTTTGCCGAATCAGCTGCTGACTTTGAAAACGGAGAAAGATGCTAATTTCATAGACCTTTACGTCAAGAGCAATCAGATGATCGCGCACGCGGTAGAGAGTTTGTGGCTGAACTTGTACAATCCCAGTATCTTGCCATTAGATATGGGAGTCCTGAGAAATGTCTTTTCCTGCGGTAAAAATGCCAGTGCAGGTCGTATGGCGATAGCGTCTGCCGCCGGTGATGGGCGGATAGAATGTATTTGGCAGGAATTTTTGCGGCATCCCTGGTTGGATTTCGGTGAAATTTTAAGGAAAGCAGGCCGTATCCTGGCGATTTTTAATGTAGGGGATGACTTCAAAAACAAGGAAATGGATGATTTTCGCAGTCGGTTGAACAGCGAAAACCCAGACGTGGAAGTACTTATTGGTGTTTCTAAAGATTCACGGTTCCGGCAGGGCGAGATCAGTATGGTATTGATAGCGACTCCGAATCGGACGGTACGCGCATCCCATAAAAAAGATAATAAAGCTTTGAACGCAAATGAGATCCCTGAACCCGCAGAAATAGTGGGATCTTTGCCGGAACGTCCTGTCAGCAAAGAGCCGCCGCCGGCACCGGAATTGGATCCCGATCAATTCGTCAGAAAAGGCGGGCGTTGGGGAAAATTAGGCTATGGTGATCCAAATCAAGGTCTTTTGGATTTGCAAGTTATCAGTTATGGGCGTTTTGACCGGTGTGAAAAAACCTATTTTGAAGGTCAACAGCTGGATGTGCCGACGTACATTCGCATGAAATGTGAATTACGCTAAACAAGAGTTTTATGGATTCCTCATTCCGTTCTCTCAAGGGTAAACTCCTGCTGGACAGTGGTCAACTGGGGGATACGATTTTTCATCAGGCGGCGGTTTATCTCTGCGGACACGACAGGGAAGGAGCCATGGGACTGATTGTGAATCATCCGTTTAGTATTCCATTTAAAGAGTTTATAGAGGAAAGTTCTCCATCTGTTTTAGAGTCTTTGCCAGTTCACATTGGAGGACCAGTGCTGGAAAATACGATTTTCGGTCTCTTTTATTCAGGCAGGAATTACAAAGGATTAAAGGAGATCTCCGGACGGGTCTATCTGATCACTTCATTGGAAGAAGCCAAACAGGTAGATCATCTTATAGATGAACGAAATATCCATCTTTACGCGGGATACGCGGGCTGGAGTTCCGGCCAGCTGGAGGAGGAGATCGCCCGTGGTGCCTGGCTGATCAGTGATGTGGTGTCGGGTGAGTTGTTTGAAGAAGACTCGACAAAACTTTGGAAAAAGAAAATACGGACGTTTGGAGTTGCTTATAATTTATTATCTTGTTCTCCAAGAAGGTATTCTGATAATTAATAGAGTGTTTTTCCAGTTGAAAGAAAAAAATAAATCAAATTTTTTTTTGACAATCCCTCACTCAATGCATAGAATAAATGCCGTCAAGGTTAGTGGTGATGACAACGATTCGCCGCGAACGAAGTTTATTTATAAATAACGAAGACTATGAAAAAGCAAACTACAATGAAGAAAGCGTTCACGCTGATTGAATTGTTGGTCGTGATCGCAATTATCGCCATTCTGGCCGGTATGCTCTTACCCGCTCTGGCCAAAGCAAAAGCCAAAGCACAGCGTATCGCTTGCACTGGTAACCTCAAACAGATGGGTCTGGGTACTCGTACCTATGCTCTGGATAATGAAGACCGTTTCCCTTGGCAGGTCGCTGCGACTGACGGCGGCAGCTTGGAAATGGTTAGCTCCGCTAAGACTGCCACAGATTCAAAATCTGCTTCTACTCCTGTTTACCAGGCTGTCACTGGTACGGCTCCGAATATTCCCAATCCGACCAACCAGACTGCTAAGATGACCCTTAACGCGGCGTACTGCCAATGGCTGCACTATGCTGTGATGAGCAATGAATTGGCTGATGTCAAGCTGATCCGTTGTCCGTCAGATCCGGATGTCACCTCTGGTGGTGATGTTAAGACTTTCATCGATTTTTACAAAAATTACAATTCTGCGGATAACAAGTATTATCTGTCCTATTTCGTAGGTGTGGATGCTTCTGAAACCTATCCTCAGACTCTGTTGTTCGGTGACCGCAACGTGGTTTGCCCGACAATTACTCAGTCAACAAATGCCAAAGGGATTTCCATCATGCTCATGTTGGGTAGTGGTACAAACTCTCTCTACACCACAGCCGGTCAGAGACCGAAATGGAATGACAACATCCATCAGAATAACGGTAACGTGACCCTCGGTGACGGTTCCGTGCAGCAGTACACTGAAGCTCGTCTGAGCGATCAGCTGCGCCAGACTGATAACGAGTACAATCGTATCGTCATTCCCTTCGTGAAGAAGTAAGATAACGACCTGTAACAGGTAAATTTTGAATGAGGCATCCCAAGCGGGTGCCTCTTTTATTTTGTGGTGATTTCAGAGTTTTGATGCTATAGTAGAGGAGAGGCGCGAACCTGTGCCTTTTTTAAAGGAATATCTTGAAATTCTGTGAATTACAGAAAATCACCAATGACAGATAAAGAAAATGTTAGGAGATAGAGATTATATGCGTCCCCAGCCGCCGCGGGGACGGAGAGTGTGGAAAGTCCGTGAATTGAGCGCGGTACATCTGCTGCTCGCGATCAATATCGGCGTGTTTGTATGTGACGCGGTCCTCAGAAGCCAGGGGATCGATCTGTGGGACTATCTGGCGCTGAGTTTATACGGCTTGAAGCACGGTTACATCTGGCAGATATTGACCTTTCAGTTCATGCACGCCGGGGTCATGCATATCTTCCTGAATCTGTTGACACTTTATTTCATTGGAAGGATACTGGAACCGGCAATCGGGAAAAAAGAGTTCCTGCGATTGTATTTGATTTCGGGAGCTGTGGGCGGATTATTCCAGATCGGATGCAGCTGGATCGCGCCGCAGCATTTTGGATTAGTCTCTGTCGTAGGCGCTTCCGCCGGTGTGTTCGGTGTGGTCGGCGCATACGCGGCGCTTTATCCTTATCAGCGTTTGACTCTGCTGATTTTCTTTGTTCTGCCTTTGAGCCTGAAAGCCAAGACATTGATCTATCTGGCCGCGGCTGTTGCCTTGTGGGGAATGATTTTCCCCGGAGGAACTCATATCGCGCACGCGGCGCATTTGGGCGGAATGGTTTGCGGCATCCTTTATTTGCGCTCGCGCCGTATTGCCAGAGTGCGCGCGGATGGATTCGGGGGGCCTTCTTATACACGCGGCTATACGACACCTTCTTCCCTGTTTAAATATAAGATCTATGGCGGCTCCCGGACAGAAGATAAGCATTCCTCTGTCATTGATGTGGAAGTAAAGGAAGATGATGATTTTATAGAGAAACGGGTGGATCCCATTCTGGACAAGATCTCCAAATACGGCATCCAGAGTTTGAATGATGAGGAACGTGAGATTTTAGAGAAAGCTCATAAAAGAATAAGAAAAGATTAGAGCATGATCACACTGCCTATATTAACAACGGAACAAATGCGTCAATGGGAAGAAGATTCCTGGAAAGAAGGTATCTCCCAGCCGGATGTGATCCGCACTGTCGGAAATAAGGTGGCGGATTGTTTGCTTCAGACCATTTATGATCATGCGAAAAATCGTTATAGTTCATTAGAGAATGATCCGAAAGAGCTTGAAAAAGGTATTGAACAGGTCATGCAGACGCAGCAGATACTGGTACTGGCCGGGCCTGGTCATAATGGAGATGACGCGCGAGTTGCCGCTAATTTTCTGAGGGGAAAGGTAAAAGAAGTTCAAGTTCTGGAAGTCAAAGATCCCAAAAAAGCTCTCAAGACTTTTAAGAAGCTGGTCGCTGATCGGAAGAATTTTTTTGAGCCAATGACGACCAGTTCCAGATTTTGTCCGACTTTTATAGTGGATGGGATGTTCGGCATAGGTCTGAACCGTCCACTGAGTCAGGATTATGTGGATCTGATCAACGCGGTCAATGATTGTGGAATTCCTATTTTTGCCGTGGATGTTCCTTCGGGATTGAATGAAGAAGGAATGCCTTGGCCGGCAGCGGTGAAGGCTCAATATACATTGACGGTAGGTACCCTTAAACGTTGTCTGATGTGTGGAGACGCGTCAAAATATGTTGGGCAGATTGGAGTTATAGAAGATATAGGACTTATCCCGGATATACCTGCTTCCGATTTTGAATGGATCAAACTGGTGAGCGCTGCTGAAGTTATTGATTTAAAACGTCCTTTGGATTGTCATAAAGGGGATTTTGGTCATACTTTGATCCTGGCGGGGAGTTTGGGTTATCATGGAGCGGCGGTGCTGGCAGCGAAGGCAGCGGCAGCGGCTAAGCCGGGTTTGATCACTGTCTGCACCATGCCGGAAACTTATATTCCGGTCGCGTCTCATTTGGTCACACAGATGGTGCATCCCTGGAGTCCGGAATGGCAGATGCCCAAAGGGATCACTTCTATTTTAGTGGGGCCGGGGTTAGCGGCTCCTGGTATCCCGCAGGTGTTTTGGGATTGGGTCAGAGAGCTTTGGCGGAGTTTCCCCGGCAATATGATCGCGGATGCTTCCGCTCTGGATCAGATTCCCGAAGGTGAGACAGCCGGAGTTCGTGTCATTACACCTCATCCCGGTGAGGCGGCCCGGTGCTTGAATATCACCGCCAAAGAAGTGCAGTCAGACCGGCCGGGTGCGCTGAGAAAACTTTCTGAAAAATTTGGAAACGCGTATGTTGTCCTGAAAGGCTATCAGACATTGATAGGAACAACCAAAGGAAAGGTTTATTTGAATCATACCGGAAATCCTTCTATGGCGCAGGGAGGGACTGGAGATGTGCTGGCCGGTTTTTTGAGTGGACTGTTCGCGTATGACCGTATTGGCGAAGAGCCTATAGATAACATAGAGAGGATCTGCTACGCGGTTTACAGTCATGGCAGAGCGGCAGATGATGTAGAAAGTGAAAAGCTGACTCCATTTGATGCGCATCCCTGGAGCGCGGACAGATTGATCGAATATTTGTAAACATGAGAGTGACCGGAGGAACAGTTAAAGGACGGATCATCAAGGTGCCGAAAGGGTTTGCGGTCAGACCGACCCCGGATATGATGCGGCAGGCGATGTTCAACAGTTTGGGGGATTTTGTATATGACGCGCATGTGCTGGAATTGTTTGCTGGCAGCGGAGCCTTGAGCCTGGAATGCATGAGCCGGGGCGCGGCATCTTCCACCTGTGTGGAAAAGGCTCGCTATCACGCGGATATTCTGCGTTCTAACTGGGAGTCCTGCGGATTCGACCGTCACGCGCTGACACTGCGTGTGCAGGATGCTTACGCGGCTTTGGAACAGCTGCGCGCGCAAGGTCAGAAATATGACCTGATCCTGGCGGATCCGCCTTACGGGGAAAAGAATATCAAGGTGCGTTCTCATTCATTCGCCCAGCAGCTTTTGGATGACAGGACTTTGATGGAGGTTTTGAAGCCGGGCGGATTATTCCTGCTGGGACATCCTTGCCGGGAAACTCTGGACGTTCAGCTTCCCTGGGTCGAGATCAAGGTGCTGCGCCATGGGGATAATGTGATGAAGTTTTTGAAGTTAGACAGAAGCGAGGTGACAAGTGAAGAATCGGTTCTTGCCGTGGAGTCGTAATTTGTGGGGCTGGATATTCCTGTCCGCATGGTGCGGAGCCGTTTTGGGAGCGGGAGATTCAGAGAAACTCAACCCGGATGTTTTATTGGGAGACCAGAGCCTGCCGGAGATCCCTCACGCGGTCGCGCAATGGGATCCGGAGTCTTTGGGCAATCATCGGGCCGTAGTCGAGGTGAACTCGCCGGCCGAAGTGGTTTGGACACGGATCGCCTGGCGCAGAGTGGATCCATTGCCGGAGCTGAAAGGCATCGTTATCACTTCAGAGAAAGGGACTCCGGTGAAGAATGTCCGCGCGGTGGATTGTCTGCCCGATTTTGGGGATATTCTTTTTGAAGCCAAAGAGGCCGGAAAGTATTATGTTTATTACATGCCTTATCGGATGGTAAAACGGGATTGGAATCCCTTCCCGGATTACTTCCAAACCGCGGCGGCATCCGCATCCTGGAGTGAGAAAACGACTCCTGTCGCGGATATCATCGCTCAGGGGAAAGTTCCCCCCGGCATAGAGCGAGCGGCGGCTCTCGCGCTGGAATCCAATGGTGAGAGAAATGCTTTTGTTGAATTAGAGATACCCGCGACAGAGAAGGAAGCGGCAGATTTTCTGTCAGAGTACGCGGATGGCGATGTCATCTTTTTTCAGGAACCGGTCTCGCGTCCGATCCGCTTGACAAAAAGGTTGCCGCTGTGCTGGCTGAGGCAAGGTCCATCGGCTTTGTGCAAGGCGCGCGGCGGAGCGGGACAGTATGTCGTCTTCCAGCTGGGCGCTGTCGCGACTCAGAAGGAGATCCCTTCTTTTCAGGTGGGGTCTGTTGGGCTGAGAAATGAAGAGGGTGAGCTGCTGGGCAGTCTGGTCGCGCGTTGTTTCAATCTGAGCGGGAATGATTCCTGGGGAGGGACTTTGACCAAAGATATCCCGCTGAGGATGGGAGAGGTTTTGCCGTTATGGATGGCGATCGCTATCCCGGCGGATACGCCGACCGGTGTTTATAAGGGTGAATTGGTTTTCAGCGGATGGAATCTGAAGTACACGGAGTTTCCCATTGAATTGGAAGTGGTTGAATCCGCTCCGGAAAGTTCTTCTTTGGAGCGGCTGCGCTGGCTGGATTCCACGATCGGGACGGAAGGGGATCCGTTGAGGCATTATCCCGATATGACTTTGAACGGGAAGGAACTGACACTGAACCGCCACACGCTGACGCTGAGTGAGAACGGGCTTCCCGGCCAGATCGGCACAGATCTTTTGGCACAGCCGATGGAGTTTCGAGTCAAGACGCGGGGAGACTGGCTGGTTTGGACGAACCGGCCTGTGCGGTTTGACGCGGAGGATGTTCGCGCGATCAGCTGGCAGTCCGTGAGCCACGCGAAAGGGATCATCCTGAATACTGATGCCCAGACGGAAGCGGATGGTTTTATGACCATACAGCTGGAACTGAATACGCTTCATGACTGTGAAGTGGAAGACGCTCAGTTGGTTTTCTCTTTTGAGGAAAGATCCGTCCCTTATTTCATGGGCTTGGGGATTCGGGGCGGCGCGCGGCCGATGTTCGCGGAATGGCAGTGGAGCAAGAACGCGAATCAATGCTTCTGGATAGGAAGCCTCACCAACGGCCTGTACTGCAAACTGATGGATCGCGTGGCGCGGCAAGACCTCTATTTTATGGATGAACCTTACCGGGACTGGTGCGGCGATCAAAACGAGGGAAGGATAGACCTGCGCACTCAGAATGAACGGGTCGAGTTGAGTATCAGCACCGGGGCGCTCCAACTGGTAAAGGATGAGGAGCGTATCTTCNNTCCGTTTCCATCTGATGCTGACACCATTCGGGCAGCGCCGCCAGTCGATCAATGCTTTGAAAATGGATACCTGCGGAGTGGGGAATATCCTGAAGCGGCAGACTCCGCCCGTGTCGGATGTAAGTCTGCTGGGCTATGACGCTAAACTGAATCCTTATTTGAATGATCCTTTTCCTGTGGAAGACGATTTGAAGGCTCTCATCGAACAGCTTCACGCCAAAAAACAGAAGGCGCATTTTGTCATTGGAACACGAGAGATCCCGCTCCAGGTGGCTGAGTTCTGGCCGCTGTGGTCTTTGAATCATGAGATCTTTACTTACAGCGCGGCGCTGAAGGGCGCGCAGGAGCTGTATGGAGCCGATTACGCGAAGTACGCTTATCCGTATATCGGAACGCCATGGCTGTGTGAACATTTTGGAGAAGGATATTCCGCTTTTTGGTTTTCTCAGGAGATAGAGGGCGAACCGATCGTGACCCTGGGGATCAATCCGCGGGGACGCTGGCAGAATTATTATCTGGAGACCGTCCGCCATCTTTTAAAGGATCTGAACGTGGACGGCATCCGGACAGACTTGAACAGCCGCCGCGCGACTCAGCGTCTGCGCTGTGTGCTGGATGAAACGCGTCCCGATGCGTTACTGGATGCCGTGACGGGAAATAATCTCCGGGTGGAGAACGGCATGGTAAGCCCCATGGTTCAGTATATGGAGCATTTATCCATGCTGGATTCTATAGAGTTCACGGATGGATTCTCTTACGGTGCCGGGCCGGATTATTATCTGGTGGAGCTGAGCGGCGCGCCCTTTGGCGTGAATACCAGCTTCCATTGCGGCAATCCGGGCAAGGCTCTTCTTTATGGATCACTGGCGCGTAAGATACAGACGGAGGATCCGGGTTTGGAGAGTCTGTGGAAATTCTGTGACGAGTTCGGTTTGAAGACAAGTTTGTTTGTCGGTTATTGGGATGAGAACTGCCCTGTCCAAACCGGCGAGAAAGATCTGTTTGCTTCCGTTTACGCGCAGAAAGGAAGGCTGCTGATCGTTTATTTCAATATGGCGGAAGTGGATAAAGATTTTCTTTTCAATGTGAAAAGTCTGAAGGATCTGGGGTTTGACCCGGAGACCGCGCAGGTTGCCTTGCCGGATATTCCGGGATTCCAGCAGGGACGCAAGCTGGCTATTCTGAACAAGCTCACGGTATCGCCCGGTCAGGCCGTACTGCTGCTGGTAAGCAATCCCTGATGTTTTGATGATCGTTGTTTGAGGATATGGCCAAATCTAAAGAAGTGATCCATGTAGAAGGTGTGCGCGAGCATAATCTGCGGAATTTGACACTGGATATCCCGCGCGGCAAGTTCATCGCGGTGACTGGTGTGAGCGGTTCCGGCAAGAGTACGCTGGCGTTCAATGTCCTTTTTTCGGAGGGACAGCGGCGGTTCCTGGATTCGATGAGCGCTTATGCCCGTCAGTTTGTGGAGCAGCTGCCGAGGGCGGAGCTGGATTTGATCGAAGGTATCCCGCCTTCGGTGAGCATCGAGCAGCGTTCCACGCGCGGCGGCGGCAAAAGCACCGTCGCGACATTGACGGAGATCTACCATTTTTTGCGTTTGCTCTATTCCCGTCTGGGGATCCAGTATTGTGAGTCCTGCGGTATTCCCATTACCGGCAGTGACCGCGCGGTGGTGACAGATCAGGCCCGGAGAGATCTGCGCAAGGTCAGGAAAGGGGAAATCGTTTGTCTGGCTCCTATATCCCACGGACGCAAAGGAACTCATGTGGATCTGTTGAACGGCCTGGTCAAAAAGGGATGCGGTCAAGCCCGTATCGACGGCCAGTATTATGATCTGTCAACGATCCCTCAGTTAGCCCGTTATAAGGCCCATGACATTGACGCGGTCCTGTTCAAAGGCGCTTTGGCGCAGAAAGAACTGGAAAAGATATTCAATGACGCTCTGGAACTGGGAAACGGCGTTTTTTATTTAGTGTTCCCGGACGCGAAAGAAAAAATCTACTCCGCGCATCGGTCTTGTCCCAAGTGCGGGACTTCGTATCCTTTGCTGGATCCTTATGATTTCAGCTTCAACAGTCCCCGCGGATGGTGTCCTGCCTGCCGTGGTTTTGGGGAGATCTTTGACATCCCGGATGTGGAACGCGGTGCCCGCGCGGAAGATATTGAGGAATCCTGGTTTAACTGGCTGGAGGACGAGAGGGAAGTTTGTCCGCAATGCCAGGGAAGCCGTTTGAAATCCATGTCGCGCCATGTCCACCTGCCGGGGGAATGGTTTGGCAGAGAAAAAGGCCCTTCCATTGTGGAACTGGCCGCGATGAATACGGCGGAAGCGCTGAAAACCTTTTCCGGTATCACGGTGAAGGACTCTTTCGCTCAGGATATCGTTCAGGATATTTTCCCGGAGATCGTCAGCCGGCTTTCTTTTTTGAATCAGGTGGGGTTGGACTATCTCTGCCTGGATCGAGGCATTCCCACCCTGAGCGGCGGCGAGACTCAAAGGATCCGTCTGGCGGCGCAGCTGGGTTCTACTTTGAGCGGTGTGCTTTATGTGCTGGATGA
>DBVN01000054.1 GCA_002308515.1 Verrucomicrobia bacterium UBA1263 | reverse complement strand
AAACCGCAAGGCCGAACGTCGGCCTCGCACCGAACGTCGGCCCCGCACCGAACGTCGGCCTCGCGATAATAAATGATTCCATAACAAATATCTGTGTGTATCTGTGTCCATCCGTGATTGTTTTAAATCATCCGAGGTTCTTTCTTGCCACCCCTTCAGGGTGGAAATGATGGGGGATCCGTTACCGGGGGTTACGCTTCGCTCACCCCCGGCTATTATCCTATCACCCCTACGGGGTTTTCAGAATGAATCCCTGCGGGATTTTCAGAATGAGACGCGCGGATCGCGCGTCTCTACATAACACATTATTATTCAATAACTTATCTGTGTTCATCTGTGGTTCTCTTATTCAAATGAAAAACCCCGGCATACAGGGGAAAAGTATGCCGGGGAATGGTTGGTTATTGAGTTAGAACGAAGAAAGGGGGATCAGCCTTTGAACTTGCGGCAGATCAGGGAGGCGTTGTGTCCGCCGAAGCCGAAGGAGTTGCTCAGTGCCGCGTTGACGGTGATCTCTCTGGCCGTGTTGGGGACACAGTCAATATCGCATTCCGGATCTTTGTGTTCGTAGTTGATCGTGGGCGGAACGATGTCGTTCGCCACGGAGAGCGCGCAGACGGCCATTTCGACCGCGCCGGTCGCGCCCAGCATGTGACCGTGAGCGCCTTTGGTGGAGCTGACGGCTGTATGAGAAAGGTTATCGCCGAAAACGGACTGGAGAGCGAGGACTTCGGCCACGTCACCGGCTTTGGTGGAGGTGGCGTGAGCGTTGACATAGCTGATATCCTTCGGATCCAGTCCGGCGGTGCGGAGAGCCATCTTCATGCAGCGGGCCGCGCCTTCGCCGGTGGGCGAGGGGGCCGTCATGTGGTAAGCGTCGGCGGTGTTGCCGTAGCCGACCAGTTCGGCATAGATCTTCGCGCCGCGTGCCCTGGCGTGTTCCAGTTCTTCCAGTACCAGCACACCGGCGCCTTCACCCATCACGAAGCCGTCACGTTCCGCGTCAAAAGGACGGGAGGAGTGCTGGGGATCGTCGTTGCGGGTGCTGAGGGCTTTCATGGCGCTGAAACCGCCGATGCCGATGCAGGTGATGGCCGCTTCGGCACCGCCCGCGAACATGATGTCCGCGCTGCCGAATTTGATGGTCTGCCAGGCTTCGCCGATGGCGTGAGTGGAGGTCGCGCAGGCCGAGCAGGTCGCGAAGTTAGGACCGCCCAGACCGTGGAAGATGGAAAAGAGACCGGAGCCCATGTTCTGGATGAGCAGAGGGATCATGAAAGGGGAAAGACGGCGCGGTCCGCGTTCAAAGAGGACGCGGCACTGGGATTCCGTGGTGGAAAGTCCGCCGATGCCCGAACCAAAGAAGCAGCCGATTTGTGTGCGGTCTTCCTTGTCCAGATCGAGCCCGGAGTCATTGAGCGCGCGCCAGCCGGCATAGACGGCAAACTGGGAGTAACGGTCAGATCTCTTGACCTCTTTGGGAGAGGGGAACGCCGGAGTGGGGTCGAAGTCATGGACTTCGGAGGCGATCTGACAGGCATAATCAGTGGGGTCGATCAAGGTGATCTTTTGAATGCCGCACTTGCCGTTGATGATGTTTTTCCAGAAGGTATCCACATCCTGTCCCAGAGAGGAGACGATGCCGATACCGGTGATGACGACTCTGCGATTCGATCCGTTCATGTATTAGAAAGCAAAAATGATTTATTCAAATGATAACAGATAACAAGATAACTCGCGGCGCAAATGGATATAAATACCCATACCACCCGCGAGCCCGACTTATTATTTTCAGCCGATGCGGCTTTTATCCAACTTTTATCTGACCGCCGAAACGGTTCCAAGACTCCCGCGGGAGCCTTGGGCAATACAGTGATTACTTCTGGTTGGCTTCGATGTATTTGATAACATCACCAACGCTTTGAAGCTTTTCGGCCTCTTCATCGGGCACTTCCAAGCCAAACTCTTCTTCCAGAGCCATGATAAGCTCCACATTGTCCAGAGAGTCAGCTCCCAGGTCTTCCATGAATTTGGCTTCAGGGGTCACCTGATCAGGATTTACGGTCAACTGTTCAACAATGATCTTTTTGACCTTTTCTTCAATATTATCAGCCATAGAATCTTATTCGTATTTATTGACAGACTTATGCGCCTTGAGGCACAGTTTGTCCGGCTCTTTTTTTAAAAAAAATAACTCCAGCCGGTCCGCGTTCAGCGGATGACAGGCATATTATCTACATTGCAAAGCCGCCGTCAACTACTAAAACGTGTCCGGTGATATATCTTGCCTCTTTGCTGGCCAGGAACAAAACCGCGGCCGCGATGTCCTCCGGTTTGCCTACAGCGCCCATAGGTATCTCTTTCAGAAGAGCTTCCTTGACGCTGTCATTCAGAACAGAGGTCATATCGGTATCAATAAAGCCGGGTGCCACCGCGTTGACGGTGATATTGCGGCTGGCGACTTCGCGGGCCAGCGATTTGGAAAAACCGATCAGAGCCGCTTTGCTGGCGGAGTAGTTGCACTGTCCGGCGTTGCCGCGCAGACCCACGATGGAAGCGATATTCACGATCCGGCCGGAACGCTGTTTGATAAAGGGACGGATAAAGGCTTTGCAGAGATTGTAAGTGCCTTTGAGATTGGTGTTAATGACGGCATCCCATTCTTCCGGGCTCATGCGCATGAACAAGTTGTCGCGGGTGACACCGGCGTTGTTGACCAGCACATCCACTTTGCCGGCCTCTTTGAGAAGAGCCGCGCTCATTTCCGCAACAGCGTTGGTATCAGAGACATCCAGCGCGTAAGCCCAGGCTTTGCGTCCCAGGGCGCGGATCTCCTCAGCGATCTTGTCGGAGTTGGCCTGCGAACGGGAGATGCAGGCGACATCCGCTCCTTCGCGGGCAAAGGAGAGCGCTATTTCATGGCCGATGCCGCGGCTGGCACCGGTCACCACTACGATTTGTCCTTCAAAACGATTCATATATAAGTCTTTATATTTATTATTCGATGATAGATTTTTAAGAATGATCTGCCTGTAAGGCGGCCACGGTCTGCTCCAGCGAGGGGAGATCCGAGACGTTCAGGATCTGCACTTCTTTGCTGACGCGCTTGAGAAAACCGCACAGCACGGTTCCGGGACCCAGTTCGATAAATCGGGTAAATCCTTCGGAAATAAGGTAATTCAATGACGCTTCAAAGAGAACGGAGGAAGTCACCTGACGGATGAGTGTTTCAGCGATGACGGCGGTATCCTGTTCATGCGGAAGCGCTGTGACATTAGAGATGACCGGGATGGACGGGGATGCCATTTTTACCTGAGCCAGTGCGTCCCGGAGTTTGGGCGCGGCGCTGGCCATCAGCGAGGAGTGAAAAGCACCCGCGACCGCCAGCGGCAAGGCTCGTTTGGCACCTCTGGCGCGGGCCAGTTCACAGGCTTTGATCACCTGCGGGGTCGGGCCGGAAATGACCAGCTGGCCGGGGCAGTTCAGATTGGCCAGTTCGATCCCGGTCTCGGCGCAGATCTCACGGACTTTTTCAATATCCAGCGCGATGATCGCGGCCATGCCGCCCTGGGTCGCGTCGCAGGCTTCCTGCATATAGATGCCGCGCTTGCGCACCAGGCTGATCGCGTCCTCGAAAGAAAAAGTTCCCGCGGCAGTGAGTGCTGTGAATTCGCCCAGACTGAGACCGGCGGTTCCTTCAAAATGGAAGTTGGGTACCAGTTCTTTCAGCAGCCGCAGGGCGGTCCAGCTCATCAGGAGGATGGCCGGCTGGGCATATTCCGAGCGGGTC
>DBVN01000028.1:16176-71144 GCA_002308515.1 Verrucomicrobia bacterium UBA1263 | reverse complement strand
TTTCCCATCTCTATGGGATGCTAGTGTTTTGGATATGTATACCGAAGAAAATATGATGTAAAAACAATAGAAATATCTTATTATGAAAGAAATCAGTTATAAGTCATTGATAGAATATAACCTAATTGGTTTGTTATTTTTTTGTATTTCTTTTCAAGTACTGGGATGGAATAAAGTATATCAAGATTATTTTTTGGCAGGTGACCTGTATTATCAGGTCCTTACCAGGACAGATTCCACAGGAACTGTTGCTGTTATGTCTGCCTCAAGAGCTGATGAAACACTCACGATACCGGATTTTGTTGAATGTGATGGCATTACTTATGAGGTGACTGAGATTAAAGATCTTAGAACTAGTACAGTGAAAAATGTGGTGATTGGCAGTCATTTGACTGCGATTACAGATTACGCTTTCGTTTCTTGTGATAATCTGGCTGAAATATCTGTCAGTCCTGACAATGTGAATTATAGCAGTAAGGATGGTGTTTTATTCAATAAGCAACAGACGGTTTTGGTTAAGTATCCCAAAACGAAGGAGGGGAATTTTTATGAGATACCGGATACGGTGGTCACTATTGGCAAGAGGGCTTTTGAGGAGTGTATCAATTTGATTGATATAACGATAACAGATAATGTGACTTCCATTGATTCAGGGGCATTTCTGGGATGCAGTCATTTAAAGAATATCGACATTCCCGATAGTGTGATTTCTATTGCTGGTTGGGCATTTATGTGGTGTGCTGGTTTGACGGATGTGACTTTGGGTAAAGGGATAACTTCTATTGGAGATCGTGCATTTGAGAGTTGCAGTAGTCTGAAGCATATCACAATCCCCGATAATGTGACTTCTATTGGTTCATACGCATTTGATGCTTGCAGCGGTCTGGAGAGTGTAATTATTCCCGATAGTGTAACGTCTATTGCATACGCTTTATTTTCTAATTGCGTTAATCTAAAAGATATAATTATCCCAGATAGTGTAACTTCTATAGGAATTTATGCCTTTTCCCACTGCAGCAGTCTGGAGAGAGTTATTATTCCTGACAGTGTTGCTTTTATCGGCGATGATGCTTTTACTTGGTGTCACAGTTTGAGCAATATTACGATAGGCAGTGGTGTAACTTTCATTGGTGAGGATGCATTTCAGTTTAATCAGAATCTTGCAGAAATATCTGTAAGTCCAGGTAACAAGGCTTACAGCAGTGTAGATGGTGTTCTGTTTAATAAAGATCAGACGGTGTTGATCCAATATCCTGCCGGAAAAAAGGATATAACTTATGTTATTCCGGATAGTGTAACTTCGGTAGGGAACGCGGCATTTTGTGAGTGCTACAACCTGGTGAGTATAATTATTTCCGCGGGTGCAAGCTCTATCGGAATGTGGGCATTTGATAGTTGTATGAATCTGGAACATATTTTTTATCAAGGAAATGTGCCGAATGTTGATTCTTATGCATATGATGCTTCAAACGCATTGATCAATTATTATCCGGAGGGAAATGCCAGTTGGGAGGCTGTTGTTGTTGACGGACAATGGCAGAATAAAAAGACTGGAACATGGAATCCGACACGTTGTTCTGAAACAGAGATCGCGTATAGCCTCTGCAGAGAGGAGAGTATTTTCATATTGAACTTTAAGGGGAATTTGGAGGAGAGCGATGATGCAGTGAATTGGAATACTATTCCAGATGCTCATGATTTTTATATTGTAAATACCGCACAAGGTAAGAAATACTATCGCACTGTAGTTCAATAGGTTTTTAAATTGATTGGAACTGGCTCCATTTTATAACGGAGCCAGTTTTTTGTTTTTGGGAGTATAGTTGACGATAATGGTTCTTTTGGAGTATCATGGAGGCCGGTTTGTTGAGGTTCAGTATGATCAAAAGAACGAGTGTTATAGTTTGGGCTGTTTTCGCGTTTTTGTTTTCCTCATTTTTAAGGGCAGAAGATATTTCGTTGACACAGATGGACTTGTCCAAGGCGTATCAGCAGTATGGAGTGCTTCAGGTCAATAAGAGTGTTACAGGAGATGCCGCGTATGTTGCGGGTACTCTTTATTCGGATGTTATCGGGGTGCATTCCAAAAGCGTGATCAAGCTGGATTTGAAAAAGAATGCTCTCCGTTTCAAGGGACTGGTCGGAGTCGCGGACAACAAGACAGATTATACCGATAAAGGGGTAACAACGGTTCCTTTGGCTGATGGAAAACGTGTGTTTTATCATACTTTGGGAAATGAAAAGTTTTTCGCAGGGATCGAAGGGGAAAACGGTACGGTCGATCGGGGTGAGGTTCTTTTCCGAGTGCTGGGAGATGGTCGGGAGCTTTATACCAGTGGAATCATTTCTCAGGGAGATACGCCCAAAGAAATCGACCTGGATCTGAAAGGAATTGAAATTTTGGAGCTGACGGTGGATTCCGGCGAAAAAGGTCCCAGTGGAGATCATGCTCTGTGGATCCATCCTGTTATTGAATATACGGGAGAGGCTCCTGTTGTGGTGGATGCTGATTATACACAGAGTCGGGATGTTGATCAGGGCGAGATCCAGCAGAGACTCCAGACCAAAGCTCTGGCTTTGCCGTCTGTCGAGTGGCCGCTGTCCCGTGTTTCGTATGATTGGCTGATCCATTCCGAGAGTTCAAAAGCAGGAGTTTACAGCGCGGATCAAGGGACAAGTTTGGTTTTGGCGAATGATCTGGTGGCTCGTGTTTTCAAGATAACGCCTGATTTGGCAACGGTGGATATCGTCAACCGGATGACAGAGGAAAATATGTTGCGAGCAGTCAGCCCGGAAGGTTTTGTTTCTATCAATGGTGTGAATTATAGCCTGGGAGGCTTATCCGGTCAGCCGGAAAGGGGATATATCAGACGTGAATGGCTGGAGCAAATGCAGAAACTGACAAATTCATTTCATGTGATCGATTTTGAAATCAGTGATATCCAGGAGAATATCCACTGGGCACGCAGCAGATGGGCGTTGAATAAGACCGCGCCGACCGGGAAAGTGCTGACTTTTGTTTTGGCTGGGCCGGAGAAGATAAAGGATGTGACAGTGAAGCTGCATTACGCGCTGTATGATCGTCTGCCTGTGATCAGAAAGAGTATGGAGGTTTTCAACGGAGCTGGTGAGTCTATCAAGGTGGACAGTTTCAAGCTGGAATCTCTGGCTTTTTCCGAGCCGGAATCGCCGGTCGAAGAGACCCGGCCTGACAAATTCCGTCTACCTAATATCCATGTGGAAAGCAATTACGGTTTCCACGGTTTTACCGAGAAAGAAGCGGATAAAACAGAGAATTGGGTGATCGATCCAGATTATTCTTCCCAGTGCAATTATCCCAGGGTGACACCTTGTATCCTGGAAGTGAAACCGCCTTTGGGGCCGGGTGAGATATTGAAAGCCGGAAGTGCTTTTTCTTCCTTTGATGTCTATGAAATGCCGATGGACAGCGATGACCGGGAGC
Organism: Verrucomicrobia bacterium UBA1263; assembly: GCA_002308515.1. GTDB lineage: Bacteria > Verrucomicrobiota > Verrucomicrobiia > Limisphaerales > UBA1412 > UBA1412. The sequence continues at coordinate 67,681 of DBVN01000028.1, read as the reverse complement.
GGCAGGGTTTGTTCAAACGCAGAATGTACACGACGATCGCTCCGTGGGTGACAGAGAATCCTATCTTTCTTCATTTGACCTCGACAGATCCGGAAGTGGTGAAAAGAGCGGTGGATCAGTGTGCTGAAGTGGGATATGAAATGATCATCCTGAGTTTTGGATCTGGTCTGAACATGGAAAAGACTGAGGAAGAATACTACGCTCATTTCAAGGAATTTGTGGATTACGCAAAAAGCAAAGGCATAGAAATGGGCGGATATTCGCTGCTGTCCAGCAGATGGATCAGTGACGAAGTGGATGTGATCAATCCCAAAACCGGGAAAAGAGGTGGGATGATTTTTGGAAGTTCACCCTGCCTTTGCAGTGATTGGGGATATGATTATTTTGATAAGATCAAAAACTTTTTCACAAAAACAGGCATGACGGTTTTCGAGCATGATGGTTCCTATCCCGGAAATGTCTGTGCATCGACTAATCACACCTATCATGTGGGGCTGGAAGATTCCCAGTGGAAGCAATTTCAAAAAATCACGGAACTTTACCGCTGGATGTGTGAGAACGGGATATACATCAACGTGCCTGATTTTTATCTTTTAAGCGGTTCTACCAAGGTGGGGATCGGTTATCGTGAGACAAACTGGTCACTGCCGCGTGACCGTCAACTGATCCATGGACGGCAGATCAATTTTATGGGAACTTACGATCGTCCGGCTTCCGCCTGCTGGACGTTTGTCCCATTGGTGCAGTATCATGGAGGCGGAGCAGCCGCGACACTGGAACCTCTTTCAGAACACCTGGACGCGTATAGAATGCACATGATCCAAAACTATGGTGCCGCTGTCCAAGCTTGTTATCGCGGCCCCAGGTTATATGATACGGATGAGACGAAAGCCGTGGTGAAAGAAACGATCGCCTGGTACAAAAAGTATCGCAATATCCTGAACAGTGATATCATTCACCTTCGTAAGGCGGATGGACGGGATTGGGATGGATTTCTGCATGTGAATCCGAATGAGAAAGAAAAAGGCTTTGCTCTTTTGTTTAATCCTTTAGATGAGGACATAGAGAGAAATATCCGTTTGCCGCTTTATTACACAGGATTGAGTGAAGAAGCGAATATTCGCGAAGGGGAGAATCCTGCCCAGGTGTATAAACTCAATCGGGATTATACCGTGGAACTGAAAGTAAAAATTCCTGCAAATGGTTGCACCTGGCTCGTGATAGAATAAATTTAAAATATCCATAAATATGAAAAAAACATTAACAATGATACTTGTAGCGCTGGCCTCCTGTTTAGCTGGCCAGGCTGTCGAAACAACCGTTACGGTCGTTGACACGATCCCGACAACGGCATCTAACAGCTATTATGTGAGCAATCAAGCTCCTTTGCAGGCACAGAGTTTGATCAAGCTGCCCAATGGAAGCATTATTCCCGGCGGATGGCTGATGCGTCAGCTGGAGCTCCAGCGAGATGGTTTGAATGGCCATTTGGGAGAAATCAGTGCCTGGCTCCAAAAAGATGATAATGCCTGGCTGAAGTCCGGCGGCAAGTGGGGCTGGGAGGAAGTTCCCTACTGGCTTCGCGGTTACGCGAGCTTGTCTTACATCATGAAGGACGCTACCGGGAATGAGGATATGTTCAAGGAAGCGAAATACTGGATCGACGCTATTCTGGACAGCCAGCGTGAGGATGGCAATTTTGGTCCCGCGTATAAAGGCAAGCAGGATTTCTGGCCGAACATGATCGCGCTGTGGATCCTTCAGGATTATTATGAATATACCGGGGATTCCCGTGTTATTCCGTTCATGACCAAGTACGCTCATTATCAGCTGAGCGTCAAAGATGAGGATTTTCTTTCCAGTTACTGGGAGAACAGCCGCGGCGGTGATAATCTCTGGAGTGTGGTCTGGCTGTATAATCGCACAAAAGATCCTGAACTGCTTAAGCTGGGTGAAAAAATCCACAAGAATACCGCGAACTGGACACGCTCCACAGAGCTTCCGAACTGGCACAATGTTAATATAGCTCAGTGTTTCCGTGAGCCGGCGACCTGGTATCTTTTTAACGGAGATGAGAAGATGCGCAAAGCCAGCTACAATGTTCAAAGTCTGGTGCGCCGCGCTTATGGTCAGGTTCCCGGCGGTATGTTTGGCTCGGATGAAAATTGTCGAATCGGTTTCTTTGATCCACGCCAGGGAACGGAAACCTGTGGTTTTGCCGAGCAGATGTCCTCGGATGAGATCATGCTTCAGATCACAGGGGATCCTTACTGGGCGGAGAATTGCGAAGATGTCGCTTTCAACAGCTATCCTGCCGCGTTCATGCCGGATTATAAATCTCTGCGTTATATAACTTGTCCCAATCATGTACTGAGTGATTCAGAGAACCACAGTCCCGGCATCCAGAATGGCGGTCCCTTCCTGGCTATGAATCCGTTCAGCAGCCGCTGCTGTCAACACAATCACGGCTTTGCATGGCCGTATTACGCGGAGCATTTGGTTTATGCCACACCGGATAATGGTTTGGCGGCTGTTCTTTACAGCTCCAGCATGACCAAAGCCAGAGTAGGTGACGGGACTCAGGTCATTTTGGAACAGACGACCAACTATCCATTTGAAGAAAGTGTCGAATTCAATGTCCGTACACTCAAAACAGTTGATTTTCCGCTTTATTTGAGGATCCCGTCCTGGACAAAATCAGCGTCTGTTTATGTGAATGGGAAGCGGGTCAAATCCAAACTGGATGGCAAGGGGTATGTTTGTATCTCTCGCAAATGGGATAATGGCGATACGGTGAAACTGGTGCTGCCGATGGAGATCACATACCACACCTGGCAGGTAAATAAGAACAGCGTCAGTGTAAATTACGGCCCATTGACTCTTTCTCTCAAGATCGCGGAACGCTATGAAAAGAAGGACAGTAAGGAAACTGCGATCAGAGATTCAAAATGGCAGCCGAACGCGGATCCTTCCGCTTGGCCTTCATACGAGATCTATCCGGATTCCGATTGGAATTACGCGCTAGTGACGGACGCGCCCATCAAGGTGCAGAAATCCGAATGGCCTGCAGATAATAATCCTTTCACTCTGTCAACAGTGCCGCTGAGCTTTACAGCGAAAGGACGGAAGGTGCCTTCCTGGACGCTGGATGAATATAAGTTGTGCGCTGTTCTGCCTTATGAAGATGATCCTCGTTCGGAGAAAGTGGAGAATATCACTCTGGTTCCGATGGGGGCGGCTCGTTTAAGAATTTCCGCGTTTCCTACAGCAGAGAAATAGAAATTCATGAAATGAAACAAACTCAATGGATATTGCTTGGTTTGCTGACACTGGGTTTCAACGCCGCGGCGACGGATTTCAGTGTCAACAAATCGAATGAAAAATACATCCCTTGTTTCAGTAAAAACGGGAAGGTGTTGCTAACGCCTTCCCCGGAAGGTCTCTGGTCTATTTCTGCACATTGGGAGAATGACTGGCCTGCTGACTGGAAATACGCGCAAGCGGATCGTTTTGAAAAGAACGGCGATTGGACTATTCTATACGGTTCGATCCAGTTGCCGGAAGGAACCTGGAATCTGCGGGACGCATACCGTGCGGAAGGGGATCGTGTGAAGTGTATACGCCGGTTTGAATGGACAGGAAAAGAGACTCTGAAAGAAGTAACTCTTTCCATCAAATGGCAAACACCTTCCTATACGGATCGAGTGATGCTGCCGGGTGTCATCAATTATGGTAATCCTTCCGGTTATAAGCATGGCGGCTGGATGCCTACTTTTGATAAGAAAGTCGCGCCCGAAGCGATGTTTGAGGAACATCATTTTCCCATGCCTTTTGTTTCCGCGGAAGTAGAGGCAGACGGTACTCTTTACGGAGTGGCATTGCATACGCTTCCGACTTTGGTTCCGGAGAGTAATATCCCGGATATGTGGTGGTCTCTGGGAACGATCGCTCAGGAGGATTCAACACAGCTGACCCTTCTATCCGGGCCGGTGGCTTGGAATGGCAAGAGAAGTTTCGCGAAAGCTCTGCAAAGAGCGCCTATGAAGTATGGCGATACCTGGATGAATGTGGAACCGGGTGGCATCATCGAAAAAACGTTTTATGTGGAAACGTATCCTGTGAAACAGCGAGGCAGCGGATTTATTCATTCCGTGGATACCAGTATGGATATTTTCAAACCTTACTATGTGGAGGATATGCCGTCATTTTCTGAAATCATTCATGAGAAGTACAGGTTTGCCTGCAAACGGTATTTTGAGAATGACAAAGGTGCGGGTTTTTGCATGTATCCAGAGAATTACGGTCCGCATTATGTGTTTGGCTGGTGTGGCCAGGCTGCCGTGCCCGGTTACGCGTTGCAAAGATTGAAACCCTTCCTGGATGATCCCAAGGTGGATGAAAAGATCCAGAAATCATTGGATAAGCTCTCAGAGGCTCCTTTCAATGAATCAGGGTTTCTGATCCATTATGTCGTAAATGATGATCGCTGGGAGGGACAGGATCCTCTTTCTCAAGGACAGGGAATGAATAATGTGGCTAAGGCGATCATTGTCGCCAAAGAAGGAAAATTTCAATACGATACCAGTAAGTGGGAAACTTTTCTGCGGAAAGCGTGTGATTGCCATGCCAAACGGATCCTTTCAGATGACTGGAATCCGGTTTCCACAAATGAGGGTTTTCTGATTTCTCCATTGTGCATTGCCAGTGAGTTATATAATGAGCCGCTATACAGACAGGCTGCTTTAAAGGCCGCGGATTATTATGCAAAACGTCATTTGTCTATGGATGAACCTTATTGGGGCGGAACATTGGACGCGACCGGCGAAGATAAAGAAGGTGCCTGGGCCGCGTTCCAGGGTTTTCTTGCTGCCTATGAGCTGACTCATGAGGCTAAATATCTGGCCTATGCGGAACACGCGGCTTACAACGCCTTATGTTATACAGTTGTGTGGGATATTCCGATGCCGGCATCCCGGATGGGGAACCACGCGTTTAAATCCCGTGGCTGGACGGCGGTTTCTCCGCAGAATATGCATTTGGATGTATTTGGCGTGATGTACACGCCGCATCTGTACAAGCTGGGAGTTTATCTCAATAAGGAATCTCTGAAGCGTGTCGCTCTTCTGATGTACAGATCTTGTGGTCAAATGATAGATCCGTTTGGTTCTCAAGGGGAACAGCTGCAGCATACGAATTTTGCCCAGCATGGCAATATGAGCAATATTTACAAATTCCGAGGCGGTTACGCGGAAGGATGGACGGTGTTTTGGATCACTGCGCACTTCCTGAACGCGGCGGCGGATTTCATGGAAATCGATCCGGAGTTATTGAAATAACAAAGGAATCCTGCTTTCAGAGTTGAAATTTGGCAGTAGCTTTTATACGCTACTGCCATTGATAGCCTGAGGCTGCAATGGCTGACGGTATAGAACTATGAGCGACAAGAATGTTTTGAGATTGGGACTCCCCAAGGGGAGCTTACAGGAAGCAACCTTCGAGAAAATGGCTAAAGCCGGATGGCATATCCAGACTTCCAGCCGTTCTTATACACCTCATGTGGATGATGATGAACTGGATGTTCGCCTTTTCCGCGCTCAGGAGATCAGCCGTTATGTGGAGCATGGATATTTGGATTGTGGTTTGACCGGTTATGACTGGATCTGTGAGAACCGCTCCAACGTCAAGGAAATAGGAGAATTTTGTTTCAGCAAAGTCAGCAGCCGCCCGGCTCGCTGGGTCCTGGCTGTGCCGGAGGAATCTCCTATTCAAACTGTTAAGGATTTGCAAGGAAAGAGAATAGCAACAGAAGTCGTTAATTTGACGAAAGATTACCTTGCTAAAAACGGGGTGACCGCGGAGGTCGAGTTCTCTTGGGGCGCGACAGAGGTAAAAGCCCGTGAATTGGTGGATGCCATCGTAGATGTGACCGAAACCGGAAGCAGTTTGAGAGCGGCGAGATTAAAAATAATTGATACCCTCCTGGAATCCACCCCGAGACTGATTGTGAATCATGATTCTTGGAAGGATGATTGGAAGCGTCAGAAAATCAACACGATAGTGATGATGCTGAACGGAGCTTTGGCCGCGGAGCGCAAGGTTGGACTCAAATTAAATGTCGAAAGAAAAAATTTAGATAAATTACTTGCTGGACTTCCTGCCCTCAAAAATCCTACAATAGCCGAGTTGAGCCTCCCCGGGTGGGTGGCTGTCGAAACAATCATAGACGAATCTGCCGTCAGAGAGCTGATTCCTCAGCTTAAAAATGCTGGCGGGGAGGGGATTATTGAATATCCTTTGAATAAGATTGTATTTTAACAGAAGAAATTGATTAACTATGGGATCACTGAAAAAACGTCGTAAATCGAAGATCAATAAGCACAAGCGCCGTAAGAAGATGCGTGAAAATCGCCATAAGAAGCGCACTTGGCAGAAGTAATTTGTAATTCGTGATGCACGATGATGTCTAAAAAGACGCGGAGTGCATTTTTTTTCGACTTTCACGTTGTCAACCTTGATTCATCGGCTGGCAGCGTGTATCTTTTTTAAGGGATGAAACAAAAACGATTTTGGTTCAGTTTGGTGGTTGTTCTTGCTTTGACCGTACTGCAGAGCGGATGCAAGACCCATCCAGAGGGTAAGACAGATACGGAAGGAAATTCAGAATCCGTTGCGGCAGAGAATGCTTCTGATGATTCATTGATTGAGATAGTACCTGTTTCGGATCCTTTTGACACAACACAGAAGCGCACTGAATTTAAAACTCTTTGCGCGGAGGAGCAGCGTGTCAACGCGCTGGCGCGATATGCGGCGGGGATCAGTCAAGAGATCAATCCATCAGATTCCCCGGAGGCTGCTTTTGTGGAATTTCTCCAGGCCGCTAACGCTGATCCGGGAAATGAGGCATTGGTCATTCGTATTTGCCATGAGCTGATCTCGATGGAAAAAGCTGATGACGCGGCCAAGCTGCTCAAACTCTCCTGCGATCGTAAAGATGCCAGTGCCAATATCTATTCTTGGAGGGCATTAGCTCTTGCCGCTACAGGGGACAGCAAGTCTGCTGTCAAAATAGCGAAACAGGCTATCAAAAGATCGAAAGAGACGGCTTTGGCCTATCAAGTGTTGTTTGGGCTTTATGTGGATGCCGGTAATACCAAAGAAGCCTTAAATGTGCTGGAGAATGCGGAGCGGGAAGCTCAGAATTCCATTCCATTCCTGGTGGATCTGGCTCAGCTGTATCTGAATAACAGCGATAAGATCGATCCATTGGGAGTTGACTCCGTAGCTGCAGCAAAACGCCAACTGGCGACCATCGAACCTCTGTTAGAAAAAACTTCCGAAGTAAGACCGGAGGTCATAGAGGGTCTGGGGGATATTTATGCCCGTGTGAACGAATCTCAAAAGGCACATGATACTTATGAGAAACTTCTCAAACAATATCCTCGGAATCCCCAGCTGCGTGAAAAACGCGCATTGACTTTTCTTGCTTTGGGGGATATGTCCAGAGCGGAGTTGGAATTGCGTCTGCTGTTAAGAGAGAATCCCACGAATCAGCGCTACTGTCTGCTGTTGGGAGATATCTACCAGCAGCGTCAGCAGTATAAAGAAGCCGGTGATTTCTACTATTACGCGGCGACTATCAGTCCCGGCAATCCGGAATTTTATGTGATGGCGGCATATATGCGGCTAATGGAGGAAATGCCGCAAAAAGCCTTAGATGCTTTGGAGCTGGCCCGGAACGCGGGGGCTCGTTCATACCGTCTGGAATGTTTATCGGTAAAGGCTTACATGGATATGGGGCGTTATGAAGACGCACTCAGATGTATGCTGGCTGCTGAAGAAGTGGATAAAGAATCTGGCGGAGAAAATCTTCAGCCTGTATTCTATTTATCATTAGCGGATCTGTATGATCAGATTGGAAAGACGGAAGAGTCTCTGGCTCTTGTGGAATCTGTCTATGAAAAAAATCCGGATTCTGCGGAAGTCCTGAACTCTTTGGGATATATCTATGCCGAACAGGGTATCCATCTGGAAAAAGCCTTGGAAATGATTCAAAAAGCGGTACAGGAATCTCCTGATAACGAGGCTTATTTGGATAGCTTAGCCTGGGTTTTATACAAGCTGGGCAAATCGGAAGAAGCACTGCCTCATCAGTTAAAGGTTTTAGAATTATCCCCGGAATTGAGTCCGGAAACGGGCGCTGTGTACAACGATCACTTGGGTGATATTTATAATGCCTTGGGTAAAAAGAATGAAGCTGTCGAAGCTTGGAAAAAAGCTCTGGAGCAGTACGAACAAATCAAACCCATTTCACCACGCGACAAAGCGCTTCGTGACAAAACCCGGCAGAAGGTAGAATCTGCTCAATAAAACTTCCTTGATGCTATAAACGGTTGCGGATAGGTTGCTGCACCTTAAAATGCCATTGGAAATTTCTCATTCCAATGGCATTCTGAATTATTTAGCTAATTTTGTTTTTCGTAATCAAATGTATTGCCAGCGCTAAAGTGAATTATCCAATCGGGCTTTCCCGGAATGGGGATCCAATATCCGAACGCTTTGCCAAAAGCTCCATTGTAAGTGATATAAACGGGGGAGTTGCTGTTTAACGCTTGGTTGCAGCGACAGCCTTTATGATTTTCTGGTTTTCCGATAGCAGAGCATTTGAACCCTGGTTTTAAGCCCAGCTCTTGACCTTTCTTATTGACCGCGATCATCTCCCGACTTTTTTGTGTGATCATGACTGGTTCAGGGAAATTATCCCACATAAGGTGAAAAGCCTGAATAATTTCTTCATTTGTCCAAGTTTTTGAATCCATAATCCATCTTTAATAACAATTCATTATAATTTTAGTGCTAAGACGCATCAAACCTCTGATTTTACAACTACGGCTTGCGCCTTTTCAAGGATTGTAGTGATTCTATAGTTATTTGTCTATGGGAAAGAGTTCCCGGTATTTATCGCTGATTTTTTAATTTTATCTCACCGAGTCTTAAATTTTGTAACAAAGCAGTTTGTTTTATTAGGATTTCTAATTCTATTGTTTATTTTTTATCTTTTAGCTTGAGATTTAGGTCTGCCTTGTGTTCAATAGGGGCGGGATATGGATTATAGGATATCTAAAAGAGCTGCCGGCGTAACTCCTTCTCTGACGCTGGCTATTGATGCAAAAGCAAAACAGATGAAAGCCGAGGGGCTGGATGTTGTCGGCTTTGGGGCAGGGGAGCCTGATTTTTCAACTCCGCAGCATATTCAGGACGCGGCAGTAGATGCCATGCGCAAAGGAATGACCAAGTACACTCCAAGCAGTGGATTGCTTGTTCTGCGTCAAGCTGTTGCTGATAAATTCAAGAGAGATTTAGGACTGACTTTCGAGCCCAATCAAATCGTTATTTCCTGTGGCGGTAAACATTCCTGCTTCAATACGATCATGGCTCTTTGTCAGGAAGGCGATGAAGTCATCATTCCGTCTCCTTACTGGGTGAGTTATCCTGAAATGGTCAAAATGGCTGGGGCGACTCCTGTTTTTGTGCAGGGGGCTGAAGCCACGGAGTTTAAAATCACAGCTGAACAACTTCGTAACGCGATCACACCCAGAACAAAGCTGCTTATTTTGAATTCTCCCTGCAATCCAACAGGCAGTGTTTATACCCGTGAAGAGCTGAAAGCTCTGGCAGATGTTTGTGTTGAGAAAGATCTCTACATTATGAGTGATGAGATCTATGAAAAACTTTGTTACGATGGAGCTCAGCACGTCAGTATCGCGACTGTTTCACCTCAGACCGCGGAAAGAACAGTTATCGTAAGTGGTTTGTCCAAAGCATATTCTATGACGGGATGGAGGATTGGTATCACGGCTGCTCCGCTGGTGATAGCCAAAGCGGTTGGAGCGATGCAAAGTCACAGCACCAGCAACCCGGTGTCCTTTGCCCAGATGGGCGCGGTAGCCGCGTTGAATGGTCCTCAGGATCATTTGCCTGTGTGGCTTCAGGAATACAGCCGTCGCCGTACATATATTTATGAGAGACTCAATCAGATGCCGGGAGTTTCCTGTGTAAACGCAAAAGGCGCGTTTTATCTGTTCCCTAATATCTCGGCGACCGGGATGAAATCTGTGGAGTTTGCCGCTCGTTTGCTTGAGGAAGAAAAAGTGGCTGTGGTGCCGGGTATCGCCTTTGGCTCGGATGCAAATATCCGTCTCAGCTACGCGACTTCGATGCAGGTGATCGAAAAGGGAATGGACCGTATGGAGCGTTTTTGTAAGAAAATCGCTAAGTAAGTCGTTATTTAATCAATTACTACTAACAATTTAAAGAAGAATGAAAGAATCTTATATACAAGGATTATTTGCCGAGAGGATCGGTGGAGCTAATTACGGTAAAGATACCGCGATCTATAAATTTGAAAAAATCAAACGCGCAAAGCGTGCCGCGATGGCGGCGAACCCGAAAGTCAAACTGATCGATATGGGAGTGGGAGAGCCGGACGCAATGGCTCCAACCAAATTAGTGAATGCTCTCTATCGTGAAGCACGCAAACCGGAGAATCGTGGTTACGCGGATAATGGTGATGCTGTTTTGAAAGAAGCCGCTGCCAGGTATATGGAACAGGTTTGCGGTGTGAAAGGGATCGATCCACAGACTCAAGTCATTCATAGCATCGGCAGCAAAGCGGCTCTTTCTATTCTCCCCGCGGTTTTGATCAATCCGGGTGATTATGTTTTAATGACCACACCGGGATATCCCGTTTTTGGAACCCATGCCAAGTATTACGGCGGCAAGGTTTATAATATGCCTCTTTTGGAAAAGAAGCACTTCCTGCCGGATCTGGATGCTGTTCCCGCGGATATTCTGACCAAGGCCAAAGTGATGGTTTTAAACTATCCCAATAATCCCACAGGTGCCAGCGCGACTCCTGAGTTTTTTGCCAAAGTCGTGGCATTTGCCAAGAAGAACAACATCGTGGTGATCCATGACGCGGCCTACGCGGCACTGGTATTTCAGGATAAACCTCTTTCCTTCCTGGCGACTCCCGGCGCGGTGGATGTGGGTGTGGAACTTCATTCCGCCAGCAAAATGTTCAATATGACCGGTTGGCGCTGTGGTTTTGTTGTGGGTAATCCGCTGTTGGTCAAAGCCTATGGTGATGTCAAAGATAATACAGACTCGGGTCAGTTCCTGGCTATCCAGCACGCCGTCGCGGAAGGTTTGTTAAATCCATCCTTCACCAAGCGTATTGTCAGCAAATACTCTCGTCGTATGACGGGGCTTGTGAGGACATTAAAGTCTCTGGGATTCAAAGCCCGCAAACCCAAAGGTTCCTTTTTCCTTTATACCAAAGCTCCCAAAGCCGCTGTTAAAAAGGATGGTTCCCACATAGAATTTGTGACGGCGGAAGCTGTTTCTCAATGGCTGATCACAGAGAAATTGATTTCTACTGTACCTTGGGATGACGCAGGTGCCTATCTGCGCTTTAGTGTGACCTTTGCCGCTCCGACAGTGGCCGACGAAAAACTCATTCTCGAAGAAATCGCCAAACGTCTTGGTGATGTGAAATTTGAGTTTTAGTATCCTTTACAGGGCAAGCAATTATGACTCAGTTACAGCGTGCGAACGCAGGTGAAATCACGCCGCAGATCGAACAGGTAGCGGCGATAGAATATCGTACCCCGGAGGAGATCCGTCTCCATGTAGCCGAGGGAAAGATAGTCATTCCTGCGAATATCCATCATAAAAATTTGAAACCGATGGGGATCGGACGACTGTTGCGAACAAAAATAAATGCCAATATCGGTAACTCCGCTCTTTCAAGCTGTCCCATGCAGGAGCTTGAAAAACTGAATAACGCGGTCAAGTATGGTGCGGATACTGTGATGGATCTGAGTACTGGGGAAAACATTATCCAGATCCGCCAGAAGATCATTGAGAACAGTTCTGTTCCGGTTGGTACCGTTCCTATTTATGAAGCACTGGCCAGAGCCGGCGGCAGCCAGGGGTTAAGTGAATCATTGATCCTGCAGGTGATCCGTGAACAAGCTGAGCAAGGAGTGGATTATATGACAGTCCATTCCGGGATACTGCTGAAACACATAGATTTCGCAAAGAAACGCCTCCTTCGCATTGTCAGCAGAGGAGGTTCTATTCTTGCCCGCTGGATGAGACAAAACCAACGGGAGAATCCTTTTTATACGGCTTTTGATGAGATCCTGAAAATTTGTCTGGAACATGATGTCACACTTTCATTAGGCGATGGTATGCGCCCCGGATGTCTGGCTGACGCAAGCGATGCGGCTCAGTTTGCCGAATTGGAAACATTAGGTGAGCTTGTGCGGCGCTGTCGGAAAGCCGGAGTGCAGGCCATGGTCGAAGGTCCCGGTCATATCCCATTCGATCAGATCGAAATGAATATGCGTCGGGAACGGGAAGTTTGTGATGACGCGCCGTTTTATATTTTAGGCCCGGTCGTGACAGATTGTGCTCCCGGTTATGATCATATCACCAGCGCGATCGGAGCGACGATGGGTGCCTATTCCGGAGCGGCAATGCTGTGCTATGTGACACCAAAGGAACATTTAGGACTGCCGAACGCCAGAGATGTCCGGGATGGTGTTATTGCGTATAAAATAGCGGCTCACGCGGCGGATATCGCTTTAGGCAAACCTCACGCGAGAGATAGAGATGACGCGATTTCCCAGGCACGCGCGGATTTTGATTGGGAGAAACAGTTTGAATTGGCACTGGATCCTGATAAGGCAAGAGAGCTGAGAGCGGAAGCTCTGAGAGAAGGAGGACGCTCTCCAGATCATGATAAACGGGCACAATACTGCACTATGTGCGGCCCGGAGTTCTGCTCCATGAGGATTTCTAAAGAGATTTAAAAGAATTTATTCGTGCCGCAGACTTTCAATGGGATCAAGGTTTGCGGCTTTCCATGCCGGGTAAGATCCAAAAAGAATACCCACTACAGAACAAATCACCAGTCCAATGATGACCCAGTCAACAGGGACAGTCATTGGTACTTTGAGAACAACCGCGGCAAGATTCCCTCCTAAAACACCCAGAATAACACCGGCTATCCCTCCTATCTGACAAAGGACGATGGCTTCCATAATGAACTGAGTCAGGATATTCCGCTTTTTAGCGCCGATAGCGCGGCGAATGCCGATCTCTCTCGTGCGTTCGGTAACGGATACCAGCATGATATTCATAATGCCGATCCCGGCTGCGAGCAGGGCGATAGAACTTACCACTGTGATGCCGATACGGATAGTAAGCGTAACATTTTGAAACTGTGTAATCAGAGTGTCATTGGTTTCGATTTCAAAATCATCTTCCTCGATCGGTTTGATATGCCGAATGGAGCGCAAGACTCCACGGACTTGTTCAATGGTGTCGTCAAATTCTTTTGAATTTACGGCTTCTACCAAAAAATCCAGTGAACGACGGTGTCCGTAATAATTCATAGCGGTCGTGATAGGGATCAGGATCATATTATCTGCTCCGGCATCAAAAAGAGAACCTTTTTCTTTTAAAACTCCGATCACAGTATAGTTGATGCTGTTGAAACGAACACGCTGTGAAATAGCGGAACCGTAAGGGAAGAGTTTTTTAGCCAAAGGATTTCCTAATACACAGACATTGCGACGGTTCTCCACATCTGTGTCAGTGATAGCCCGGCCTTCTTCGACTACCATATTGCGTGCTGAAAAGGTGGGGTAAGTGACTCCATAGAGAGAAATATCGGGGTTAGTCGTATCATACCGGGAAGAAACTTCATCGGTATCAAAGTGATTGATAATACCGATACCTTTGACTGAGGGAAGTGCTAAACGCAGTTTTTTGTACTGCTCATAATCCAGATCATGACGACGTCTGTATTTTTCCCAGGTTCCCGGACCGCCAAAGCTGATCGTAGGCCATTTTTTGATTTGGACGGTATTGGCTCCCAAACTGGAAATCTCAGTTTCTATCGAACCCTGCAGTGCCCTCATTGTGGTCATTACGAGGATAATAGAGAATACCCCCACCAGAATGCCCAGCAAGGTCAGGATGGAGCGGAGCTTGTGTGCCAGAATGGATTGAATGGATATTTTCAGCAACTCAAAATTCATAGCGCGTACCTCCAAGTTGGTTTGAAATATTCAAATTTTGCTGGGTTATAAACAAATCGTTCCATGAATCATTCGTTACGTAAGGAATCCACAGGATCCATTTCAGCCGCTCTTCGAGCCGGGATATAGCCAGAAATAACACCAGTTGCTGCCGCGATCAACAGAGCTATCACAACAGTTTTAAGTGAGATCGAAGCTGGTATATAAATACTGACAATTGGTTGGAATGCAAATGCAATAAGAAGACCAATAACACCTCCAAAGAGACAGATCAGAAGCGCTTCCAACATGAATTGGAGCAGGATAGTTCTGCGCCGGGCACCGAGCGCTTTTCTCAAACCGATCTCCTTTGTGCGTTCCGCTACAGATACGAACATGATGTTCATGATGCCAATACCGCCCACGAACAAAGAAAGCCCGGTAATGAAAAGTCCGCAGCTGGAAATGATCCTGTTGACCTTGTTGAAAGTGTCTATCAATGATCCCTGTTTATTGATGGCGAAGTCATCTTCTTCACCTGGTTGAAGATGGCGTACTTTGCGCATGAGTCCCCGAATTTCCTCCGTCATTTCATCTATGTTTTTCATATCCGGTGCTTTGACGAGGATACTGACATTGGGACGATTGGCAAAATCACTGAGCATTCGGGTCACCGGGATGTAAACGGTGTTATCCATGCTGAATCCCATGAAAGTTCCGCGTTTTTCCATAGCTCCGATGACTTCATAAGTAATATCATTGAGCTTCACTTTTTTGCCGACAGCGTTGTCTCCTTTGAAAAGGGAATGCACGGCATCGTAGCCTAATACGCAGACTGGTCGGGATCCGTCCACTTCATTTGCGTCAAAGAATCGTCCTTCTGAAAAAGTGTATTTATTTACGGCTTGGTGTGCCGCGGAGCCTCCATCCATGAAGACTCCTGTGATGCTCTCTTCTTTATATTTCACGGTGCAGACTTGATGAGAAACGTAGGGGGAAATGATATAGCGATCTCCCGCTAAACGCACGAGTTCTTTGGCCTGAGACAGTTCAATATCTCTGCGGCCTCTGCGTTTCCACCAGTCTGAATGATCCATCCAGGATTCCTTTTCGATATAAAGGATATCTGAACCTAATACAGAGATACTTTGAACGAAGCTTTTGGATACGCCGTCAATGGCCATGCTCATCAGGGAAACGGTGACCACACCGATCACGATGCCCAAAGTTGTCAGGATAGACCGCATCTTATTAGCGTTGATAGCGTCAAACGCGATGCGGAAACTCTCTGACAATTCATTTTTGAGCTTCATAGCGTATTTAACTCACCTGATGCGGTTCATCGGAAGCGATCCTGCCGTCACGAATACGGATGATGCGCCGTGCTCTTTGCGCGATATCCTCTTCATGTGTTACCAGAATGATAGTATTGCCCTTCTTATAAAGTTCATCAAACAAAAGCATGATCTCATCACCGGTAGCGGTATCAAGATTGCCGGTTGGTTCGTCTGCCAGCAGAATGGATGGATTATTTACAAGGGCGCGCGCTACGGCAACACGCTGACGCTGACCACCGGAAAGCTCATTAGGTTTGTGGTTCATACGCTCTTTGAGACCTACTTGGATCAACGCGTTTCTGGCGATTTCCAACCGCTCATCCAAATCAACTCCCGCGTAGATAAGAGGAAGTTCCACATTGTGCAAGGAAGTGCTCCGGGGAAGCAGATTAAAAGTTTGAAAGACAAACCCGATCTCCCGATTGCGGATGTCCGCCAGTTCATCATCATCCATTTGATCCACAGCGTGTCCGTTCAGGATAAAACTGCCGGAAGTGGGGGTATCCAAACATCCCAGGATGTTCATCAGAGTGGATTTACCGGAACCGCTGGGGCCCATGATAGCGACATATTCGCCTTTGAAAATCTCTAAATTGACACCTCTCAGGGCATGGACAGTTTCCGCGCCCATGTTGTAGGCTTTACAAACATTTTCGATTTGAATGAGCGGAAGGGACATACTAGGGTTTGACCAGGATGAGTTTGCCGTCTTCAAGATCCTTGCTGATGGCCTTATAGCCGCCGCTGACGATTTCCTCTCCTTCTTGAAGTCCTTCAAGGATTTCCGTGTAATTGTCATCGCTGATGCCGCGCTTGACCAGGCGTTTTTCGACCCGATCGCCATTTACGACAAAGACGACTTCCTCAATAAGGCTTTCCATGGATTTTGACTTGGTGGGATCCTCAGAGACGGTCGGCGGTTTTACATCGGCTGTGGTATTGGTTGCCTGAGCTTTCAGACGAGTAGTCACGGATTGGATCGGCACAGACAGGACATTTGTCCGGTAGCGTGTCTCGATTTCAGAGGTGACAGACATTCCCGGACGAAAAGCTTCTTTGTCTGTGATAAGGATACGAACCTCAAATTTAGTAGCCTCAGTGGTGCTGCTGCTGTTTGCGGTATTCGCAATTTGAGAAACGGTGCCGACAAACTTTTGATCATGAAAAGCATCTACATCCAGCCAGGCTTTCTGTCCCAGAGAGATAAGATTGATATCCATTTCGCCGATGTCCACACGGGCTTCCATGTGATTCAAGTCTGAAATCGTCATGACTTCTGTACCGCTGTAAGTTCCTGTTCCGACCACTCGTTCACCTAATTCGGAATTCAACTTGGAGACGGTGCCGTCCAGAGGGGAATAGATGATACATTTGCTCAGATCCTCTGAAGCGCGATCCAGAGCCGCCTGAGACATGGTAACCTGGTGAATGGAATTAGTATAAGTGAATTTGGCGGCGGTGTAAGAATTGACGATATCATCATAATTGGCCTTGGAAAGCAGATTATTCTCATAAAGACCTTTAGCGCGTTCCCATTCCGCTTCCCATTTTTTCAGCGAAGCCAAAGAGATATCCCGGCTGCCCAAAGCTGACTGTAAGCTGGCCGCCGCGGAATTACTGCTGGCAATGTAAAGATCCGGTTTCACACTGAAAAGCAGGTCACCTTTGTGTACCATCTGACCTTCGCTGACCGGCAGCTGAATGATCTCACCGGAGACTTCAGAGCTGATTTTTACATAAGTAACAGGCTGGATCTTCCCATTGGCGGTGACGATTTCCGTGATATTACGCTTTTGAACGGTATCGGTTTGTACTTCAATAGGCTTTTCCGCTTTCATCAGGAAGTACGCGACTACGTTTCCGATGATGAACAGCAAAATGATCGTCCAGAAAATGTAAAAGAATTTTGATTTTTTCTTCTTACTCATATTTATATCCCGTTTTAGATTCTTACCATGAACCCGAAACCATAATAATTTCTAACTGTGGCGAAGACAATAACAATGTCCGCCACCTTATAAAGAACCAGGATAGGATGATTTTGTGTAAAAATTTTTTTTTAATCTGTATCAGTCGCCTGAATCGTCTGCTATTCGCCTGGTCGTTCTACTCGCCTGCTCGTTTCTATTCGCGCGGAAAAAGCTCCAAAAAAAGAGCAAACTCGATTTTTTGGATCCGTTCCTTTTTGCGTCAAAATTTCGGCTAAAATCTACCAATGGTATATAAAATGCTTTACGGTAAATAAAAACGCATCTTTTTGATGTCAAGGGCGTTAGAAGGTCAGGCATATTGATTTTTTTTGTTTTTGTTGTAGATTTTTTCCGTTGCGTGTGTGCGCAATGCTCGCGGGCTGAGCGAGGGTAAAAAAGAGCCCCCGCGGTGTGGATCACTTGCAAAGGGGCTATGAAATAAAATTCACGGGCGAAATGGTAGCAACAGTGCTCGTAAATGGAAAGGTTAAAATATGATTTTATTAAAACTTTTCTTGCTGGCGAATTTGACGGCCACAATGGCCTTTTTAGCCAGCGGGCTCTGGAAGCTGATTAAGCGGTTCAGAGGCAAATAAATGCCGAGGGGTTTAGGTCTTTTCCCCAGCCACAAAAAAGACCTAGAAAGAATAGATAATATGGAAAATGTAAAAAGTGAAAATGTCGTTATTGTAAAAAAAGTCAATTTTAATTGCATTGATGGAATTATTCGACATCCCTATTCAGGAGAATATATTGATCTCAAGGAATGTCTACCAAAAGTGCTTGCAACGGTTGAGGTTGGTGAGTATGAAGTAAATATAGCAGAAATTGAAGGCGATTATTATTTGATCACACCAGGCGCAATGCCTTATTCAGCGTTCCCAGCGAAGTTTGGTGATGAGCATTATTTGACAAACTTTGGTTCAGATTTTTATTGCTGGAACGTGTTGGGCGCGCGGTTGTATTTCTTGCGTGAGGATTGGTTACTCGCATTTTGTTATCATACAAAGAATTGGGCACTTTTCCGGCGTTTTAAAGATTTTGTTGCGTCTGAGAATATCGCTGATTCCATGACATTAAACGATTAGGATCAAGATGGATTGGCTGTCGAGGGGTGCGTTGGAATAAATTTACTGAATTCTGATGATGAAGTTATTGATCAGTGTGGCCTTTTGCATCAACTGGCTTTTTAACCTTCTCAAGTTTTTAATAACTAAGAGGATATAAAAGCCGGGGTTAAACACAGCAACACAAGGGGAGCTGAAAAGCTCCCCTAACTTTAAAAAGGAAAAAGTATGAGTATGAGTTTTGAGAGTGCACCATTGGATGCGATCCGCTGGGAGCGGAACGAATTAAAAAAAGCGGACGCGCTTTACTGGCAAGGGAAAGAAACTGGGCTTTCTGATGCTGATTATGACGCAATGAGCGCGGATTGTGGCAATATTTGCAAGCCACCGCGAACGCTCAAAGGTTGGGCAAGGTATCCAGACTACAAGCTTGCAGTACCTAATTACGGATTAAAAAAAGTATCCTGGGAAATAGCCAGGAAAGCGATCCGCTATTGGCCCAAGCATGATGGAATCTTTTTACAGACTTTTTCTGATGAAAAAGGGGATCATTGGGTTACCAGGGGAAACGGAAGAATTGGAAAAGACCTGGCGAGGATTATCAGCTCTCCGGCCCCGTGTAGTAACACGGTTTTTGAATTTGAACTTTTATACACCATAGAGGCCGGAGGACGTGCGCAACTCTGTGCGGATATATGCAAGGGCTTTCTGAAGCCTGGTGCCTGGTGGCTCAAGTCTCACTGGTGCACGGGGACAGAGGAGGGACACCCACCGCGGGAAATTCCCACAGATTGGAACGGTACGCCTTGCGATGGATGGGTGATTCAGCTTGCAGATGGGCAGAAATTTGCTTATAAAGGGGGTGTGTTGTAGTTATGGGTAAAAAGCATTCACTTAAAAAAGACATTGCCGCCGGTGTTGCCGTCTGCTCAACATTGAACGACAAGCAACAGAACCGGCTTGTGCTGATTGTTTGGGCTCCGATTATTGGTTTTTTTGCTTTGCTTCTAATAATTGGAGCAATAGCAAGCGCTTTTGAAGAGAAAAAAGATCCGCCTTTTGCTGAATTATTCAAACCACTAGACGGACAGCCAAAAGACCCCAAAACAGACCCCGTTCACACAAACAGCACCTACTATAAAATGAGCTGGCAAACAGAGGAAGCAAGACACAGAAAGTATGGAGTGCCGCGCGTTCCTTAAAAAGTAGATCAGAAAACAGAAAGCCCTTTTTGAAGGGCTTTTTTTGTTACCTGGACACAAACACACAAAAGAAAGCAAAAGCCCTAGAAAGGCTTTTTTTGTTTTCTGCATGGTGTCTCCGTGTGGATCAGAAAAAGATCACGGATCAAAAGACTAAAAAACACAAGATCAGCTTTCCTTTTTCACGCTTGCAATAAGCTTGCAAGGCTTTTATTTGGAAGCAAATAACTTGACTGGTCAAGCTCTGGGCTTATTGAAAACAACAAGAATCTTAATTTTTTTCTGAAAAATGAAAAAATCAGCGTTTTAAAAGAATCTGGTCCATGTTTAATTGGGATTCGATCCATTTAACCCACTTGTTTTCATGTGATTTCATGATTTTTCTATCTGCGGGATCAATATCATCAAAATCCTGTAAATGAAGGATAGAATGAATGAGATAGCGGAGAGTTTCGCTTTGAGGTGTCGTCTGGAACTCTTTTGCGTAATAGTGCGCTTCATCAATACAGATGAAGACATCGCCAAAGAGAATATCTTTTTGGGGATGTTGGAGATACTGAAAAGTAATGACATCTGTGGAACCTTCGTGCCCCAGGTATTTTTCATTCACACAGGCCATGCGTTTGGCGTTTACGAAATACCAGCTGAGTTCCGCTTTTTTAACACCCATTCGGGAAAGCAGCAGCAGAACGACAGGACGGCAAAGAGGGATATTGAAACGAAACCCAGGGTGAAGATTGCGAAAGGTTAAGATAAAACTGTCAGCCGGTGGTTGTGTCTTAATGGCCGGAAGATCGGGATGTTTGAGCTTTTTCGGTTTCATAAGCCTGGATGATGCGTTGAACCAGAGGATGGCGCACCACGTCACGTTTCTGAAATTCTTTGATACCGATGCCGGGAATATTTTTCAGCAGATAGAGAGCTTCCGGAAGACCGGATTTCCGGGGATACGGCAGATCCACTTGAGAAGGATCACCCGTGATCACGATCTTAGTATTGATTCCCATACGGGTGAGGAACATGAGGATCTGTTCCCGTGTCGCGTTCTGTGCTTCGTCCAGTATGACAAAGGAGTTGTTCAGTGTACGTCCGCGCATATAAGCCAGAGGAGCGATCTCAATGGTGGCGCGTTCCTGATGTTTGAGAACGTCCTCGGAAGGCATCATGTCATAAAGCGCGTCATAAAGAGGACGCAGATAGGGAGTGATTTTCTCCTGAAGATCTCCGGGAAGGAATCCCAAAGCCTCGCCGGCTTCCACTGCTGGACGTGTTAAAATGAGCCGTGTGCATTTCTCTTCTTTGAGAGCCGCGACCGCCATAGCCATAGCCAGATAGGTTTTGCCGGTTCCGGCCGGACCTACTCCAAATGTAATATCATTTTGGCGAATGAGTTCCACATACTGGCGTTGACCAAGAGTTTTGGGAATGATAACAGGCTTGCGCGCGGAGGTATAAATACGGGATGCCTGAAGTGTGCGCAGTGTTTCCAAGCCGTCTTGCTCAGCAACTTTGATGGCATGAGAGAAGTCGCTGGCTCGAACGATGATACCGTTTTTGACCGAGTCTTCGATCATCTGAAGGATCTTTTCGACTCTTTCAACAACAGCAGGTTCTCCTTCGATTCGGATCCAGTTATCCCGCGCGACTGTTTTAACATCAAATTGGGTTTCAAGAGCCTTGAGATTAGGGATGTTTCCGTGAAAAAGCTGCTGAGCCAGTCTGATGTTTTCAAAGTAATAAGTTGTTTCGCTCATGATCCGGAACGAGAAATCTTTAATTACTCTGGAGTTTGCGGATGGCCTTGCGGAGGTTCTCGGCTACTTCGGAAAGTGCCTGCGGCAGGATAGATGTTTGACCAATGACCGGCATAAAGTTGGAATCACCGTTCCAGCGGGGAACCACATGAATGTGAAGATGTTCAACGATACCGGCACCGGCAACCTTTCCCTGATTGATGCCGATATTGAACCCCTGGGGATGCATTGTTTCGGTCAAAGCTGTCTGACAGGTTTGAACCAAGTGCATCATTTCCAGAAGTTCTTCATCCGTCAAATCCCCGATAGCGGGGACTTGACGATAGGGGATCACCATCAGATGGCCCCCGTTATAAGGATAATTATTGAGAATCGCGAAACATGTTTTGCCGCGTGCGATCACGTGATTTTTTTCATCATTCTGCTCTTTAGCGATTCGACTAAAGATGGATTCATCCGAGGGAGCCGGTTTCGGTCCCAGGATATACTGGATTCGCCACGGGGCATGAAGCGGTTCCATAACGGCTTATTGGAGTTTTTGGAGTTCCTCTTTGACCAGCTTGATCACTTCTGCCACGGCTTCTTCCGGTTTGAGAGTGATCAAATCTCCGCCGCGGCGTTTTAATTCCACGACTCCCTTGGCCAGAGATTTTTCTCCAATGGCCAAACGCAGAGGAATACCGATCAGTTCAGAATCTTTGAATTTAACGCCAGGACGTTCATCACGATCATCCATCAGCACTTCAATACCGGCGGCTGTCAGTTCCGCGTAGAATTTCTCTGCCCATTTCATTGGTTCACTGTCCGCGGCGATATTCAGCGGAGTGATACAGACCTGGTATGGAGCGACTGACATAGGCCAGTTGATGCCGTCTTTGTCAAAATTCTGTTCAATAATGGCTTGGAGTGTGCGAGTGACACCAATACCGTAGCAACCCATGACGCAAGGTTTCTGTTCACCTTTTTCATCAGAATAAACAGCGCCCAAAGCGACACTGTATTTGGTACCTAGTTTGAACACTTGGCCGACTTCGATGGCGTGACGGATGCACAAGGGCTTGCCGCACTTGGGACAGGCTTCACCGTCTTTGACCGTGCGGATATCCACGAACTTGGCCGAAGGAATATCACGGGCAATATCCACATGACGCAGATGCTGTCCGTCTTTATTTGCTCCGGTGACCATCCCGCTGGCTCCCTGAAGGAGCAGGTCGGCATAGATGGGAGTTCCATTGACTCCAACCGCGCCCAGACTGCCGGGATGCGCGCCCATCAGTGCGACGATTTCTTCATCAGTTGCCGGACGGAACAGGACTGTTCCAAGAATACCAGCCAGCTTGGCTTCATTCAGCTGATAATCCCCGCGAAGCAGAAGGATAGCCGGTTTGTCTTCGGCTGTGAAGATAAGAGTTTTGATCTGTTGAGAAGCGGGAACATTGAAAGGTGCTTTGCTGAGATCTTCAATGGTTTTCACTCCCGGTGTTTCAAAAGCCTCTGCCGCGGCAGTGTCTTTTGTATAGGACGCTTCGACTTGGCTGTCCGCTTTCTCCACATTGGCGGCATAACCGCAAGCGTCGCAGAAAGCGATCTCACATTCACCTGTATCCGCCGGAACAACGAATTCATGAGTATGTTTTCCTCCCATGACACCAGCGTCGGCTTCCACGGGGAACGCTTTCAGACCGCAGCGGCGGAAGATCTTAGTGTATGTATCATACATCAAACGATAACTGGCCATGGAGGCTTCATCATTCAGATCAAAGCTGTAAGCGTCCTTCATGATGAACTCACGGGCACGCATCAGACCAAAACGGGGACGGATCTCGTCACGGAATTTGGTTTGGATCTGATAAAGATTGATGGGAAGCTGACGATAGCTGCTGATTTCTCCGGCGGCCAGGGTCGTCACGACCTCTTCATGAGTGGGACCCAGTACCCATTCACGTTTACCGTGGTCATTGACTTTAAAAAGGGTATCACCCGCGGCATCATAGCGGCCGCTCTTTTGCCATATTTCAGGCGGTTGCAGTGCCGGCATCAGTATTTCCAAAGCACCGGCGCGATCCATTTCTTCGCGGACGATCTGCTGGACTTTGCGCAGAGAGCGCATACCCAGCGGCATAAAATTATAAAGTCCCGCGGCGAGTTTCCGAATGATGCCCGCGCGAAGCAAAAGTTGATGAGAAAGAATCTCTGCCTCTGCAGGGGATTCACGGAGTGTCGGTATCAGTGATTTAGTCCAACGCATATTGATTTTTGATAAAATTTTACATATCCGCGTTTGTGAAGACCTCTTGGACATCGTCCTGATCTTCCAGCGCGTCTATCAGTTTTTGAACGGTTTCCACCATATCCGGCGCGACAGGCGTTACCATTGTGGGGAGTTGAGTAATAGAAGCGTTCGCGCAGGTGATGCCGGCCTCGTCTAAAGCTTTGGAGACAGCTTCAAAATCACCCGGCTCGGTAATGATTTCATAACCTTCGGGTTCTGACTTGAAATCTTCGGCACCCGCGTTCATAGCCACTTCCATGAGCTTGTCTTCGTCAGCGGCTTCACGTTCAATAATAAATTGTCCTTTCTTTTGGAACAGGCGGGAAACAGCTCCCGATGTAGCCATGCTGCCGTTGTGGCGTGTCAGGATGGCACGGATCTCCGCGGAAGTGCGGTTACGGTTGTCTGTACTGAGCTCGATCAGAATGGCGACTCCAGAGGGACCATAGACTTCATACACCAGATCTTCATAGCTGACGGCGGCACCTTCACCGGAGGCTTTTTTGATGGCACGTTCGATATTATCGCGAGGCATACTTGCCATGCGAGCTTTGAGCAAAGCCATACGCAATCGGGGATTCATATCTGGATCGCCGCTGGATCCCATCTTGACGGCGATCATGATCTCTTTCGCGATTTTTCCAAACAACTTGGAGCGCTTGGCATCAATGGCTCCTTTGAAGTGTTTAACTTTTGCCCATTTACTATGTCCGGCCATAATATTTAATTATTTTTGATCTAATGTATTATTTTCTACTAAAGGGGGAGTGTCCTGATTTGTTTTCTGCATCTCGTGCGCTTTTTCTGTCCAGGTGATGATTCCCGCGCCTGCGACGATCAACAGAACCCCAAACCAGCGCAGGGGAACGATCTCTTCACGGAGAATCAGCCATGCCGCGAGAGTTGTGAACACAAATCCCAAACTGGTCATTGGCCATATAAAACTCACCTGAGCCTGGCTCATCAGATAGAGAAGAGCGCCAAAGAACATAGCCTCGAAGAGAACTCCTAACAGGATGTTGCCGTTGCAGATACCTTTTAGGATGATTCGGGCGATTTCTTGTAAGTTGACCTGACTTACTTCTCCGATTTGGTGAAGTCCGCGGTTTAGGAATACAACTCCAATGGCCTCCAATATGAGTCCGATTAGAAGCACGATGATGAGTTTATACATGGTATGCCGCATTTTATACGAATGCCGCTTTCATTCTTTACGGCATTCGTCATCCATCATCTGTTAAGGTTCTTCAGATTCAATGGGTTCCTCTTTCATCTTCTCAAGGATGTCCGCGGGGGCATTGGCATTGAGCTGTTTGAGGATATCTTCGGTCAGGTCATATTGACCATCCGTGTACAGGAGGATACGACTGCGGTCAGCGCTGTCCGCTCCCACATCAAAAACCATGGAATACTGTTCGCTCTTCGCGCGTTTGGCCACAAGTTCCGTGATCTCATCCATGATGTTCTTGCGATAGCGGCGCTGCTGTTCTGAGAGAGCGGTGCGGGCACTGCGTTCAAACTGGGTGATCATTGTCTCCATCTTTTTGATTTCAACGCGAAGATCTTCTGCGGCGGCACGACGCTGAGCTTTTACCTCTTCGGTGATCGTGGGATCATCGATTTTTGCGAAAGCCACACTGTAATCATCGGTGAGCTTTTTATACTCATCTTGATACTTTTTACTTTCGGCGTCATATCCCGCTGCGAGTTCCTTGATTTGGATATCCGCTTGCTTGGTCTTAAAATATCCATCAAAGACTTTACGAAGATTGATGGTAGCGATTTTTTGTGTTGTTTGAGCTATAGCCGTTGTTTCACAGCAGAAACAAAGAGTCAAACAGGTAATGAGTACAGGAATGATTTTTTTCATATAAAAATAGTTTATTCAGTTTTTTTATCAGCATCCGCGTTTAAAATATCCAGAACCTCTTGTGTGATATCATTTTTTCCGGATGTGAAAATAATAGGACGTTTGGGGTCGTCTTCATTATAGGCTGTATTCAAAACAAGAGTATAACCTTCGCTTTGAGCGCGTTTTGAAACGACTTCTGAGATTTCGCTGATGATTTTGGCTCTCAGTCGTTTTTTCTCGCTGTCGAGAGTGCGAAGACCGTCGGCTTTGAATTGAGCCATATCAGTTTCTTGTTTTTTACCTTTTTCATTGAGCTGTTTTGCCAGCTCCGTATCTTTGGCTTTTGCCTCTTCTGTTGCGGCGGGATCCTGGAGTCTTTTAATGACTTCAAGGTATTCTTCTTTTATCACTTTCAGATCCGATTCAAATTGGATCCATTCCGCGTTGTATTTCTCGGACAGTTCAGATATCTGTTTATTGACCTGAGCTGTTTTGTAATACTCATTGAAGACTTTGACCATGTCAATGGTAGCAATCTTTTGGGATTGAGCATTGGCACCAAAGGTGAGTGTGAAACAGACTGCAAGCGCGCAAATAACTTTGCAGACTGCCAATGTTGCGACTAATTTTTTCATACAAAAAACTTTATTCTCAATAGATTAGAATTCACGGGTATAACCCACGCTGAAATTGAATCGTCCGCTGCTGCCTTCGTTCCTGCCGTTGATGGGAATACCATAGTCAAAGCGCAGAGGTCCGAGCATCGGGATGTTCAAGCGGACACCGAGACCCACGTCATCTGCCCATCCTAACTTGCCATACAGAGGATCTTTTCTGTGAGAGGGATTGAAATCGTAGGCGTCCGGGTTGACCCAGCCGATATCATAGAATGCCGCAACACGCAGATATTCCTCGATGATAGGAACAGAGTATTCCAAGCTGCCGAAGACATAAGTTTGACCGCCAACAGGTTCGCCTTCAATGAGGGGACCTAAGTGACGGTATTTATAGCCGCGCATATCGTAGGCACCGCCTAAATAGTATTTTTCGTAGAAGGGGATATGGTCGGAATTATCATAATTATCCATAGTGCCGATGCGTCCCATCACTTCCAGCACATCACCTTCGCCAAAGCCTTTGAAATACCAGGAAGTTCTCAATTCCAGTTTATAGAAACTGAAATCACCTCCGAAAGGACCGCCTGCTACTTGCGGAAGGAATTCAGTGCGCTGACCGCCATTGGGCAGCATTGTGGAATTGCGTGTGTCGTATGCGATGGAGGGCATGACCTTGGAAATCAGATTGGAACCCTGATCCTGGCGGATGACATACGGCGCTTTTGATGTGACATGATTGATGTTCACATTTTCAAGAGAGTAAGCAATACCGCCTATCCAGAAGTCGTTCCAAAGGGTACGGGTCAGACCAACCTTGCCGCCCAGGATCTCCTCTTCATATTCATCAGAATAGTAACTGATTTGTCTCCAGTATAAGTCTGTACTCAACGCGAGCTTACGGCCAAAAAGCCACGGTTCGACAAAGGACAGGATGTAGTCATGCCGCTTTGTGCCGATGGTAGCGCGCAAACGCATCTTTTGACCTCCGCCCATGAAGTAGGGTGGTTTGAACAAATCAAAATTGCTTTGAGAAACTTCCGCGTAACCGAATAGATTATCAACGGTGCTGAAGCCCGCGCCCACCATGAAATTGGCGGTATCCTTTTCATCAATGTTGATAACCAAGTCCTTACGATCAGGAATATCGGTCGGCTCCGGCTGAGGATCCACCTTGGAGAAATATTGCAGACCTTCCAGACGGCGTTTGCTCAGTTTGACACGAGTCATGTCAAAAACTTCACCCGGTGTGATGGCTAATTCCCTGCGGATGACCTTGTCTTTGGTTTTGGTATTGCCTCGTATCTCGATTTTCTCAACGTAGGATTTATCAAATTCCTCGACCCGATAGATAAGATCCATCGTAGAGTTTTCTACATTAGGGATCTTTACAGCGTTGACGATGACATCGATATAACCGCGGGAGCCGTAGTAATCCTCAATAGCTTCGATATCAGCGGTGAGTCCTTTTGGAGAGAAAACACTGCCTTCCAGCATAGACATCTTGGACAGATTTCCTTCTGTGTAAACACCACGCAGGATCTCATCAGAACTGAAGAGCTTATTTCCTTCAAAGGATATCTTGCCCACATGATACTGCTGGCCTTCTTCGATATCAAAGTGGACGATCATGCGTTTTTCGCTAATCACATCGGAATTGATGTCATTGATCTTGAAATCGAGATAACCCTCGTTGTGATAGAAGGTTGTCAGTTTTTCCTGATCTTCAGCCACCTGATCATCTTTCAGTGTACCGCTGCCGGTAATGAAGGAGAGGAACCAGAATTTGCGAGTCTTAACGACTTTGCGTAATTTCTTCTGTTTAAAAGCGCTGGCCCCATCGAAGAGAACCTTTTTGATTTTGATTTTCGGTGCTTCTACGATTTCAAATACCACACTGGCGCGGCCGGCTTTTTCATCTACATTAGTAGTATATTTAACGGTTGTTTTCTGACGGCCGCTGCGTTGGTATTTCTTTAAAATATCACGGGTATCTTTGAAAAGTTTGTGTTCATCCAGGGGAGCGCCCACTTTTGAAGAGACTTTTTTCATCAATGCGCGTCTCTTGATATGTTCATTTCCAACAAATTGAATGTCTGTGATGATGGGCTTTGCCTGAACAAAGAATGTAAGGTTGACATCTCCGGCTCCGGCATCCTCTTCACCCACGCGGATATTGTAGAAATATCCTGTGGAATAGAGGTTTTTGATACTGTCGTCTATAACCGTCCGTACATAGGTGTCCCCAGGTTTGATGCGAATATTGGAGCGGATGTAGTCATCATTAACAGCTTGCGGTCCCACATGGGTGATAGTGATCTTCTGGACGGTCGTATTCTCGTAGGAGGACTGTCCTTGTGCCCATGCAAGAGGTTGTCCGCTAAGCAATAGCAGAGCGGCAACAACAGCACAGAGTCTGATTTTTTTCTTCATCTGAGGTTCTCTGAGTTCCGCTATACGAAGTTTCTCGCATAGTGGCCTCGATTCTATGTGGTTCTACGGTTATTGTACGTCTTCTGGACGTACACGGGTAGGATTAACAAATCGAGTGTAATTTTTCAAGAAAATAAGGTCGACATCACCGGTTGGACCATTTCTTTGTTTGGCGATGATCAGTTTGATGGGGACCGTGGTTTCCGCGTTTTGTGAGTTCGGTTCCTCATCTTCATCTTTGGAATAGTGTCCTTCTGCCTTATTATTAGGACGATAGATCAGCAAAACGATATCCGCGTCCTGCTCGATGGCACCGGATTCACGGAGGTCTGACAGGCGAGGAGCGCGGTTCTTCTCTTTTTCCACGTCACGGTTGAGCTGACTCAGGACGATGACCGGGACTTTGAGTTCTTTAGCTAAGCTTTTGATGTTGTTTGAAATATCCGCGATTTCCTGTTGACGGTTGTCTCCTTTTTGATTCACGGAGGAGTGCAGCAGCTGCAAATAGTCTATCACGAAAAGTTTGATGCCTTTTTCCATCATGCGGCGCGCCCGGCTTCGCAGATTCAAAATACTCAGTCCCGGAGTGTCATCAATATAGACCGGAGCAGAAGCCAGTCTTCTGGCTTCTGTGGTCATGTGCATAAAGTCCTGGTTAGTCAAAGTTCCGTTGCGGATGGACTGCATACTGACTTGAGCCCGTGAACAAAGCATACGCATGACCAGAGAGTCTGCGGTCATTTCCAGACTGAACACACCTACCGGTTGATTTAATTCGATGGCAGCGTGTTCAGCGATGTTCATGGCCAGGGACGTTTTGCCCATAGAAGGACGAGCCGCGATCACGATCATTTCTCCCTCGTGCAGACCGGAAGTCATTTTATCCAGCTGAGGAAATCCTGTAGCCAGACCGGTAAGATCGCCTTTGCGGTTAAAATAGTTTTCGATGGTTTGAAAGGCATTCCTTACGAGATCCTGCATTGTGGTGGAAGAAGCATGAACCCATTCACCGTTGATGCGCAGGATCTCTTTTTCCGCTTTATCCATAAGAGCTTCCACATCTGATGGATTAGAATATACATCTTCCGCCAAAACCGTGCAGGTTTGGACAAGACTGCGCAAAAGATACTTCTCTCGCACGATATCCAGATAGTATTCCATATTCAGCGGAGAAGGTGGCGCGTCTTTTAGACTGGATACATAGGCAATACCGCCGGCCGCGTCAAGAAGCCCGCGATCGTTCAAACGCTGGATCAGAGTCAGGTCATCAATGGGGGTGGATTCCTCGTTCATGGCTATGATCTGGGAGATCAAAGTCTGATGACGAACGTCATAGAAAATATTTTCCAAGTTGTCTTTGCCACTGAGTTTTGAAATGAATAAAGCAAGATTGTTTCTGGGGTCGAGCATGATACATCCCAAAACACCTTGTTCCGCCTCAATAGAACAGGGAGTTTGCCTTTGAGGAGGGTGAATGGCGTTTGTATCTGAACGGGAGGATGCTGTGTGACTTTTACGTCCGCGTCCACGTGTTCCTTTTTTGACGGGAGGAGGTACCATTTCCTCTGCCGGGAGCGGATTCACTTCCTCCTCTGGAACATAGTTGTATTCAGAGGATTCCGGTGGATTCGCGGGGATTTCATCAGGAACTTCATTGTTTGGATTGTCACTCGTCACACTCACGAATCAGAGCTTTGCATAATGAACCGGGGATGTCAAAAAGATGAACGAAAAAGTTATTCACAACCCGTTGTGAATAACATCATATCAAGGGTGTGCTTTTGATTTGCCGGATACGTTCTTTTTGCTGGAGTAATTGAAGTTGTTCATCTAAAGAAATTCCAGGTTTCAGCAGCTGCTGGTTGATGTTTCTCAACAGCTGATTGCAGTGTTTATTGCGTAAGGTCATGAGGAGTTCCTTCAGTTGACGTTCCTTTTCCGGGATGTTTTCTACTGTCTGCACCAGTATCTCATAAAGAAGCTGTTGGATATTCGGAGATGGAAATGCTTTTAGTAAAGCGTCTTGTGACCAATCGCCAGCGGTGTGGAGATCCAGTATATAAGTGATGATCTCTCTTACAGATTTGTTTTCGACCCATTCCGGCTGAAAACACTGGCAGACCCTATCCCATTGATCCTTATTCATGAGGAGGAGTTTCAGAAGCCAGCGATCCTGTTTGGAGGGGGGGATGAATTCTTCTTCATCCATAGGTTCTCCGGCATCATCAAACTGTTCCGGAGCAGGTGCTTCAGCATATCTTCTTTCAGAGTACTGAGGAATGCGCTTGAATTGATCTAAAATCGTTTGAGTGCTGACATTGAGCAGGTTGGCGGTTTTCTGAGCATAAGTATCTGTCAGCAGCGGCTGGTCTGCCTTGTTCAAGGCTTCACCCATTGCCTGTACGATCTGCAAGCGGCCTGTGTCAGAGTCTTTGTTGTGGTGCTGACAAAGATAGGCAAGATAGAAATCGAAAAATTGCCGGGATGTGTTGAGCAGTTTTCCAAAGGCTTCCGCTCCATAAGCTTTGATAAATGAATCCGGGTCATGCTGGTCGGGCAGGAAGAGGACCTTCATGCTGAGTTCTGATTTAATGAGAATGTCAAAAGCCTTTATGACAGCATTTTGACCGGCGTTGTCACCATCAAAGCACAGGACAACTTCGGGAGCAAAGCGTTTGAGCAGACGGGCCTGATCCTCGGTGAAGGCGGTTCCCTGCGGTGCGACGGCGTTCCGAAAACCCGCGGCATGGCAACTGATGAGGTCCAGCTGACCTTCGCAGATAATGGAGAATTTCTTCTCCGTGATTTCCCGTTTGGCCCGGTCGAGTCCATAAATGACTTTTCCTTTGTGAAAAAGAGGAGTTTCAGGGGAATTGACATATTTCCCCATTTTGTCATCGGGATAGAGGACACGGGCACTGAAGGCGATCACTTGTCCCTGATCATTGCAGATGGGGAACATCAACCGGCCTCGGAATCGTCCATAGAGTCCGGAGCTGTTTTTCCCATCAGATTGGCGAGCGAGGGCAAGTCCCGATTCGACCAGATGATCCATATCCAGATGGAGGCGCTGTGCCATAACGGGGGTATCTTCCCAGAGCTTAGGAGTGTAACCCAGGCGGAAATCTTCGATGGATTGCTCTGAGACACCTCTCTTTGCCAGGTAGTCGCGGGCGATTTGCCCTTCCGGACTGCTCAGCAGCTGGCGATGCCAGTATTGAGTGAACTCCTCATGGATCCTCAGCATAGATTCTTTGACGGAGCGGTTCAGTGAAGATACGCTGTTGTCTTCCGGAACTTCAATGCCGGCTCTTTCTCCCAGACGGCGTATAGCTTCAGGATAGGGAATGTGTTCATACTCACACAGAAATTTGAAAACATCTCCTCCTTTGTGACATCCAAAACAGTAAAAGATCTGTTTCTGAGGAATGACGTTGAAGCTGGGGGTCTTTTCATTATGGAAGGGACACAGCGCGACAAATTCCCGGCCTTTCTTTTTCAGGGGCAGATAGGCGCTGATGACTTCGACAATATCATTAGCGTCACGAATTTGATCTATGATGACATCCGGGATCATGGTCTCATTGCAGCTTCATGGGGGAGTAGTCTCTATTTCTTTTTATCCTCTTTATAAAGAGTGTTTTGGATCAATTTATTATTGCGCAGGACAAAAGCGTGGTATTCCAAGGCCGCCATCAGGAAAGTCGCGCTGATCTCATTCAAGTCATAGAGAACGATTTGCAGCCAGTCTTTGCTGCAAATGGTGAAATTGATATGGAAGATCATTTCGGCCAGCTGAGTCGGTTTCTTATAGAAAGGCAGAGCTTGCCGGATATCCAGGATGGAGCGGATAGGGGTTTCCTTATCGATTTGGCTGGCATAGTAGAAATTATCGATATGATCGCTGATCTGCAAAGGATCATCAGGGTTGAAAATGATTTCGGCTTTGGTCGGATCCGTAAAGGAAAAATGTTCCGGCTCTTGAAGATGAACTGCCTCCGCGGGATGTTTTTTTTCGTAAAGGTGTATCAAGGCTTCCTGAACCGGCTCCGAAAGAAAACAGTTTTGCCGGTTTTCGGCCAGTAATCCCGCGTGAAGGATTCTCATGATCGACGGCAGTACGGAATCCAGATCCTCATAGAGAATGGCAATAGAGGTTCCCCAGTTGCAGGAATACCCTTGGAAACCGAGCTCTAAAATCCCTCTCGGAGAGGTCCATATATGACGAGGCGCGCTCATATCCTTTCCCAAGTATAGCCCAGCAAAGCACCGTTGTACAATTCGGAATTCATGTTTCCTTGAAAATGTCAGATTAGGCTTGCTTAACCTTGCGTGTCGCTGTAACTTAGTGTTGGCTTTGGGGTAACGGAAGGTCGCTCATGAGAAATCATGGGAGGAAAGTCCGAACGCCGCAGGACAGGATGCCGTCTAACCTGTGCGAACAGGATACAGACGGGGGGACAGCGTCAAGGCTGTTTCACGGAGAGTGCCGCAGAGAATATACCGCCTCGCGAGAGGTAAGGGTGAAAAGGTAGCTTAAGAGACTACCGCCCGTGGAGTAATTTACGGGGCAGGGAAAACCCCATCCGGCGCAAGACCAAATAGGGAATCCTTGGAAGTGGTCCGTTTCATGGTGAAAACCGGGATTTCGGGTTAGGTTGCTTAGAGAAATGATCTTCTCCATTCGTAAGAGTGCAGACAGAATTCGGCTTACAGTTTCCCCTTAGCCAATTTACTGAATGGTGTTTTTAATTTTTAACTAATAATGGATTTATTATGAATAGACGACATTTTTTTAAGATGGCTGCCGTGGGATTAGGCGGTCTGAGCCTTTCGTCCGTAACACAAAACGTTTCCGCTAAGGAAAACGGCAAGCCCTGGCCATTCAAGATCGGATGCGCCGGATATACTTTCGCGAAATACAATTTAGACGATTCTCTGAAAATGATGGATCGTGTGAATGTACGCTATATGTCTTTGAAGGATTTTCATCTGCCTATCAATGCCAGTGATGAAAAGATCGCGGAAGTTCTGGGTAAATTCAAAGATCGCAAGATCACTCCTTATGGCGTAGGTCCCATCTATATGAAGAGTGAAGCTGAGGTGAATAATGCCTTTGCATACGCGAAAAAGGTGGGAGTAAAGCTCATCATCGGAGTGCCTGATTATGAACTCCTGCCGCTGGTGGAAAAGAAGGTGAAAGAATATGATTTCAAAGTCGCCATCCACATCCATGGGCCGGATATCAAAGTTTTCCCGGTCGCGTCTGATGTATGGGAGCATGTAAAAGACCTGGACGAACGGTTGGGTATCTGCCTGGATATTGGTCACACGGTGCGTTCGGGATTGGATCTCATTGAGGATGTGAAGAAATACAGTTCCCGCATTTATGATATGCATGTCTGGGATGTCAACAAAGCCGATAAGTCGGGCTGGTGTATTGAGGCCGGACGCGGGCTGATCGATTTCGCGAAGTTGTTCAATACCTTGAGAGAGGTCAATTACACCGGTGTTTGCAGCCTGGAATACGCGAAGGATATGAGCGATGTTCTGCCGGGTGTGGCGGAGTCTATCGGATATTTCAACGGTGTTCTCAAGTGCAATGCCTAGCCAGATATTAAGTTGAGGATCAAAACCGGATTCCAGCGCCAGAGGAGCTTTGTTTTAGTTTTCGTGCTGGCGCTTTTGCTGCTGACATCAGTGACGATATTATCCTTCATCGCTCTGGTGTCGGGGCAGACTCGTGTCGAAATGGCGGCCATGCAGCAGCGGCTGGCATTGACCGCCGCGGAATCCGGAGCGAATGAGACTGTTCAATATCTGATTTCACAGAAGACGATCCCAGCTATCCGCGAGACAGCTCCTTCGTCCGACGCTCTGAAGAGCCGCTGGATCACGAATGACGGCCGCTATGAATACTGGGGATTTCCCACGAACAGTGAGCTGACGATACTGGCGGAACCGGAACCGCTGGATGAGGGGCGGGCTTTTTATGTGACGGGATTCCATCCTGTTTCTGACGCGGAGATGGAGATCTATGCTCTGGGCGGATATTATCCATTGAATGGGACGAATCCTTTGATTCGGTTCCTGCGGATAAAAACGGAGTATGAGACTTTTGCGCATAAAGGATTTTTGCAGGGTGAACTGATCGCCTCCAGACAACTGGATTTTTTAGGAAATGTGATTGTTGCCGGCACCAATGTCGCGGGGACTGATACGAATGTGAATGACGGTGTCCGGGTCATTTCCGCCGCATACCCCAATATAGATTCTTTCAAAGGCAGCAATGTTATTCAGGGAACCTATTCACTGGCTTCTTCTTATTTGCCCCAGGGATTGCAGCTTCCGTTGGAAACAGATACCAATCTGATCCAAACTAATCTCGTTCAGATCCCGGCGGATGTCCTTAAAGTTGGAAGTGAGGCATTCCTTACTAACGCGGTTTGGGGATATGAAACCAATCATTTATTGACACGGCTGAATTGGGCTTTGTTTCCTCCGAAGTCAGGTCCCGCGGAAGCGAATTGCAAAGACGCGCCTATCGTCAATATCGGGACAAAAGAGGCTCCGCAGATGGTTTACCAGTTTGATGCCTCCGGGGATTATAAAATCACCGCTGCGGAACTCTATCCAATCATTTTGAAAACGGGTGCCGTGGTGAATTTGCGTATTCCTGCCGGTTATGTTCTGACGGAACCGCCTGTGACGATGGAAGAAAAATCGGAATTGACACTGTTTCCGGCGGCGGATATGACATTGGGCGCGAAATCCTTTGCCGCGGTTGAAAAGAATTGGAAGCGCCTGACGATATGGGGCGGTACCAATACCGAGCAGAAGCTCATTTTCATGGGAAATCCGGATACTCTGCTTTGCGCGCGTATCTATGCGCCTTACAGCGAAATCATTTTCACAAACGCGCTCAGTTACTCCGGAATGCTGGTCGGCGGCAAGGTGACCTTCCATCCGGATACCCGCTTTACAGGAGATCGTCTGGCGATCCAATTGCCTTTGGAGGGGAGTTCTACCAACTTGGGAACAAACTATCATATCCGTGTCAAGGAATGGGAAGAGATCCATCCCTGGCTTGTTTCCACAAATTCAAAGTAGATCTTTTGTACAAAATTGCCATGGATATTCGATATATAAGAGGACTCTTACCGGATGAAGTCATTTACACGGAAGACATGGATTTTAAATCTATTCGTAAAATGGATGACGAATTTTGTGTGATGGAGCTTACAAAAGATGAAGAAAGATTTCTTACGATGGAGATCCATGGAAACTGTTGGCTGGAAGGGAAGATAATACCAGGTCGAGTTTGCACTATAGACCAATGTTTTCACCTTTTTTCAAATAATCGCGTATACTTTTTTATAGTAAGTGGAGCTCTTATATATTTCCTAAGAGGTTATTTATGGAATGGAGCTTGTGGAAGGAATAAAAAGGAGTACCTTCGTAAGGTATCAATGAATGGAATGGAAATAGAATTGGGAAATTTTCTTGCCATTAATCTGATCCTTAAAATTTATAATACAGTGGCACAAAGTGGAGGTATCCTAAAAGATGTATGTTTTTCGATTAATCAAAAACAAGAGAGAAAGGAAAAGATATTCATCAGTGGTGTGGCTGGTGGTGCAGCTGTTGGAATTCTCCTTATTATGTTTTGGGGATTGCTTTTTACAAAGATTGAAATTTTCATCTTTCTGCTGATTGCAGGATGTGCTGCTGTTTTGGGGGGATGTATTGGAGCATATTCGATGTACGATATGCTGAATGGAGATCCCAGAAGATTGTGTATGCTCTATAATCTAAGATCCGCAAAAATATGTTTGGCTGGGGGAGTTCCACAAATAAAAGAGGATATGAACGAACGTCTCTTGCTAAGAAAATTAAAGAGGAATACTTTTTCTGGGAAAATGGTTCTTACAGAAAAAGAATTTCAATTTTTGCTGCTTCACCAAGAAGAATACAAACCGTCAACTCATCCAGGGGGATTATTAAAAACAAATGAGAATACATATTTTGAGATTTTAGCAGAAGCCAAACAGAATGAAAAAAAATGTCATATCATTTTATTAGACTATTCACATAAAATACAGTTTTACAAAAAGTATCTCCTTTACTTGATTTATGAATATGCCTTTGCGGGAGGCCGTATGTCTATGGATGGGCGGCTTTATGTTCGGGATGAGGGGAAATATGAAATCTCTGATAATTACACATTGACCCCGGAAGGCAAGATGCTTATCTCAATGCTCAATCGTTTATATGAATGAGTTATACTAAAGATTGCGTTTATTTTATGGATAAAAAAGAATCAAAATGTACTTTATATTTTTCAATAAATATACTGTTTGTATTATTTTTCATGGGTTCCTTATTGATTACTGCGCAGCCACTAATGTTTGTTTGCGTTGGCTATTTAATCTTGATGGCAGGCTGGTATTTTGATTGGTTCCTTTCCAAATTCAAATATTCATTAATCTTATTTGTGACCCTCATAAGTTTTATTGGCGCAATTCTTTCAATTCCTTTTGAAAAGGTGTTTATGTGATATTTGATGAGAAAGAATGAAATTGGATTTAAAGAATAAATATGCTGTTCAGGTCGCCATTTGTGTTCTGATTTCAATGACGATAGCTTTTTGTTTCAGTAATGCCTATAGTAATAGAGCACTGATCATATCAGTAATATTTTACAATATGCTTTTCGGAATAGGTATAATTTCAAAGAAATACCGCGACAAATTGAATGGGTATGGTGTTACCTTTATTGTGTGGATGGTACTGATAGTTGGATTGATATTATCGACAATAAGTTTGAGCCAATAAGCGGAGTGTTTGTATAAAAACTAATGGTGCTTTATGATTTTAATTAGTGCCTTTTTATAAAAATGTTATGAATCATCGAACAAAGGAAGAATTGATCGTAGTAGGAATCATCCTGTCTATTATATTTGGGATGGGGGTCTTTGCAAGCTATATGCAATGTAGACACTGCCGACAGGAAATGTTAGGAGCTTTACAAAGCGAGATGTATCGGTATTACGATATTTACTATGAGAAATCCTCACCAATGGTATTTCAAGATAAGGTGAAATTTTTGGCCACTGAATCGGGAGTAAGAACTTTTTTAGAACCTTCAGGGATTTTTCTCTCAACCAATGAGGCTGTTTCTCCTGATGCACTTTTTTTTGCGATCCGCATCCGCTGGAATAAACAGTATTGGGGAATTTATGGTGATCGTACATTAAAACAAATCGATAAAAAAGAAATACGTCAAATGAAGCCCTTGGCAGATTTCTTAGAAGAGGATCAGAAATAAAAGAGACGAGAAAACATCCCGTCTCTTTTGCTTTATGGAGTGGAGATCTTATTTCTCCAGAACCCAGATATTGCGATACTGGACT
The DNA here is from genome assembly GCA_002308515.1 of Verrucomicrobia bacterium UBA1263. Classification (GTDB taxonomy): domain Bacteria; phylum Verrucomicrobiota; class Verrucomicrobiia; order Limisphaerales; family UBA1412; genus UBA1412. The sequence continues at coordinate 29,681 of DBVN01000028.1, read as the reverse complement.
TTATCCCCATGATCCTGCAGAAGGAGTCCGACCTGATCCCGTTCACCCGGATTGATGGCTCCCGGAGTCGCGTGCGGCAGCTCCAGATTGTCATAGACTTTGACCCCGTTGTGCAGCAGTGTCAGACGGGCGTTGGCGGTTTTCTTGCCGTCCGCGTCAAAGCGAGGCATAGTGAAGTCGATATCGTAAGTCTGCCAATAGTCAGGCGGAAAACAGACGTTGACCGCGGGACGCTGGATCTGATAGATGCCGGCACAGTCATTGTCCAGACCGGGCAATCCATAGCTGTCCAGCACCTGGATCTCGTAGGCACCGTTGACATAAACGCCGCTGTTGCCGCGTGCCTGACCGAAACGATCCGGATAATAAGGAGAGCGGAATTCGATGTGCATCACACAGTCGTTGAAACCTTTCTTGGGAATAATGTCGCCGCCGTTGACTTCCAGGGCTCCGTTATCCTTTAATTCCCAGCGAATGGAATTCTTAGTACCGTTATCCAAAAAGTTTTCTTTGGAGGCTTCGGTTCCATCTAAAAGGATCCTCGCGTTTTTGGGTGCCGCTTTGCCCATGGTCGGGGAAGTCCTCAGTGTTTTCTTCAGATCGAAGGTGCCCTTGTCCTTGCCTCCCAGCTTGCCTTTCAGGGTGTTGTTTTTGACTTCACCGGTCCAGAGGGTCGAATCCAGTACGATCCCGTCTTGAGTGTCATACTTTACCTTATCAAAGCTGAAAGCGCCATGATCAATGAATTTAGCGGAGCCGTCTTTGATCTCGCCTGTGATGAAAAAGAGGGGATCATCCTGTTTGCCGAATTCTTTAAAGAACCGGGCTTCATAGCGGTTGTTGCCCAAGGGGATCATGCAGACAGCCACTTGTTGGTTTTGTCCATTGTATTTGACCGTTCCTTCCCAGTCTCCATAGAAAGGATCCGCGGCGTTCTGAGCGGATGCCTGTGAACCAAGTGTCAGCAGGACTGCTCCCAAAGTTAAAGCGAATGTTTGCTTCATACAGAAGGGATTATCCGCTGAAACCGCCCGGATATCAATTCTTTTTGCGAAATGCATGGATGCGGGGCTATTCCGCAAAAGCACTGATGATCTCTAATATCCCTGTTCCACTTAGCAGGATGCAGATGATAGCCAGTGGTGCCAGATAACGGATGATGAAGCACCAGCATTTTTGACCGTGAAAAGGTATTTGACCGTCCTGTGTGACTTCAGCCAAAACACCTTTCATTCCCCAGACGTATGCGATCAGGATACACAGCAGCACGCCTCCGACCGGCAGCAGCATGTTGTTGCTGATGAAGTCCATCAGGTCAAAGATCCCCAGACCTCCGACCTTGAACCATCCCAAAGTGCTGCCCATGGACAGAGTGCAGAGGATGCCCAGAGCCGTGCAGATACAGCTGGCGATCACGACAGCCTTCTTGCGTGAGATCTTATGCTCATCCACCAGATAGGTGACGGGAACTTCCAGAATCGAAATGGAGGAACTCAGAGCGGCAAAGAAAACAAGGACAAAAAACAGGATGCCAAACCAGTAACCGCCCGTCATCATGCGGAATACTTCCGGAATAACCACGAACATAAGTCCCGGCCCCTGTGCCGGTTCCATGTGGAAAGCGAATACCGCCGGCAGAATGGCCAGTCCGGCCAGTACCGCGACCAGGCAGTTGCTCAAGGCGACGGCCCAGCTGGTCTTGACGATATTTGTATCCTTCTTGAGATAACTGGCATACGTCAGCATGATGCCGAAACCGACACTCATGGAGAAAAAGACTTGTCCCGTGGCGGCCACGACCGTCGCGGCGGAGATTTTCGAGAAGTCCGGTTTGAACAGGAAGATAGCGCCTTCCCACGCGCCTGGCAGTGTCAGAGATCGTATGCACATCAATATCAAGATGATAAAAAGAAGCGGCATCATCACGCGGTTTCCTTTTTCAATGCCTTTGGATATGCCGAACCAGACCAGCAGAGCGGTCAGGAACATAAAAATTAGCTGTGCGATAATGGGCAGAGCGATCCCGCCTGAGAATTGTGCGAAGCCTTCGGGCGTTTGGATGGATGGGCAGAAGATAGAAGTGACCAGATAAAAAATGACCCAGCCGCCAATCATGCCGTAGAAGGAAAAAATAAGGACGTTGGCCAGAATAGCGATAGTCCCGGTAAAGCCGAACTTGGGATGGATGGAACGAAATGCCCCGTAAGGACTTGTCGCAAAGTGTCGGCCTAAAGCCTGTTCCGCGATCAGCAAACTGACACCTAAGATGATGGATAAGAACAAATAAAGAAGAACGAACGCGCCGCCGCCGTTCATGCCGGCCAAATAGGGAAAACGCCATAGATTTCCCAAACCGACAGCGGAACCGATAGCTGCGAGCGTAAAACCGTAACTTCCAGACCAATGACCTCGATCACTCATAAAGCAAGAAAAGTAAAAAGCCTCTGTTCGTGAAGGTCAAGAAAAAGGGATACTGTTTTATCGATTTCGGCCAGATATTTACCTTTTTCGCAGACAGATTGTGAGGTAATATCTGGGTGACGTAGTATGCGGATACTGTTTGTTGGTGATGTCGTTGGAAGACCGGGACGAAACGCGGTGAGAGATATTGTGCCTTCTTTGGTGAAAGAGCATGATATCGAGTTTGTTATTGTGAACGGAGAAAATTCAGCCGGGGGTTCTGGGATCACTGCGATGACGGCGGCCGAACTGTTTAAGTATGGCGCTCAGGTGATCACATTGGGCGATCATGTTTGGGATCAGAAGGAAACGGCGGGATTACTGGAAAAAGAGCCTCGTCTGCTGCGTCCGGCGAATTATCCAGCCGGGACACCCGGATCGGGCTGGAATATCTTCGAGGTAAGAGGTGTCTGTCCGCCGATAGGTGTGATCAATCTGATGGGAAGGACGTTTATGAAGCCTGTGGACGATCCGTTTCAGGTGGTGCTTTCCATTGTGGGAGAACTGCGCAAGCAAACGCCTGTCATCTTTCTGGATTTCCACGCGGAAGCAACCAGCGAAAAAATTGCGATGGGTCGGTTCCTGGATGGAAAAGTTTCCGCGGTGATCGGGACACATACCCATGTGCAGACCGCGGATGAAGAGATCTTCCCCGGAGGAACGGCTTTTCTTTGTGATGCTGGTTTTACGGGAGCGCATGAAAGTGTGATCGGCCGGAATATCGAGGCTGTTGTAAAAGGTTTTACGACCGGAATGCCTCAGCGTTTTGAGATCGCTTCCACGGATGTCCGCCTGAACGGAGTCATTGTGACAGTGGATAATGAAACGGGACGGGCAGTTTCGATCGAACGGGTTTCACGAAAATGGGACGATAGCGAAAACCAGAATTGATTTCTATGGGGGAAGAATATATTCAATGGGATTTTGGTGATATGCTCCTTGGAAAGAGCGAAACACCTCCGCCTGCCAAGGGAACAAGGACAGGTTCTGCCCACAAAACAAGCGAACCGATAGGGATCGATGCTTCCTTGGAGCTTGATCGCAAAGTCTATACGGTCGAGGAGTTGACCGGAGAGATCAAGTTTCTTTTAGAAAAACAGTTTGGAGAGGTTTGGGTTTCCGGCGAGGTTTCCGGTCTGAGGGTACAGAGTTCCGGACACCGCTATTTCACATTGAAGGATGCGGGAGCACAGATCCAGTGCGTTTTGTTCAAAGGAACGACAGGTGTCAAACGCTCATTGGTGGAGGACGGGAAAAAACTCATCCTTCGCGGCGAGCTAAGCGTTTATGAGCCCAGAGGTCAGTATCAGTTGATCGTGCGTGAGCTGGAAGAAGCGGGGCAAGGAAATCTGGCGATCGCCTTTGAGCAGCTGAAACAAAAGCTGGAGGCGGAAGGTCTCTTTGATGAAGAGCGCAAGCGTCCTGTTCCGGCTTATCCTCGTCGGGTGGGGATCGTTACTTCTCCAACAGGAGCGGCGTTACAGGATATTTTAAAGGTATTGCGGACTCCTTCCGGCCGTTTGGAGGTGGATGTCATTTTAGCTCCCAGCAAAGTTCAGGGCGAAGGAGCGGCGGAAGATATCGTAGCGGCCATAGATCTGCTGAATCGTTATCATCAAGCCCAACAGAAAAAAGGACAGCCGGGATTGGATGTGATCCTGGTCACACGCGGCGGCGGGAGCATAGAGGATCTCTGGTGCTTCAATGAGGAGATCGTCGCCAGAGCCATCGCGGCTTCCGCTTTGCCGGTCATTTCCGCGGTGGGGCATGAGATAGATTTCTGCATCAGTGACTTTGTTGCGGATGTCCGTTGCGCTACTCCTACGGCGGCGGCTCGTTTCCTGATCCAGAATTTGGAAGATATTCGCGATGAACTGGATGAAGCCTTGAGACGGATACAGTTATGGATGGATCGGACTTTGGACTCCTGCAGAGAACGGATCGAAACTGTAAAAAAACATCTTTCGCTTTTATCTCCGAAACGCAAACTGGAAGATTTTTGGTTGAGGCTGGACGACATCAGTCAAAGCCTGGACAAGGCAATGAAACGAAAGCTGACGGAAGATTATGATAAATTTCGGGATATCCAACTGCGTTTCAAAAATATCCGACTTTCCGGGAAAACAGAGCAGCCCCGAAGAGAATTGCAAATGCTGCGTCTCCGATTAGAGAATCAATGGAGTCATGCTTTTCACGACAAACGCGCGGAGCTGGAACTATTGAAGCAATCATTGAATTTGCTGGATCCAAAGGCAAGTCTCAAAAGGGGATACACCATTACCGTGGATGTGAAAAACGGCAAGATCGTCCGAGGTGTGAAAGAGATCACACCAGGCACTCGAATCAGGACTATGCTCCAAGATGGTCAGGTGGAATCCGTTGTGGATAACTTATAAATGAGAATGCTCGCATTTTCCCGTTCTCTGTGAAAAAATAGTCACGGCTTTTTGCCGAAATGTGTTCACCATGGCTGAGTACAAGATACAACTACCTGTTTTTGAAGGTCCTCTGGACTTGCTCCTTTATCTCATCAAAAAGGAGGAAGTGGATATTTACGAGGTCAACCTCACACGGATTGCGACTCAGTTTGTGGAATACCTGGAACAGATGAAACGTCTGGATCTGGATGTTGCTGGAGAGTTTGTTGTGATGGCGGCTACTTTGATTTGGATCAAAAGCAAAGAGTTGCTGCCGGTAGATCAGCGACCGCTGACGGATCTGGACGAGGAAAATAATGTGGATCCTCGTTGGGAATTGATTCGTAAGCTTGTTGAATACAAGAAGTTTAAAGAAGCTGCAAGTGAACTCCAGCGCTGTGAAGCTGAACAGGAAAATTGTTTTCCGCATCAATCCGTAAAACAGGAATTTCCTCCGGATGATTTTGAACAGCAAGGACCTAAGATCACATTGATGGATCTCCTGCAAGCTGTCAATGATGTCCTGGCACGGATGAAGGAACGGGGTGTCCCACAGGAGATCGTGGGAGAACGCTGGACTGTTCGCGAGAAGATAACGTTTCTCAAAAACGTGCTGAGAGAGAAGAAAAAGGTAAATTTCCTGGAACTTCTGGAGCAGTCTTATACTCGTTTTGAAGTGGTGGTGACTTTTCTGGCTGTTTTGGAACTGGCGCGTTTGCATGAGATTCGGGTGGAGCAGTCTCATGCCTTTGGTGAAATAGATATTTTAGATGCCGCTGAATAATATGAATTACGAAGTAAAATCAATCCTTGAATCCCTTCTTTTCGCATCTCCGAGACCTCTCTCTATAGGCGAGATCAGACAAGTATTCAGCGGAGTCGCGGATAAAAGCGAAGATCTCGCGATCAAGGCATTCAAAAAACTCAAACCGAATGAGATCGAACAGGAACTGAATATTCTCAGGGATGAATATGAAGCACTGGGAAGATCCTGGAGATTGACCTGTGTGGCAGGCAGTTGGCAGTTTGTTTGCCAATCTGAATACGCGCCTTGGATTCGTTTTCTCACGGGAGAAAAACCTCGTCCGCCTCGTTTGACACTGCCAGCGCTGGAAACATTGGCTATCATTGCCTATCGTCAGCCCATGACACGAGCGGAGATGGAAGAGATTCGCGGCGTTTCCGTGGATGGAGTGATTGGAACTTTACTGGAACGCAAACTGGTGGAGCAACGAGGCAAAGCCGATTTGCCGGGGAGACCTACTTTATATGGAACGACATCTGATTTCCTACAATACTTTGGGATAGCCTCGCTGGATGATTTGCCCGACGCTTCCGAATTACGGCGCTATACACCGGCTCCGCTCCAGACAGTTGTCCCTGATACGGATAGCGAAGAAACGGCTCAAACCGAATTGCCTTTAGATCCTTCTGGCAAACCGATAGATAATGTGCCCGAAACTGAAAATTCGGAAGAAGCGAAAAATACAGAACCGAATACTGATTCAAACTCTAACCAAGAATAGTTTTTATGTCTTCCCCGGAAAATCCTTTAACAAGTTCCTCGATTGAGCAAGAATTGACACTCCATCGTAAGGAAATTAATCGTCTGGACGCAGAAATCGTTCAGCTGCTGAATGAACGGATCCGCCACGCGCTGGGCATTGGTGAGATCAAAATCAGAAATGGTCAGGAAATCTACGCTCCGCACCGTGAGAGGGATGTTTTTGATCGTGTAAAGTCCCTGAACCAAGGTCCGATGAAAGATGAATCCTTGTGCGCCATTTACCGGGAAGTGATGTCAGCTGCGTTGTCGTTGCAGAAGACGCTGGTGGTGGCTTACCTGGGACCAGAGGCAACCTTTACGCATCAGGCTGCGTTAAAACGCTTTGGCACCAGTTTAACGTATATCCCGCAGAGGACAGTAGCGGATGTCTTTACCGAAGTCGGCAAAGGCCGTGCGGATTACGGTGTAGCTCCTGTTGAGAATTCGACAGAAGGTATTGTGAACAATACACTGGATATGCTGGTGGATACCCATTTGAAGATCGTGGCTCAGATCATGATGCCCATCCGTCAATGTCTCATCGGGCGCTGCCGCCGGGATCAAGTCAAGCGTGTGTATTCCCATCCGCAGGCGCTGGCTCAGTGTCGTTTTTGGATTCAGCGAAGTTTGTCGCATGTGGAGATTATGGAGACATCTTCCACCGCGCGCGCGGCGGAGCTGACCTCTAAAGATCCGGAAGGAGCGGCGCTGGCTAGCTCGATGGCCGCTGAAACTTATGATTTGGATATTCTGGAGGATAATGTTCAGGATAGTCAGGCGAACTGCACCCGGTTCCTGGTCTTAGGCCGCCAGTGTCCGCCCCGAACAGGTAAGGATCGCAGCAGTTTGATGATCAGTGTTCCGGACAGAGTTGGTTCCTTGTTCAAGGCTTTGGAACCTTTCACACGTCACAAGGTGAATATGACCCGTATCGAGTCCCGTCCTAACAAGCGCAAAGCGTGGGAATACTATTTCTTCCTGGACATTGAAGGACATACTGAGGATACGGAAGTGGCGCTTGCGATCGATGAACTGGAACATTTGGGCGCTTACGTCAAGATCCTTGGTTCCTATCCTGAATCCGAGTGGCTCTGATACCAAGGAAAAGGGGTCTCTTTCTATTACTAAAATTAAATAAAAATGCTAAAAAATAATTTGAAAGAGTTTTGGGTAATGAAAGAACCTGTTGGTGTTATCTATCAGCAGTTGATCGAATTTGCACAGCGATTCTCATCTAGCATTTTATTTGAGTTCCTTGATTTAGGGAAAACAGATTTATCCAAAGTACCGAATTTTTTCAAAGATTTACTCCATCTGGAAGCAATCCAATTTACTTCTTCAAACAAATCTAAAGACGCAACACAACAAACATTAGCGCGGTGCAAAATATCCGATGAAATAATCCAGTTGCTCAAAACTCAGGATTCAGGATTATACACTGCCGATCTATATGCAAGAACACTGTTTGGTTGTTCAATCAATACCATTGTATTTGAAAGAAACAGCAAGGAAGATGTTTTATATATCATGCCTTACGATTACACAACTCATTTGAATATATCAAAGGAAGAATATGAAATACTTCATCGTTTTATTCCTTCATTGGAAATAGTATCTTATGAGGATCGTGATCGTTATATGATAAAAGAATTGAAGCAGACTATCTTGCCCAAATTGGACGCGATCATTGCAACATTGGAAAATGAACCATTCCCTGAACATAACGATTTGAAGAATTATGTTTTTAAATTCCAGCAGATATATCAGAAAGGGTATTCAGAAGAGTTAAAATGGTTAAGTGATGATATTATTTGGTGGTTCTACCTATATCTGCGAGGTGAATCAAATCAGTTTTTACAGAGTGAAATAGGAATGGAAATACAGTTTGTTTATAAGCGAATAGAAGAAATTTTCTGTTTTCCTTAAATCCAAAATCGTTATTTGAAGAGGAATTTCTAATTGTGACTTTGGAATAAAACCATTTGAAAACAAAAAATCCCCGACGTTTTGCCGGGGATTTTTTGTGGTTTTGAATCGGGCTATTTCATTGAACTAATGCCCAGGCGTTTTTGGATCTCTTCCAGAGGAACGCCTCTGGTTTCAATAACCATGGTCTTGATCCAGATGACTTCCAGTACCATCATTCCCGCGAAGAAGAAGAAGATATGTTCCGGCTGGAACGCGGTGACCGCTTTCGGGAAGAAAGTGGTGATCAAAGCCGCGAATATCCAGTGAGTGGAACAGCCCAGCGAAGTGCCTTCTGCACGGAAGCGGTTGGGGAATATTTCGGAGATAAAGACCCAGATGACCGCGCCTTGCCCTACGGCATGAGAGGCGATAAAGGCGAATGTGCAGTAGGGGACGATCGCCATGTGTCCGGTATGGAATGCCCATCCGATCAGTGTCAAAGAGGCGATATAACCAAACGCGCCGATGTAAAGAAGAGTTTTCCGCCCCAGACGATCTATCAACCAAACGCCCGCAAAGGTGAAGATGAAATTGAAAATACCAATGCCAACGGACTGCAACAGCGCGGCACTGGAGCCTAAACCGGTCATTTCAAAAATGCGGGGCGCGAAATAGAGGATCGCGTTCACACCGGAAAGCTGATTGAAAAAGGCAATGAAAAAGGCCAGTAAAATGGGCAGATGCAGTTTCCAGGTCCAGAAACGTTCTGTGGAGGCTTTGCTGGTGAAGGAAAGTGCGATCTCATCCATTTGTGCTTCCAGTTCCTGTTCTGTTGCCTTGGGACGAATGGCCTGAAGAACGGTCTTGGCTTCGGCGCGGTTGTTGCGTTTACCGATGAGCCAACGGGGACTTTCAGGGATCTTGAAGCAGAGCAGAGTGTAGATAATGGCGGGAATACCTTCCACACCGAGCATCCAGCGCCAGGCAACGGAAACATCCAGATATTTTCCTAAGAAGTAATTGGAGAGGAAGGCAATCAGAATGCCGAACACAAGATTGAACTGGAACAGAGCGGTCAAACGTCCACGTGTCTCAGCCGGAGCGATTTCTGCGATATAAAGTGGAGCGGCTACAGTGGAAATGCCGATGCCTAGACCACCGATGGCGCGAGCCAGGATCAGGGCGTAAACATTATGCGCCAAACCGGACCACACAGCAGAGACGAAATACAAAATACCGATCCACAGCAGAGTTTTCTTTCGCCCAAACCTGTCAGAAGGCCAGGCACTTAACAGAGAACCAATAATGGTTCCGTACAAGGCGGACGCGATCGCTACCCCATGCATCCCGGAGCTAAGATGCCAAAGAGACTGTATCTGCTGTTCTGCGCCGGAGATGACGATCGTATCAAAACCGAAAATGAATCCGGCTAATGAAGAGACAATAGACCAATAAAGGATATTATTTTTCATAAAGCTGTAAAAGCGTAAGCAATAAGATCATTCGATAACTTATCTCCCGCAAACTTACTCCATCCGGCCTGCCAGGTCAAGAACGGGTTTATCTTTATTGCAGTTTCATAAGCTCTAAAGTCAAATCCCGTCCTACGATCACAGCCATGATAAGCAGCAGAGCCCCGGAGACACGTGAAATATTCAGAAGAGTTTTATGAGAAAATTTGTGCATACGCTTGGCAACTTCATAGGCGAGGAACCAGAACCAGGCCAGACAGCCCATACCAACTCCTGTGATATATATACACTTGCTGGTAAAGTGGATATCCACAAATTCATGCGCGATGACTGTGCTGGCCATTGTGATCCAGAAAAGCAGGACTACCGGGTTGAGCAGAATGCGCACAAAACCGACCGTGAACGCGTCCCTCAGATGCAGTTTATTTTCGATATACTTAGCTCCCAAATTCTTAACTGCAATTCTTCGTGCCAGAAGGTAGTTCAGCCCCAGAATGGAAACCAGCAAAAAACTCATCAGTTCCATGATGGCTCGTATCATGTTGGAATCAAACAGATGCGCGAATCCCGTAAAGGCTGTCATGCAGTAGATCAGTTCCATGGTGACCGCGCCCACACCAACAGCGAACGCGGAACCGAATCCCATTTTAGCGCCTTCATTCACGATTGTGACATTGATAGGCCCCACGGGAACAGATGTGATCAGTCCGCTGAGGAAACCCGCGAAAAGCGGTTTGAGAATAAAAAGAAGGGATGCGGTGCTAATAACTAAGAATGAACAGGGTTGTTGGAATTATCCGAAGGATCCTTCGGGGTATCTTCAGCATTTTTCTTAGATTTTTTCTGGTCGAACCAAGTACGGATCAGACCATAAGCCAGGTAACTCATAAAAGTGATCGGCAGCAAAACAGGCAGAACGTGTCTTCTCATCACCATGCATCCTCCGATCACCAGCGCTGCCACTACGATCCATATAAAGGAATTCTTGCGTGTGCGTGTACGCAAATTGATGTGCTTAAATGAAGGATAACGTACATTGCTGACCATCATATAGGAAAGAAAAACCATGATGAACGGCAGGGAATAACGCCAGTAGCCGACCACAAAATCACGATCCTGGAACCAGAGCATGAACAAGGTCAGGGAAGCGACAAGCCCGGCTGCCGCGGGAATAGGGAAGCCAACAAAATCTTTGGAAGGTGGTTTGCTGCTGTGCGATGGCAGTGCCGCGACACAGTTGAAGCGAGCCAGTCTGAGCGCACCGCAAACCAGATAGATGGAAGCCACAAACCAGCCGATTTCCGGAGTTTCCCTGAAGACGGGTTCCAGTACGATGCGATGGACCAGAAATGCCGGAGCCGCGCCAAAAGAAATCAAATCCGCCAGTGAATCCAGTTCCCGTCCAAAGGGGCTTTCCTCACCGCCCATGCGTGCCACACGGCCATCCAAAGCATCAAAAATGCACGCCAGCAGGATGAAGCAAAGAGCCTGACGGATCACTGCCGCGAAGTTAGCGGAAGCAATGTCGGCCTCAACGATTTTGGTAAGTGCCAGAAAACCGCAAAAGAGATTGCCCACAGTCATCAAACTGGGCAGAAAATAGATTTTAACATCTTTGTTTTCTGCGATTTCCTGTTCGGAACGACGTGACTCGTTTTCCTGATTTTTTTCTGAACGAAAGGGTCTATATTTCACAGTGATTTTGAAAAGTATAAATGTTATTAGTACTTGGCCAGGATCGTTTCTCCGCCGCGAACTTTATCTCCGGGACGAACCGCGATATCCGCGTCCAACGGCAGATAGATGTCTACTCTGGAGCCGAACTGTATCAGGCTGATACGCTCGCCTTGTTCAACGGTTTCATATTCCTGTACCCAGGGAACGATCCGACGCGCGATCAGTCCGGCGATGAGCCGGATAGATATTTTCCGTCCTTCCGGCGTATGGAAACCAATCAGCAGGTTTTCATTCGTGGCGGAGGATTCCAGTCTCATAGCGTTGACGAACTGCCCGTTGGTATGTTTCATAAACTCTACTTGACCACTTACGGGGGCGTTTTGGACATGGACATCAAAAATGGAGAGGAATATGGAGACACGTTTACACCGCCCGCCGACATATTCAGATTCAGTGGTTTCACCTATGAAGTCCACGGTTCCATGTCCCGGAGAGACGATGATGCCCGGCAGTGTGGGAACAACGGGAGTCGGATCCCGAAAGAAGTAGAGGATGAATCCGCTCAGGAGGATCCATAGAAAAATAACAACACCGGTGATGGCGACGAGAAAGCTGCCTACGGCTTTGGCAACGACACCGCCCGCGATCAGCGCAAAGACGAGAATGATCACTTTCCACAGCATCCTTCTGCCTGCGATATTGGCTTTGCCCGCGTGTTTTTCAGTGTTCATAATTAGTACATCGTTTGATAAAAATTCAACTTATCTACATCTCCGCCCAGGTTGGGGGATGCCATTACTTTCAGCTGGAATCCCAGTGAGACTGAGAAGTCAGTGGGGCCGTTGCGGTTTTCACTGATCTTAAAACGTAACGCGCCGACCCAGGAGGTCATATCACGGTAAAGGGTGTACTCCTGCTCTTCCAGAGTGCCGTCTCTGGCTTCAAACTGGAGGCGGGTGCGGAACGCGTAATTTTCATTGAGCCGCACGGTGAAGCGTCCCATGAACAGATTGTTACTGTAAAGTTCCGGCCAGTCCGGGATGACTCGTTTTTCCATGAAACGGTAACCGAAAGCAAAACTCCAGTCCGGGCTGGGATAAAGGGTCAGATAGTTGCTGGATTCGCGCATATCACCGTTTTCTGTGGAGACTCGGTTTTCCGTGGTCAAAGAAAGCCAGTCTCGCGGCGCGAAACCCAAACTGCTGTAAAAATCCGAGAAACGGGTTTGATCTTCTCTGGGATCCAGTCTCCAGTCTGTGTACATGGCCCAGTTGATGAGATTGACCAGCCGGGATTGGTTTTCATCTCTGCGCTTGCGCTCGGTCTGAATGCGGTTCCTCAGTCCCAGACGCATTACGTTTTCGCTGTCAATGGAATCCACCGCGGTATAGTCAGGATAATCCAACGGTACCATGCGATAGGTTTCCAATATCTCATCAAATTGCGGTATCTCATCCAAATTGCGGGAAGGATCCGGCACAAAGATATAATTGAAAGAGGGTTCTATAATGTGACGCAGACCGCTGACATCCCAGAATTTATTCTCGGCGTTCTTCCAGGTACGGGTCAGTTTGAATGAAGTTTCCGCGCCTGTATTGAAAATGGCACGGCCTACGTTGGCTGTCTTTTTGTAAGAGCCTTCACTTTCGCTGTAAAAAGAACCGCGTCCGCCGATACGGGGTGTAAAGTTGAGCCACCCGAACGATGTGACAGGCAAGGTGATCTGGTGATATGTGTCCGCGCGGAAGGCACTGTAGTCATCCGGCCGGAACTTATCCATGTTGGAATAGCGATAGTTAAAATAACCGGCCTGGCTCTGGCTTTCATAGTAGAGCGGGGATACACCTAATTGCTGGCGGTAAGCGTCAAATTTAATATCCGGCAGTCGCTCAACGGTTTGGAAAAAATCGTTCACTCTGGGCTGAGCCAGCACATTGAAATTGAAGTTGCGCCAGTCGTAGTTGTATTCAACAAAACTGTTCGGCTGCTGGTTCTTATTGTAAAGATCCTCCCGCATGTCACGAG
>DBVN01000028.1:443-16133 GCA_002308515.1 Verrucomicrobia bacterium UBA1263 | reverse complement strand
GACGATAGTCAAAGTAAACCCATTGGCGTTCATGGGGTATCCACTGCTCGTTATTGTACTTATGCGGTTTGTGGTCCCAGGTGTAATAGGTCTCTAAGCGGCCGATACCATATACAGGATGCTTGAACTCAAAATCTTGTCCTCCGGCCAGCCCTCGATCCCAGCGATAGTCGATATGGCTGGTTCCGGAGAGATTTTTAGTAAAATCATAGTGAAACCCGTTCAGTAAATAAACCCCGTAAACACTGCGGTAGCCCGGTTCCGGCACATAAAAGAAACGGTGTTTTTCCAGCCGCCGATGATAGTAAGGGAAATAAAGAACAGGAGTATCACCGGCGTAAACGGTTGCTTTCCTGGCTTCTACATATTTATCCGGGACGATTTTGATAATTTTGGCCCGGATCTTGAAGTAGGGATCTTCGCGGTCATTTGTTGTCAGAAAGGCATCCTCCATCTGATAGGCAGAGTTTTCCATGTCGAAGGAGAGACCCGCCCCGGCCGCGAAATAGGGAGACGCACCGGCTTTGAAGAGTCCGGTGGTCATTTCCCTTGTTTTGAAATTGTATTGGACACTCTCGCCAGCCCAGGTCATGGGAGTGCTGCCATCCTGCGAAGATCCTTGTTTGACAACGACATTGCCGGAAGCCGTGACTTCACCGGTATTATTATTCAGGGTTGCCTCGTCAGCAGTCAGGATCGTATCCTGATAAGTGACGATGACACCGCCCGACGCTCGGCTGATGCCGGTGTTATAGTCATAATCAATGAGACCCTCTTGGCTGAGAGATTCCAGATGCCAGGTTTGATCTTCAGAGGAATCCTCCGCGCCTGCCTGGGCTATGGCTGCCAAAAGTGCCGCAAGAAGAGTTATTCGTTGCCGAAATCTCATTCGCAAATGCAAGTCTAACGTATTAAAACCTGTGTGCCAAGTATGTTTTACGTGAGGCAATGCGGACGATCCTGGATGAATAAAAAGAACCACAGACAGACATGGGTAAATAGATATAACTTATTGAATAACAATATGTTTTGATGAAATTAAAATCCTAATGGTGATTTTAGTTTATCGGTTTTTGTGTGCCACTTGTCCCTCTGTAGGGAGAAACACTATTTCTCAAAAATAAGAAAGGGTACACCGCTGTACCCTTTCTTAGATTATTCTAATGTTTTAAACAGAGCAAATTAGCTGAGTTTCCAATCACCGCGCCATTCAGGCATCATCAGTTCACTGGCTTCGACGTCACCAACGATCTGTTCAGCGACCGGATCCCATTTGAGCGGACGGCCCAGGCGCATGGAGAGCATATTCAGCAGGCAGATAGTCGCGCTGCGGTGACCGATCTCGACATCCGCGAACGGACGCTGACCGGATTGGATGCAATCCAGGAAGTTGGCGTAGTGGCTGCCGGTACGACCCAGCTGGATCTTGAACTGTTTGCGGAGTTCACGATTTTCATTGCCGAGTTTGCCGCCTTCTTCGATGAGCTCCAGCCATTCCGGATTGGAGGCTTCCAAAGTACCTTCATGGATGTGTTCAAAGACCCATCCGTCTTCACCAACGAATTTGACACCGCGTCCGCCGGGGCTTGTACCTTCTTTGATGACGGTACCGCCAATCAGTTTGACACCATCAGCGTAGGTGTTTTCAAACTCGAACTCCATCGGGGTGTTGTAGATACCATGATCGGCATCCCAGCCCTTGGCTGTGATTTCGATCGGACCGGTATCGTCGCTGCCGTGGCCTAACTGACCGATGTCGATCACGTGGGCGCCGCGGTCGGACATTTCACCCGCACCGAAGTTCAGATGGAATCTCCATTGATGGTGGAGACGCTCCGGATAGTACTGGATGATCGGGGTATGACCCAGCCACATATCATAGTCCAGGTTCTTCGGGATCGGCGGTTTCACGGCGGGAACAGAGGTGAACTTGCGGATGCGGTTGTGGTGTTCTTCCACAGTGGGCATCTGGATGATGATCTCTTTCAGCTTGCCAATGTAGCCGTTGCGAACGAGTTCCGCGGCATAGCGCGCGTTGGAACGGGAGCGTTCATGGCTGCCGGTTTGGAGAATGACATTGTATTTGCGAACAGCGTCGCGCACGGCTTTGCTCTCAGCAATGGAGTTGGCCAGCGGTTTTTCGCAGTAGATGTGTTTACCAGCCTTGGCGGCGGCCACACTGATGATGGCGTGCCAGTGATCCGGTGTTGTCACGGTGACCGCGTCAATATCTTTGCGGGCAATGATCTCGCGAAAATCGCTGTATCTCTTACAGTCCTTATTGTTGTAGTGTTCATTGATGATATTGACCGCGTTTTCGAGACGGTCAGAATCAACTTCACAAGCTGCCACAAAGCGGGTCTTGTCGGAAGCCATGAGGGAACGCATATCATGCAGACCCTGTCCACCGAGACCGATGGCTGCCATAACGATTTTATCATTCGCTCCAAATACCTTGGAGGGGATGATAGTGGGGAATCCGATCGTCGCTGCTAATGTAGCAAGCGAGCCGGCCTTCAAAAAGTTTCTACGAGATACTCTCTTCATACGACGGAGCCAATTATAACAAGAGAAAAAATTTTTTCAATTTTTTAGTTCATTTTTACATAAAATTTTTGCGAAACAGACTGTCCGCGCAGGAATAAATTGAATGGAAGGCGTTATGGTGGTATAGATGGGGTGTCTGATGACACGTCAACGTCTGGATATAGTACTCGCGGAGCGCGGGCTGGCGGAAAGCCGTGAGAAAGCAAAGGTCGCGATCCTTGCCGGGAAAGTGACAGTCAATGGTCATACGGCCCGCAAGCCAAGTGACTGGGTGCGCGATGGAGATGATATCCAAGTCACTGCGCCGGAAAAATATGTAAGCCGCGGCGGGTTCAAACTGGAACACGCCCTGGAGTCTTTTGAACTTCCGTTGAAAGAGGCTGTGGCGCTGGATATTGGAGCTTCCACCGGAGGTTTTACCGATTGTCTGCTGCAATACGGAGTCGGAAAGGTGTACGCCATAGACGTGGGACAGGGACAGCTTGCCTGGAAATTGCGTCAGGATCCACGGGTTGTTGTCATGGAGCGTTTGAACGCGAGGTATTTAAGTCACTCGCATTTTGATTCGGGATTTGGCGGAGCCGATATCATCGTGGTGGATTGTTCATTCATTTCCCTGAAACTGATCCTGCCGCCGTTGATCCCGTTTTTGAAGAAGACCGGCAGTATTGTGGCTCTGATCAAGCCCCAATTCGAGGCCGGCAAGAGCGAAGTCTCCAAGGGCAAAGGTGTCATCAGTGACCCGAAAGTCCACGAAAGAGTGTTGGCGGAGCTGAAGGAGTTCTGCGCAGGCATCCCGGAGATCGTATGGACGGAATATGTGGAATCACCTATTTTAGGCCCGGCGGGAAACAAAGAGTTTTTAGTTCATTTAAAACATACGGATAAAATTGGCCGTGAAGAAATTAAATAGAGTAGGGATCATCGCTAACCTGGAGAAGGAAGAAAGTCCGGAGATCGTCCATCAGGTGTTGGCTCTGGCTTCTCGTCATGGATGGAGCTGTCTGTCGGAAACAGCGACGGCGGCTTGCGGTTTGCCAGACACGGTGCGTGTTTTGCAAAATCCGGAGACGCTGGCGTGTGAGGCGGATCTGCTGCTGGTGATCGGTGGTGACGGCACGATGCTGCGCGTTGCACGCAGAGTGGCCGGGCTGGGAGTGCCACTGCTGGGCATCAAAACAGGCCGCCTCGGTTTTCTGACACAAATCACTTCTGGTGAAATAGATAGTGCTTTTGAAAAACTGGAGGCAGGGGAATTCGATCTGGAAGAACGCTCGCTGCTGGCCGGGAGCGGTAAGATCGGTTCAGAAGACATCCGCGAAGTCGCGCTGAATGATTTTGTGATATCGCGCGCTATCAAATCCAGGATCATCGAGCTGGATGTGCGTGTGGATGATCAGTTTGTAGCCAGGTATCTTTGTGACGGACTGATCATTTCGACCCCGACAGGGTCCACGGCTTATTCATTGGCTTCAGGCGGCGGTATCATCACGCCAAACGCGAACGTGTTTTCAATCACGCCGATATGTCCTCATTCTTTCCAGAATCGGACTGTGGTGGTAAATGATAAATCAACGATCTCTGTCAGTGTACTTTCTGAGAAATTGCAGACGATTTTGGCGGCGGACGGTCAAAAGCACTTTGCACTGAATACAGGGGATTCCATTTCCTTTATGCGCAGTGAACGCACTATTTCGTTGATCCACTTCAAGGGAACTTCCTTCTTCAATACTCTCCGGGAGAAACTCCATTGGGCTAATTAGTTCCTCATTTTTTCGTAAAAACAAAAAAGAAACCGACCGCCTTTAAGACGATCGGTTTTGTGTTAAATGGTTAGTTCCTAACCGGTTGCTGACTATTCAGACAGTTCGTAGCTAACGGTTTCGGGTTTCTTCCAAGGTTTGATAGGAGAATTGAGATCCACGAGCTTATCGGGCATCAGCTCCTGAGAACCTTCGATGATGTCTTCCCATGTGACCTTACGGCCGGAGTAAGCGGATTCACGGCCCATGATGGCGGTGATGCAGCTTTCGGCAACCTGTTTGGCCTCGTTCACCTTCTTGTTTTCGGCGATAGCGGTCATCAGATCCATGTGTTCCTGGACATAAGGATTGCGGCCCTGGTTGGCGCGCCACACTTTACCATTCTTGAAGGTAATGTTGCCGCTCGGATTGGAGGAACCATTGGTGCCGACCACATATTCACTGACATTGGCATCGGTGTTGTCGATCTGACGGCATTGGCTGTACATACGGGTACCATCCGCGTATTCATATTCCACAGCAAAGTGATCCCAAATCTGATTCGGACCCTTCAGGGCTTCGCAGCCGCCCATACCGTAAGCGCGGACAGGGTGTGTGCCTTTGACCCAGTTGCAAACGTCAACATTGTGAACGTGCTGTTCGACAATGTGATCACCGCACAGCCACAGATAGTGGTACCAGTTGCGGAGTTGGTTTTCCATATCGGACTTGTTGATGTCCCACGGATAGTTCCAGATCGCGCCCTGGTTCCAGTAGCAGCGCATGGACAGGACTTCACCGATAGCACCCATTTGGATCTGGGCGATGGTTTCCTGATATCCCTGCTGGTGACGGCGCTGTGTGCCGGCGACGACTTTCATGCCCTTCTTGACAGATTCTTCCGCGGCTTTGAGGAAGATACGAGCTGTAGCGGAATCAACGCACACCGGTTTCTCGGTGAAGCAGTTCTTGCCCTTTTCCGTGACATAAGCAAAGTGCATGGCGCGGAATCCCGGAGGAGTCGCCAGGATCACATAGTTGACTTCAGGATTGTCAATGACCTTCTTGTACGCGTCAAAGCCGAATTCATAGGCGGCCTTGATGTTTTCATTGGCAGCAAAGCCCTTGGCTTTTTCTTCAAAAACGTCACCCACGACAACGACTTTGCAGTCTTTGATGCCGTGTTCTTTGGCGGCGTTGATGGCATCCCATGTGGCACCCTGACCACGGCCACCGCAACCGACAAGGCCGATACGGACCTTCAGATCACTTACCGGAGCCGCGTGGCTGGTAACAACGTAAGGAGCAACCATCGCACCGGCAGCCAGTACGGAAGAGCTCTTGATAAATTGACGACGTGATACATCCATCTTCTTCATATTCTTATCTTATTCCTATATTTGTGCTCGTACAGACTCATTTTCTGTCAGAAGTCAATACTTGCATTAAAACTTCATACGCGGACAATGATACATATAGAATTGTTGTGAATCCAGATTTTTTTTTGAAAAAACTGAAAAAGTTGCGGAATATCCCCTTAAAGTAAAAGAAATCATTCAAAACTTGAGCTCTGCCGATAAAAATGGAATCCTTGTGGCCGGTGAAGTTATGCTAGACTTTCCTGAGTACTATTCCGGCATTCGTCCGTTTAAACATCTGTTTCGCAAGGGATTGCCCATTTTGACCTATCACAAGATCGGCCCCCGGCCCCGTGGAGCCCGGCTGAAAGGTTTGTATCTGGGCGCGCGTACTTTCCGCAATCACCTTAAAGAACTGAAAAACAACGGATTCTGTTTTACTTCACCGAAGGATGCGCGGTCGTTGCAAGTACCCAATGACCGGGTCATTATCACATTTGATGACGCTTATGAGAATGTCTTTCGGTACGCTTTGGACGCTCTGAAAGAGGAAAAGGCGAAAGCGGTCTTGTTTGTGATTGCCGGAATGATCGGTCAGACTAACACCTGGGACGCGGCGCTGGGCGAGGCGGAGGAGCGTCTGATGGATGAGGTGCAGATCCGGGAATGGCTGCAGGAAGGTCAACTTATTGGGTCTCACACTCTTTCACATTCACACCTTAGCCGCTTATCGCCGGAGCAGGTCAAAAATGAAGTTTGTCGCAGCAAGGTGCTTCTGGAGGATAAGTTTGGAGTTCCCGTCAACCATTTCTGTTATCCTTACGGAGATCTTTCCCCGGCTGTGGTGGAGTGTGTCCGGGAGGCCGGTTATCAGACAGCCTGCACTGTTGAACGTGGAGTCAATTTTGCCGACACAGATCCCTGGATGTTAAAGAGATGGACCGCCAGATACCCCAGCCGGAAACTGAAAAACTATTGGCTGCGCTTCCGCTGGCTCCTGAGGAATATGTTCAAGAGATAGTATAAGAGCTTTTTTATAACGATTTCATTTGGTGTTGGACAAGATTGTTTCCAGCAGGGGAAGCATTTGATTCAGGAGTCCGGCGTTGGTAAGCAGTTTCCACATTGGTTCCAGTTTTTTCCATCCGCCGGTGTACATGAGGTGGGATAACTTCTGTTTGAAGGAAGTGTCATAAGAACAGGCTTTGAGGATGTTGTGCCAGGAATAGAACTCCCGGTAGGCCCATTCGTATCCTGTTTCCAGCTGTTTCGCGGTCAGACCCTGTGTTCGATAGACAACGGTACGTGTGTCATACCGGCTCCAGTCACGGGTCAGGATACGTCCCTCCGCGTCCATCCGGGCAAACAGACGGGTTCCGGGATATGGTGTCAGGATATGGTATGTGGATGTGGTGATGGCGTTTTCGATGCCCCAGTCCACAGTCCTGCGGAATACATCTTCATCATCATAATCCAGACCGAACACAAAACTGCCGTTTATCATGATCCCCAGCTGGTGCAGTCGTTTGACAGCCGCGCTGTAGTCACGCTGAAGGTTCTGGAACTTGTTGCTCAGTTTCAGATTCTCAGGCGAAAAAGTCTCGAACCCGACAAAAATGCTCCGCAGACCGGCTTCCGCGGCTTTCTCGATCAAGTCGCCATCTAATATGGACTGGACGGTGGCGGCGGATTGGAAAACGCGCCCCATGCCTTTCATGCCGTCGAACAAAGAGCGCGCGAATTCTTTGTTCCCCAGAAGATGGTCATCCAGAAAGTAAAGATGACGGCCAGGCAAGCCATCGATCTCTGCCAGAGCCGAGTCCACCCGTGCGGTGTAGAAGGACTTTCCGCCGCTGAAAAAAGCATCCTTGTAGCAGAAATCGCAGTGATGCGGACAGCCGCGTGATACGACCAGCGAATTAGGAACGAGGTACTTCTGGCGTTTGATCAAATCTCGTCGAACAGGCGGGATATTTTCTATGGAACGCCACCGCGCGATATAGATCTTTTCTGGACGGCCATTTCTGAGATCCCCTATGAAACGGGGAAAAGCTTCTTCACCGGGCCCCAGAATGAGAGTGTCGGCGTGTTGCGCGGCTTCTTCCGGCAGAGCGGTGACATGCAGACCGCCCATCACAACAAACACGCCGCGGGCTCGGTATCTGTCCGCGATGGCGTATGCCCGGTATGCGTTAGTTACATAGACTTGCAGACAGACCAGATCCGGAGTGTCGTCCAAGTCCAGTATCTCCACATGCTGATCTTGCAAAACGACTTCATCTTCAGGCGAAAAATAACCGGCTAGTGTTGCCAGACCCAGTGGCGGAAACAGGGAATACTTTACGGGACGCCAGTGGGGACTTCCGGCTTCTTCCAGAGAGGGCAAGATCATTTTTACCTTGAGCGGTTTCATGCTCTATTTTTCATCCTGTTCCTCCCTTGTTCAGAGAAGATGATTCGTTTTAGCTTCTGAAGTCCCAGATTTGGCGATCCAGGTTGCGGTACTGACTCGCCTCCATGACATGCTGGGGACAGATATTTGCAGAATGGTCTAAATCGGCGATCGTTCTGGCCACTTTGCGGATACGATCGTAAGCGCGCGCGCTGAAGTGGTTCTCGTCCATCGCCATCTTCAAAATGTTCAGACAGTCATCATCCAGGACCGCGAATTTCCCCAGTTCTCTGGATCTCATCCTGGCATTACAAGTGATATGAGGAGAATTGGCAAAGCGCTGAGTTTGTATCTGCCGTGCCGCGATAACTCGTTCCCGTATCTGCGCGGAAGTCTCGCCGTTCGCGGATCGTGAAGAGATAGACTGGAAAGAGACCGCCGGAACTTCGATATGGAGGTCGATACGATCCAGCAATGGCCCGGAAATGCGCCCCAGGTAGTTTTGGATCTGAAGGGGATTGCTGCGGGATTGGTGGGGCATTTTCCCATCGGGAGTGGGGTTCATGGCCGCCACCAGCATGAACTGTGCCGGAAAGATAAAAGTTCCGGAAGTTCTGGAAATGGAAACGATCCCTTCCTCCAGCGGCTGACGCAGCGTTTCCAATGTGTTGCGTTTAAACTCCGGGAGTTCATCCAGAAAGAGTACGCCATGATGCGCCAGTGTGATCTCACCGGGAGAGGGAACATACGAACCACCGCCCAGCAATCCCGCGCTGCTGGCAGTGTGATGCGGACTGCGGAACGGGCGAGTGGTGATCAATGGTTCCTCCGGTTTCAAAAGACCGGCAACACTGTGGATCTGTGTGACTTCAATGGCTTCGTCAAAGGTCAGCGGCGGCAAGATAGACGGGATGCGTTTGGAGAGCATGGATTTACCAGTTCCCGGCGGTCCAATGAGGAGAATATTGTGTCCGCCGGCGGCCGCGACTTCCAGCGCGCGTTTGGCGGATTCCTGTCCCCGCACATCCGCGAAATCCAGCTCAGACGAGCTGGTTGAAAAAACAGAGCTGAAATCCTGTTTAACAGGTTCAATGAACTGTTCACCCCACAGATGAGCCATGATCTGCGCAAGATTCTTAGCCGGATAAACATTTATCCCTGAAACAATGGCCGCTTCCATCGCGTTTTCAGCTGGCAGGAATATCCCTTTCTTTCCTTGATTCTTGGCGCACAGAGCCATAGACAAAGCACCCCGAACCGGGCGCAGTGTGCCGTCCAGAGCCAGTTCGCCGCTGAAAAGATGATCTCGCAGCAAAGGAGAGTTGATCTGCGCGGTGGCACCCAGGATGGCGATGGCCATTGGAAGATCGAAAGAAGGACCTTCTTTGCGGATATCCGCCGGGGCCAGATTGACGATGATGCTTTCGTTCAGCGGATTGGAACCGGAGTTGAGGAGCGCCGGTTTCAAACGCTCGCGAGCCTCTTTTACCGCGACATCCGGGAGTCCCACGATCGTGATGACCGAATTGTCGGAGAGTGAAGCACTGGCTTCCACTTCTACCATGATCGGGACGATCCCCTGAATAGTCGCGGTATAAGTTCGGGCTATCATTATGATTTTGGATTACAGGACTTTTTTGAGTTCCGCAATAAGTCTCTCATTCTGAGGCATGGTCCCCACTGTGATACGCACCCATTCGGGCAGTTGATAATTGTTCACAGGGCGGATGATAATACCTTGTTTCTGAAGAGCTTCAAAAACACGAGTCCCATTGCCGACTTTGACCAGCAGGAAGTTCGTTATCGAGGGAACGAATTCCACATTCATTGCTTTAAGTTCTTTTTGCAGATACTGTTGTCCCTCTTTATTCATCTTGCGGATCTTATCCAGATACTCGTCATCATCCAGCGCGGCCGCCGCGGCCAGTTGAGCTAACAAGTTGGTGTTGAAGGGTTCACGGACTTTCTCCAGCGCGGCGATGAATTCAGGTACCGCGACCGCGAATCCGATACGCAGACCAGCCAGACCGTAGATCTTTGAGAACGTCCTGCATATCACCAGGTTCTCATATTTACCCTCACGAATGGCCGGAACAAAATCAGGCGGGGTATCCTGGTATTCGGTATAGGCTTCGTCAATAACGACCAGAATGTCTTTGGGCACTTTGGCGAGGAAATCCTCTAATTCCTTCTGTGTCAGGAGCGTTCCTGTTGGATTATTGGGATTGGCGAGGAAAATGATCCGAGTGTTGGGTGTGATCGCTTTCAGCATGGCATCCAGATCGTTCCCGTAGTTTTTAGCCGGGACAATGATGGGGTTCGCGGCGGATAAACGGGTCACAATAGGATAAACGGCAAAGCAGTATTGGCTCATCACCGTATCTACACCGGGCATCAGTACCGCGTGAGCGATCAATTCCAGCAGTTCATTGGAACCGTTGCCCAAAGTGATGTAATTCATGGGCAGATTCAGCTTGCGGGAGAGCTTGTTGCGGAGATAGAAGGCGTTTCCGTCGGGGTACAGATTGACCTGCTGAAGAGAAGATTTTAAAGCCTCAACAGCTTTAGGGCTTGGGCCTACAGGATTTTCGTTAGAGGCCAGCTTGATGATATTCTGGGGATCCAGTCCCAGCTCACGGGCTACTTCTTCGATGGGGCGTCCCGGCAAGTAAACCGGCAGTTTCTCCAAAGCCGGATTCAATTTAATAGATAATGACATAGTAATAAAATTCAGAGGATGAACTTCATGGAAAAGTTGCCAAGAAATTCTCCACAGATACTTTACGATTCTGGAGCAAACGCGTCAATCACTGAGATGATGATTGATCTATTCTTTTTTTGTTTTCAGAACTCATTTGATGATGGATATGACGCTTTGATTGTTGCATCTGAAGGCTTCCTGTGCTAGATTGAATGGCGTATGGCTGAGAAAATGGCTAACGATCTGTTGCCTTTTTGGAAGGAACAATACCAAAAGGGCCGCATCGCTTTAGACAAAAAAAATTATGATTACGCGATCATGCTGTTCACCCAGCTTCTGGATAAGGAACCCGGATGTGTGGAGTGCCGGCAGGCATTGCGTATCACTCAATTCAGGAAATCAGAAGAAGGCGGCAGCAAAGGCTTTTTCAAGAAGGCCTTCAGTATGTCGGGAGGTCTTACTCACCTGAGTAAGGCCAAAATGCTGATGAAGAGCAATCCGGGTGAGGCGATGTCCGCGCTGGAAAAGGTTTTAAATGATGATCCCAACAATGTATCGGCGCATCATCTGATGGCGGAGACTGCTCTGTCCGTGGATTATGTAAAGACCGCGCTGATTTCTTTGGAGCTTCTTTTCAATAAACTGGGCCAGCGAGATATGGCAACGGCTCGAAAACTGGCTGATACCTACGCGAAAGTCGGTCAGCCGGGCAAAGCTGAAGAGATCTATGCCCAGCTGGTTCGGGAAAATCCGGGCGATCTGGAGCTGATGCAGGCTCTCAAGGATGTATCCGCCAGCCGTACAATGAAGGAAGGCGGTTATGAGACCGCGGTAGAAACGAATGACTTCCGCGCGGCACTCAAGGATCGGGAGGAGTCAGATCGTCTGGAAAAAGAAAACCGTCTGGTTCAGACCGCGGCATCCTCAGCCGGCATCATCGCGGATCTGGAGGCTAAAGTCCAGGCGGAGCCGAATAATATGCGCTGGTGGCGGGCACTGGCGGATCAGTATTCTCATGCCAAAGATTATGACAAAGCGCTGAACGCCTACGAAACTTTGGAAAAACTGTTCCCCGGAACCGATCCACAGCTGGCGATGCGGATCATCAGCATCAAGCTCAAGAAAGTAGATGAACAGTTGAAACAACTGGATGCCAATAATCCCGAACACGCGGAACAGATCGCGACTCTGAAAAAGGAAAGAGCGGAGATCGAGCTTTCGGAAATGGAACGTTTGTCCGAGGCCAATCCAACAGATATGGTGGTTTTGTTCGATCTGGGCAGCCTGTATTTCAAAAACGGCAAAATCAGCAAGGCGATACAAGCCTTCCAGAAAACCCAGACTTATCCGGGCAAGAAGGTGCCGAGTCTTTGTTATCTGGGACAGTGTTTTGCCAGACGCAAGATGTATGACCTGGCCGTTCGCGCTTATACCAACGCGCTTGCCGAGAAAAACAGCATGGATGATGAAAAGAAGGAATTGATCTATCTGCTGGGGCTGACCTACGAAATGATGGGCAAGAAGGAAGACGCGATCAACCAGTTTAAGCTTATTTATGAAGTGGACATCGGCTATAAAGATGTGGCCGAGCATGTGGATGCGTACTACGACGAAAACGAATAAATCATATAAATTATGGATGATATTTTAAGAATACTGAAGAGCAACGCGGCAATGCCTCCGGCCAAGATCGCCAAGCTGGTCAATCAATCGGAAGAGGAAGTGGTCAAAAAGATCAAAGCCTGGGAAGAAGACGGTACTATTTTGGGTTATACGACCGTGGTCAATCCGGAGAAGTTGCATGACAATCAGCAGGTGATGGCGATGATCGAGGTCAAGATCACCCCGGAGAGAGAAGGCGGATTCGACCGTGTGGCACGACGGATCTCGCAATTCAGCGAAGTGAAATCCTGCTATTTGATGTCCGGCGGATTTGATCTTTTGGTGACGGTCGAAGGCAGTGATCTGCGTCAGGTGGCCGGTTTTGTGGCGGAGCGTCTGGCTACGATCCAGGGCGTTTTATCTACCGGAACACATTTTATTTTGAAGCCCTACAAACAGCAGGGTGTCAATTTTCTGCCGGAGCAGGTGGTCGAGCGGTTGAATGTAACGCCTTGACCCGATAGACCAAAACGATGCTGAGGGTCGTTGAGACATTTACCAGTTTGCAGGGTGAAAGCACGTTCGCGGGTGTGCCCTGCTTTTTTATTCGTCTGGCCGGCTGTAACCTGAGATGTTCCTATTGTGATACGGTCTATGCCCAGGGAACGGGACAGGCGCTCTCCATTGACCAGCTGTTGGAGATAACGGAATTGGAGAAACTCCGCTGGAACGGCCGTTCTCTGAATGGGAATATACTCCCGATCGTGGAGGTCACCGGAGGCGAGCCAATGATCCAGGAGGAGACTCCGTTTTTGCTGAAACAGCTGTGCGAGGCGGGATACACCGTCCTGCTGGAAACGAACGGTTCCATCGCGCTGGACAAAGTGGATCCGCGTGTCCGCAAGATCGTTGATGTCAAAGTCCCATCCAGCGGCGAATCGGGTAAAAATCTGCCCGCGTGTCTGGAGAAACTCAGTCCGCATGACGAGATCAAGTTTGTTCTGGGCAGTCTGGAGGATTATCACTGGATGAAGAAGTTTCTGGAAGCCCGTCCCGTGTTGTCTCAAAAGAATACAGTCCTGCTTTCGTGGTACGATATGTCGAACAGTGTGCCAAAGGGCGAGCATCCTATCAGCCGGACGGAACTGGCTGAGTTTATCATTCGGGACGCTTTGCCGGTCAGGATGCAGGCGCAGCTGCATAAGATCCTCTGGCCGGATATTGAGAGGGGAAGATGATTTGCCGATGTCATGAAGTATTCAGAGATTCGGGAAATTTTGAACAGTCACGGCATCCAGCTGACCAAGTCGCTGGGGCAGAATTTTCTGCATGACGCGAACCAGCTGGAGAAGATCGCGGCGGCAGCGGGATTGACCACGGAGGATCAGGTGCTGGAGATCGGTCCCGGATTGGGCCCTTTGACAGAACGGCTGATCCGTTCCGGTGCGAAAGTTCTGGCTGTGGAGGTGGATTCGAGGCTCATTCCGATTCTTTCTGAGCGGTTCCAGGGAATCGAAAATTTTGAACTGAGGCATGGCGATGGTGTCGCGCTGATGAAAGAAGACCGGGATTGGGAGAAATGGAAGCTGGTGGCCAATCTGCCTTATTCGTCGGCCTCTGTGATGCTGGTGGACGCGGCTTTGAATCCGCGTTGTTTCAGGCGGATCGTTGTCACTCTTCAGTGGGAAGTGGTGAACCGGATCGCGGCGGCTGCCGGCACTGAGGAGTACGGTCTGCTTTCGCTGCTGCTTCAACTGAGGTATAATGTCCTGGATCATTTTAAAATAAAGAGAGGAGCTTTTTTCCCTCCGCCGGATGTGGATTCGGGGGTGATCACTTTGGAAAGACGTTCCGAAGAACTTCTGCCCGCTGAACTGCGTCCGCTTTTTGTCAGGATCGTGAAGCTGGGGTTCAGTCAGCGGCGCAAGATGATGAAGAAACTGCTGAAGACACAATGGAGCGAGGCAGTCCTGACCGATGCCTTTCAACAGCTAGGATTGAGTGATGACATTCGGGCCGAAAAAGTGACACTGGAACAGTTTACACGTTTAACAGAAATCATTAACACCACATTATGAAATTTTCTATATGCAATGAGATCTTCCAGGGATGGAAATTGGAAGACATTTTCCGAGAAGCCAAAAGTATCGGATATGACGCGGTAGAGATCGCGCCTTTCACTCTGGCGGAGTCAGTCGAGCAGATTGGCGCGGAGGAGCGGCACCGTATTCGGGAGTCGGCTAAAAATGCCGGTATAGAGATTTCTGGTATCCACTGGGTGCTGGTCAAGCCGGATGGTCTGAGCATCAACGGCCCGGATGCCGCCGCGCGTGGACGTACCGCCGCTTATTTCAAGGAACTGGTGGATTTTTGCGCTGACATAGGCGGACGGGCGATCGTGGTGGGATCTCCCAAACAAAGACAGATCCTTCCCGGCGTGACCGTTGCGCAGGCAAAGGAGTGGACCTTGGAGACGTTCAAACCCGCTGTCGCCAGAGCGGAGGAGCGGGGTGTGGTGATATGTCTGGAACCGCTGGGAGAGGTAGAGACGAATTTTATCAACACCGCGGCACAGGCGGTGGAATTGACAGAACAGCTCCACAGCAAAGCCTTCCAAATCATTTTAGATGTCAAGGCGATGTACGCGGAAGGACGGCCTTTGCCGCGGATCATCCGGGAAAGCCAGGGGAAATTCG
The DNA here is from genome assembly GCA_002308515.1 of Verrucomicrobia bacterium UBA1263. GTDB lineage: Bacteria > Verrucomicrobiota > Verrucomicrobiia > Limisphaerales > UBA1412 > UBA1412. The sequence goes on along the minus strand of DBVN01000028.1, from coordinate 1,095 downwards.
CGTATTTTCACGCGAACGACTGCAATCTGAAAGGTCCCGGCTTTGGGGATGTGGATTTCGTACCGATTTTCCAAGCTCTCCGGGAAGTTGGATATGACGGCGTCGTTTCGGTGGAGGTTTTCAAGTTTGAGGAAGGCCCCCAGGAGATAGCCACCCGTAGTCTGAAAACTTTGAAAAACGCCTGGCGACAGGCGAATTTATAAAGGACCACAGATAGGTGAAAGAGCCATGGATAAACATGGATAAATTATTGAATAACAATATGTTCTGTAGAGACGCGCGATCCGCGCGTCTCAGCTCCGAAGGAGCGGCAGATCCCAGACGGGGATGGAGCGAAGCGAAATCCCCGGTAACGGAACCTCCCACAAAATCAAACCCCGATGGGGTGACAGAGCCGAACGCTGGTCTCGCAAAAAAATTATAAAGAACCACGGATGGACACAGATATGCGCAGATAAATTATTGTTCAATAATAAGATGTGATGTAGAGATATGGAATTTAGTACCTTTTTTGTCCTGTGAATCTTATGGATTCTGTCAAAAATTCATCCTTATGAGGTTGATATTCAGCCTTGCGCCGGGGGAGAATATCTGGTACTTTATTTTTACGTTCCACCGGCAAAGAGGCCGGATAGGAAAGGAAGTCTCTCCG
>DBVN01000028.1:0-251 GCA_002308515.1 Verrucomicrobia bacterium UBA1263 | reverse complement strand
TGTCTGGATGTCCTCGCGGAGGATAGGGACGGCAAGCAATATAACATAGAAGTCCAGCGTGACATCAAAGGGGCCGATCCCCGGCGGTTCCGTTTCTACAACGCGATGATGGATGTGGAGATGCTGGGCAAGGGGGAAGATTACTCCGAGCTCAGGGACAGCTATACGATCGTTATTACAGAAGACGATATCTTTAAGAAGGGTAAGCCGTTTTACCTCTTTGAACGCGTGGACAGAGAGAGTGGGGAGCC
>DBVN01000088.1:18762-18977 GCA_002308515.1 Verrucomicrobia bacterium UBA1263 | reverse complement strand
GCACGGTAGAACGCCGTGCCTTTTTTGTCCCGTCCTCGGAGCAAAAAAAACACACAGGCTAAGCCGGTGTGTTACCGGGTTGCTTTGGCTTTAAGGTGGCGAAGACACTTAAACTTACAACAAAGGGAGCACCAGCAATCCACACACGACTGGTATCTGCTTCTCTGATTGATTATAGTTTCCACACACAAAACCAATCAAAAGGAGAACAGGTC
>DBVN01000088.1:14969-18655 GCA_002308515.1 Verrucomicrobia bacterium UBA1263 | reverse complement strand
TGTTGAATGCCGAAGCGGATGCCATCAGCCACGCCGGTCGCTACCAGCGGTCGCCGGATCGTCTGGACACGTGTGCGGGGAGTTATTCCAGCATACTTATCACCAAGGCCGGAGAGGTCGAGTTGAAGGTGCCTCGGCGGCAACGTCGCCACGCCCGATATGGATACGATGAAGGACAACTACTACTTCCCGCGGGTGGCCGGCGGCGGCAGTGTGATGGCGAGCACCTGGTTCAACACCGACGGTGCGCGCGAAGTCCGTTGACGGATATTCCGACTTTTGCGTCGGCGCATTCATCATACACGAGGCACGACCCGGGGCGTGCCTTTTTAGTATGCCGGGATCGGCGTCGGCGGGGCATGATTTTCCGGCAAATATTCTTTACTTTTTTCATGTCTCGGTTTGCCATTGACGGCAAAATGGTGTATAATATAAGCAATTGTCGTGGCGAACGGGGATTTGTGAGCTCGGAAGTTTTTCCGGACCGCGATCATGCGGCGTTCTTCGATGCTTTCGCTCCCCCGTTTCCCTTCCGGCATGCGATTACGGTTTTCATCCGCCGGTCCTTTTGTCGGCGGAAGCGCGAAACAGGAGGTTTCAGGAGGAACAACATGAAGAAACGCGGATTTACTTTGATCGAACTGCTGGTGGTGATCGCGATCATCGGCATCCTGGCGGCAATGATCCTGTCCGCTATTTCCAAAGCCAAACAGAAATCCCACCGCATCGTCTGCATGGGCAAGCTCCGTCAGTGGGGCATGGCCACGCTTCTTTATGTGGGCGACAATGATGATTATCTGCCGCCGGATGGTTCTCCCAATGGAACATCCATCAACGGCGGCTGGTATGTAGATCTGCCTCCTTATTTATCGCTGGATCCGTACCGGGAAATGCCCTGGCGGACGAATGCCTCCGCTCCCATCAATTTGAGTCTGCCGTGGTTTTGTCCGTCTAATCCCCGGCGCAGCAACGGCAACAACCTTTTTCACTATTGTCTGAATGAGTATGTGAACAAAACAGGGGATGAAAATGCTCCTATCCGTTACACAACGGTGCGCCGTCCCAGCAGAATGGTTTGGCTCTTTGATTCCAAAAATCTGCCCGCGGTGGGATACTGGAATTTCATCCATACCAACATCCATGGCGCGGGGGCGAACATCCTCTTTCTGGACGGACACGTTGCGCGCTATAACGCGACGGAGTACTGGGATTTTTCCCAAAAGAAAGGCCGGACCAATAACCCGTCACTGCTCTGGATGCAGTAAAAATTGAAAAGATTTTATGAGTAACAACACATCGAATACTGGTTCAAATCCGGGCAAAGTCGCCCTGGGATTTGATAATTTCTCCATCAACACGACCCATTGGAAAGCCGGTAAAATACTGGAATGGGCCGCTGAACACAATGTGGACGCTGTCTTCTTTTCCGATCTGGAGGTCTATGACAGTCTGGAGGATGCCTACCTGAAGGATCTGAAAGCCAAGGCGGACGATCTGGGGCTGTTCATCTACATGGGCGGCCTGAGTGTTTGTCCCACTTCCGCCATGTTCAATAAGAAATACGGCACGCCCGAAGAATTTCTCCGCCTGATGATCCGTATCGCCAAGACACTGGGCAGCCCGGTGGTGCGCTGTGTGCTGGGTTCGCGCGATGACCGCAAAGCTCCCGGCGGTATCTGGACTCCGATCCGAGACACCGTGCAGGTGCTGAAAAACATCCGCTCCTATGCTCTGGATGCCGGGATCAAGATCGCTATCGAGAACCATGCCGGCGATATGCAGGGATGGGAACTGGCGCGTCTGGTGGAGATGGCCGGCACCGATTTTGTCGGGGTGACGCTGGATTCAGGCAACGCGGTCTGGACGTATGAAGATCCCATGACCAATCTGGAGACGCTGGCTCCTTACGCGGTGGCTTCCGGCATTCGGGATTCCATCGTTTGGGAGACTGAAAAAGGACTCTGCTGTCAGTGGGCCGCGATGGGCGCCGGCACGATGGGGATGAAAGAATACATGAAGCGTTTCGCGGAATTGTGTCCGGGGGTGCCCTGTTTCCTGGAGATCATCAGCGGCTTCAATTACGACATGCCTTATCTGGATCCGGAGCATCTGAAACTCTGGCCGCAGCTGAAAGGTGTCGGTCTGGCCAAACTGATCAAGCTGGCCAAAAATGTCCAACCGGTTCCGGCGGTCAAGAACGCCTGGACTCCCGATTACCAGATACCCCAGCTGGAACAGAGCATCCGCTACTGCCGTGAAGAACTGGGCCTGGGATTGAAATCCTGATATTTACCTGTCTGATTCCGCTGAAATAACGATCGTCTGACGATAAAAAGATCCCCGATGGTTGACCACCGGGGATCTTTTCTGTATGGATCCCGATCCTATTTGTTCCAGATGGAGTCGAGTGTCCTGGCCTTCAGCTTGGCCTGGCAGATGCCGTTTTGCGTCCGGATCGTGATGGTGTTGAAGATGCTCTCCGGGAAGACGACGGTCGTTTGGGGCGCGATCCCGTTTTCGACAAAGAGTTCCACCGAGCCGCGATCCACCCATAGGGAGAGCAGGATCTCGTCCTTTTCGGTGTAAAGCGGACTTTCATTCACCTTGGCATAGTCGCCCGGCATGTCGATCTTGCCGGATTTGGAGCGGTCCATCCGGATCTTGCCGGCGGCTTTATCAATAGTGAAGACGCACTGTTCGCCCTTGGCATTGCTCAGGATCAGGTCGCAGAGTCCGTTGTCAGGGAGCTTGAGCGCGAGTTCGGCCATCCAGGGGTCGCTCTGGAACTGATGCTGGTTGATCAAAGCGATTTTTTGCGTGTCAGTGATCTTGCCGCTGAATTTTCCGATCTCTCTGCCGGCGTACTTGAAAAATTCTTTGGCCGGTGAGGAGGACAGCACCGCGTAGCCGTCCTTGTGTGGGATGAGTTTCAGGTCGCGCGGCAGGGTATCCGCGCTGCGCCAGACTTCGGTCGGCACATTGCCCGCGTAAGCCGGATTGCACATCCAGGCCAGGAAGAGTCGTCTGTTTTTCTGGGGCAGGTTGCTCCAGGTGACCCCGGCATAGACATCGCGGCCGTAGTCTATCCACATCGGATAGGGTGCCGGGTCTGCCGTGAAGGTCTTGCCGTCAAAGTCGCCCACAAAATACTGCACGGCGCACCCCATGCCGGGATTGCCGCCGTTGCTGACGAGCAGTACCCATTTTTCTTTTTTGCCCAGAGGCAGCGAGAACAGGTCAGGGCATTCCCAGACACCGGTGTGCGAGCCGATCCCTTTGCCGAATTCGCTGGTCAGTTCCCATGTTTTGAGATCGGGGGAGTTATAGAACTGGATCACGTCTCCGGCGGCCAGCACCAGGACCCATTTGCCGGACTTGGAGTGCCAGGAGACTTTGGGATCACGGAAGTCAGGTTTGCCGGGATTCTGGATCACGGGATTGCCCTCGTATTTGGTAAAGGTGTGTCCGTGGTCAGTGCTGTAGGCGATGCTTTGGACTTCCTTCTCGCCGTGCTGGGTAAAGATGGTGATCATCGCGCCTTTGCCGAATCCGGCGGTGTTGTCAGGGTCAATGACCGCGCTGCCGGAGAAGATCGTTCCCAGCGGGTCGGGATAGAGCGCGATGGGCCGATCGTACCAGTGGATCAGATCGGGGCTGACCGCGTGTCCCCAGTGCATGTTGCCCCA
>DBVN01000088.1:362-14925 GCA_002308515.1 Verrucomicrobia bacterium UBA1263 | reverse complement strand
CCATGCCGTTGGGATCGTTCATCCAGAACTTTTTGGGAGTAAAATGGATCTGCGGACGGTACTGTTCCTGTCGGCTTCCGGCCTGCGCCGCGTCGGCAGATGGGGTGAAAGCAAAGATGCCCGCGGCATAAACAGCCAGCGCAAGTAATTGAACTGAAAATGTTTTTGGTTTCATACTGTTTTTTACTGAGGTTTTTCCGCGCGCGCCGCTTCACGGGATGCGGCGCGCATCACTGAATAACACGGCTCAGTGTAGCCGCAAGCGCCGTATCCGTCACGAATAAATTAAAAAACGGCCCGGATAAAGAAATTTTAGCTGAAAAACTTACAGTCGAGTTGAATTTTATTGATTCAGCCGCTTCCATCCGCTACCATACAGGCGCGTATGTTGGTTTGGTTACTCGCTATCGTGTCCCTCCTCCTGTTCGGGGGTATGGGTGTTGCCGCAGGATTGGCTCCTGCTATCTGTGGTTTTATCATGTTCGTTGTCGCGTTCTTCCTGGGCGGCCCGCTGACCAAGTTAGTGGCGATGGCTCTGCCTAAGGAGTTTACGGGACATGCTCTGGCATCCTGGTTCCCGGAAGCCATGTACTACATGGAGCTGGTGATCGTGCTGCTGGTGTTTTACCTGATTTTCTGGGGTGTAGGATTCTGGGTCCGCTCCAAGATCGAGTATTGGCTGAAGTATGTGGGAACAGAGCTTCAGCGCATGACCTGGTCTTATCTGAACCACGGTGTGGGGCTGTTCTTTGGCGTGCTGACAGCGGTCCTCTTTGTGATGATCGTGGCCACGGGAGCTTACGCGCCGGCTTATCTGAGTACGCAAACCACTCCCAATGAGGAAGGTCAGCCCTGGGGGATCACTTATCTGAATAATTTCGGCAAGGGGATGCAGTCCACCGGTCTGGACAAGATCGCCGCCCGCTGGGATCGCACTCCCAAGAAGTACTTTGAAGTGTGCGACTTGCTGGGCTTGATCGCGAATAATCCCCAGGTCATATATCGTGTAAAGAATTATCCGTTGATCTATGCCATGCAGGATCGCTCGGAAGTCTCGGAACTGCTGAAGGATCAGGGCTTTAATGATAATCTGAAGAACAAGGCCGGCGGCTGGGCGCTGTTCAATACCGGTTCTGTGCAGGGTTTTTTGGGTTCCGGTGCTTATAACGACCTGAAAGATCAGCTGGATATGGCGGATTTCACGGCGTACCTCAAGACCGGCAAATCCGAGAAGTATGACAATTTCAAACTGCTGGGCGAGTGGGAACTGGATGTGGATCAGGTCACTTTGATGGCCAAGAAGAATGAGCCCGATATCAGCTACCGTGAGATGAAATTCATGGCCACACTGCTGCGCACTTATTTCAGTGACACGACCTTGCGCGCCACAGTGGATAAACGGATCGTTCTGCGCGATATCGTGAGCGATGTGCCGAAACTGGTCGCCACGCTGTCCAATCCTTCCAGCCCGCAGATCCTGCCTCCGGCTCCGGTGTTCGCGCCTCAGCAGCAGGATGGTCAGCAGCAGCCTCAGGCGGTCGCTCCGGCGGCGCAGGGCAGAAGCGCCAACCGCGGCGGTATCCTTTCCACAGCCCGCTATCGTGAGGCTCTGGATCACAATGCCCAGACCCAGGCGATGATGAATGACGCGCCGGTGGAATATAATGATGATGGATCGGTGAAAGTTCCGGAAGCGCCGAAGATCGAAAAGGTTTCTGTCAAAGGCACGTGGACCGGTGACGGCGAACTCTACAAGGTGAATCTGGCCGGTGTGGAGCTGGATGCCATCATCGAGGGCGATGTTTTGACGCTCTCTACGGGCAAAGTTCGTCTCTATTTCATCAGAAAATACTAATTGAGAATAGGTTGGATCGTTTTTTACAAAGCCGTGAGTCGAAGTGACACACGGCTTTTTTTATTAAATTTTCGCTGAATCGCAGAAAGATTTCATTTTGTGCTTGTGGTTTTTCCAAAAAAAGATAAAAGTAGCCGCATCCGGTTGCGGCACAGTAGCCAGAGATGACTGAACGGCTGCGGCGCGAATATGGATAAAGAAGTAAGAATAGAAGAAATGCTAAATAGAAAACCCCGGAGGGTTGCGTGAGTAATTTTCCGCAACACCGCAGTAATAACCAGCAAAACCAGATCCGAGTGAACGCGAAGATCCGCGCACGCGAGGTGCGGGTCATCAGCGGTGAGGGCAAGATGCTGGGGGTTATGAGTGTCCAGAACGCTCTGGTTCTGGCTAAGGAACACGGTGTCGATTTGGTGGAGATCTCTCCCAACGCGGTGCCGCCCGTCTGTAAGTTGGTGAACCTTGGCAAGTATCTTTATGACGCGGCCAAGCGTGAAAAGGAAGCCAAGAAGAAACAGCACACCAACAAGGTCAAGGAAATCCAGATCCGTCCCGCGATCTCTGACCGTGATATGCAGGTCAAGCTGGATCGCGCGATCGTGTTTTTCTGCAACGATATGAAGGTCAAGCTGGTGCTGCGCTTCAAAGGCCGCGAGATGCAGCACAAGGAGTTTGGATTTGAAACGGTGAACAAGTTCATCGAGAAAGTGACTCCGTTCGCCACGGCCGATTCCGAGCCCAAGATCGTGGGCAAAGGCATCACCGTCATGCTGAATCCCTTGCCCCGGAGCAGACGCGCCAAGAACCCGAAGGGCGAGGTCAACCTGCAGCAGCTGGAAGAGGCTGAGCTGGAGGATCAGCGCAAACTGGACGCGGAGGAAGAACTCCAGGAGGAAAATCCTCAGACCGAGCCGGAGAAATCCGCCCAGAAGAAAGCTTCCAGGAAATCCACTTTCGGCGCGCCGGTGCTGGACGAGATCAATTTGGAGATCTCACCCAAGGCGCATCGTCACGATATTTAAGACAAAATTTTGTTTTGCGATGACCCGTTATCCGTAACGGGTCATTTTGCGTCTTCCGGTTCGGGGTCGCGCCAGCGCGCCTGATAGAGGGTGCGCGTGCATTTCAGATCTTTTTCGTGGAAGGACGGGGTAAAGCAGAGGCTCACCAGCTGGTCATTATCTTGGCGCAGAATGGGTTCTGGGATGGAGAAGCGGACGAGAAAAGCCGCGTTGGTCCCGTTCAGGGTGTTGGTTCCGGTCGGAGCCGGGAGAACGGACTCCAGAGGCAGCTCGATATTGTTGATCTTGGCCCGGTAAACCGGTTCCCGGTCAGCCTCTTCCGGCCCGATCAGCAGCTCCAGATATTGCGGCTTGTCCACCATCAGCAGAACGATATAATCCGCCTGGCCGTCCGGCATTTTCCAGCCGTAACCGTTGGCGCGAATATAGGAACTTGCAGGATGTTTTTCTACTGTATAACTGCCATTAAAAATGTGAGAACTATGAGTAATTCCAGAATGCCTGTCTGTACCCGAAATGGGTTCTTTCATCCATTGAAATCTAGCAATGTCAGTCCGTTTAAAAATAATGTTGGGAAATAAGGTAGTGATCCAAAGGAATTGCAAAAGGCACCAGGCATACAAACTTTTTTGGAGCCATCCGGTCAGTTTGGGGGAGAGGTTCGGGATAAAGAGCGGACAGAGCGTCAGCGCCAGGAACGCCGGTCCCATGTCCAGAATGTAGCGGGTGGAAAGTGTGTCAAAGCTCAGATAAAAGACGCAGAGTACCGGGAAGGTCAGCCCGAACCAAAACAGCAGTCCCCAGGTCAATCTCCGTTTCCAGCCGGTGGTTTCATTCTCTGTTTTCGGAGAACGCCCGCTCTTCCAGAGCAGCCAGCAGATCAGCCCCAGGATCACCAGATAGGTGGGATCAAAGGTCGTCTGGTAAATGTCCCGCCAGCGCGGGATGTCTGCCTGACCAGCCTTGATATCCCACGGAATAAAGATCCAGTAGAAAAGTTCCCGTCCCAGTTCCCAGAAACCGGCCTCGCCGCAGGGATGACCGAACCGGGTCAGGTAAACGATACTATTTACTGAATAGTTCAGGTTATGTCCGAACTCGAACGGTGCTCCGAACCGTACCCAGTTGCTCCAGGCCAGGAAGAGAAATCCCGCCAGTGTCACCACCGAACCTGACAAGATGAATAGAAGCTGTTTATATGTTCCGCCGCTTTTCCGCCAGTTGAGCAGAGCGGTTCCGGTCAGGAGGATGCCGGCGGCCATGCCATAGATACCAAAGGTGGGGCGCACCAGCGCGATAAAACCGGCCAGAGCGCATCCCAGCAGAAAATCAAAACGCCTCCGCCCGATCAGATACCGTATCACGGCCAGCAGAAGCAGCAGGGCAAAAATCATCGCGTAAAGGCAGGTCACCTCATAGACCAGCTTTTTGCCGTTCAGCAGATTAACCAGCGTGGGACAGAGCAAAACCATGACGCTGAATAATCCAGTACCTGGCAGACCGAAACCGCGCTGAATCAGCATTCGTGCGGTGTGGGCGGTGTATAGGCTCAGACAGAAGAGCAAGGAAATCAAAGGAATAATATCCGGGCAGGAAGCACAGCCCAGCAGTCGGGCAACACCCTCAAAGGGCAGGATCCACATTGCCATTCCCAGACCCCAGACCTGCTGCACTCCGCTGCCGCCGTACCAGGCGGTGTCGAACAAAGTGTCCTGGATATGAGCGCTGATGGCAAAATGTCCCTGCATCAGTGCTTCGGCCTGCATCCGGGGGACGACGGAGCCTCCCATTGGGAAATAGAAATATCCCCAGTTGACCCCGCTGATGAAAGCCAAACAGGCCGTTGCCAGTATCGGGAACAGGATCAGCCATTCCCAGTTCCATTTTTTATTTTGCCGCATAGGTTAAAGGAACCACAGATGGTTTAAAAGAACCACAGATAGACACAGATAAGTTATTTAAAATCAATATATTTTGTAGAGACTCAAGATCTCGCATCTCCGGGGTTTTCTCGTCTCACTCTGAATACCCTCGGAGAGGGGTTTTTAGAATGATCCCACAAATACACCATCAAGAACCGGTGACAGAAATGATATTCATCTGTCGTCGCCTTCGGGACTTCAATATGAGTTGGCATCGGAGCAGGGGTTCCGCTGCGCGCACCCCTGCCTGTAATCTGCCAGCTTTTCAGGCTTTCAAAATGGATAAATGGATCCCTTCGGAATTTTGGACTGTAGAGACGCGAAATTTCGCGTCTCAGCTCCGAAGGAGCGATGGATTACAGACGGGAATAGAGCGTAGCGAAATCCCTGATAATGGTTTACCTACAACCTACAAAACAAACTCCCATTGGAATGATGGAACAAATTTCTTCTGGATTTTTGAGATGAAACCTAAATATATTTGTATATTGGTAGGTTATAAATTAAAGATTCTAAAAAATCCTTCCTCTCAAAAATTTTTTGTAGCTTAATTCTTCCTGCTTTCTATTTTTGTTTTTTTATCTTTTAATACCAATTTAATAATTACTTAATATTCAATACATATTGGGGTGTCTGTTATACATGTAAAACCACCCAAATAGCATGTTGTACGTTCTGTAATTTTTTCTTCAATCTTGCATCTTACACTTCCAGCGTTACAAGTATTTACAGGACAGAACATTTCCTGGTGAAAACAGATTTTTGGATATACAATCTGTTTTTGACAGGATTTTTTACTAACTCCATATACTGTAACCATTGTTAGCGACAAGGAAAAACAAACGATAAGACTAATACTTCTCGTTATTATATTTCTTTTTTTCATAGATAATAATTATGTAATATTCTGTGATAATTCCTCTATAGCTCTTTCTTAAAAAAGAAAAGAAAAGGTAGACATAAACAAATGACAAATACTGTATAAATTTTCCAAGAATTTCTCTTAGAGATTTTTGCTTCTGTATTTATCATTAAATCATTAATTCTTTGATCTGAACGAATAGATTCTAAACTTCGGAGCTCTCCTGTTTCTGAAAAATAGTCAAAAATGGCAGGAATCTGACTGGGTGATAGCAATCGACTGTCATGAACCATGGTCTTAGGAGGAACATTCAATTGAAATATATTTTCATGAACCCCTCTCTGAATTCTCTTTATCTCTAGTGTGTATTGCTCATGTAGTTGATTTTCTGTTATATTGTAAGACAAAACAGGATAAGTATCCAACACAGCAATCCGAGGAAAATCCTTTTCTAATACATTTGTCCAATTAACCACTTGATAGCAGGCATTTGTAAGATTTGTTATTTTTTTGGAGAATTTCCTTCTACGAAATTGACCATTTTCTTCACTATAAGAATAACCATCAGAATATTCAATATAAGATTTTAATATTTGATTCGAACCATAAAATTCCCACTCGGCTGGAAGAGTAAAATGACATTCTCTAAAACCAAGTCCTGGCGGAAATGGTGTTTTTACGAAACCTTTGCCAGTTTTATCCAATGTTTCTCCACCTATTAATGCCAACCATATTGCAGAAACATGTCCACTTGGTATATTGTATGGATAAATTTTTAATATGTTGTCATTTAGAGAATTAGTATTTGAAGACTCTTCAAGATAAGATAAATGATAATAGTTGGTATAAGTTATTAATCCAAAAATTTCTTTTGTAATACCACTTTGATAAGAACTTTCTGTTAATTCCATAAGAATCTTCCAATTATCAGAGGTTCGGTAGAGTGTAAAATCATATACGTTTGTTAAGGACAAGTCTGGTTTAAAAATACCAACAACAGAAAGTGTACCTTCAATGGTATAATCTCCTATTTCATCTTGAAAAGATAAAGATCCTTGAGATGATACGGAACAAACTATACCTAATAGAAGAATGACGTTTGATAACTTATTAAGACAATACTTAAACATAATGCTATGTTATATAGATTATTCAATTGTGTTTTTCTGTATTGCTTATCATAGAAATAAAAAACAATAAAAAACTTCCTATGATCATAAATACAAGTATTCCGAATGTAATGGTATTTATACTTTGTTCTGTAAGATGAATCCACTTAGAGAAAGACCCCATGCATTTACAACTTACACGTGTAGGATAATAATACCAAAGACCTAAGCGATAAACTACAAAAATTAATGAAAGCCATAATACTAAAAGTGATTTAATCTTTACTGAATGAATAAGAAAAAGTAATGTAGCAACAAAGATTTCTAAAAAAGATGCAAATATGAAAATATAAAGTGTAGGTAATTCAGCAAATAAGGGATCAGACCTATGGAGATATTGAGTGTAGTCCCCAAATAATGACATTACTTTGACTGTTGCTGTAAAAAATAAGAGTATTGCTACAATTTTAAAGTAATAACTACCTATGCATGGAATATTTGCACAAAGAGTTAAAAAATATTTTTTCATCAGCGTGGTTTTCTCAGTTTCTGAATTGCAGCTTTATAAAAGTTGCTAAAAAAACAAAGAAATTTTATCACTTTTACAACGGATGTCAACATTTTTATAAAAAAAATTTTTTCTGATTTTATTATATTGGTTATGTGTATGTTATGAGAGATAACATCTGTTTTTGAAGAAAAATTTTTGATTTTTCTTTTGGAATTTTTTGCGGAAAAACACCTTATTTTTAGCGGTGATCTGCGTTTTGAATGCTGTTTTCCTCTTTATTTTGGGCTTATTTTATTGTTTTTTGTGGAAAATTCTTCAAAAAAATATCCATATCAGGAAAAAACCTTATTGACACAATTTGCCGGTTTTTATAATTTGACAACGGATTTGCTTTGCGTATGGAGAAAAGAGCCAGAAAACCGGAAGAAAAAGCAAAGGGGTTCACCTTGCTGGAGCTGATGGTGGTGATAGCGATCATCGCGGTGCTGTCGGGTCTGCTTTTGCCGGCGCTGGGAGCGGCCAAGGAGAAGGCGCGGCGGATCCAATGCGCGAATAATCTGAAACAGATCGGGCTGGCACTGACTTTCTACGCGGAGGATAACGGGGAGAAGTTTCCCGATATGCGCAAACCGCCCTTCCGGCTGGAAGGGGATCCGGAGGAGGTGTGCGGTTACTGGCCGTGGGATCTGTCGCGGCGGCTGACAGACCGGCTGGAGTCCTACGGCCTGAAGGAGCGCAAGCTGTACTTTTGCCCGTCGGCGCGGATGATGATCCTGGACATCACGAACCGGTGGGAGCTGTCGCCGTACTTCCGGGTGAACAGTTATCTGTGGCTGATCCCCGGCACGGCCGGCATCAGCAATGAGAGCTGCTGGGTCTCTACGCCGACGGAGCATCGGCAGTGGGCGCTGAGGACGAATCAGGCGCGGTTCGTGCCGCTGGCGGCGGACGCGGTGATCGGCCAGGTGGAGCGGGACGGCTCGATGCGCTACAATAAAATATACGGTGACAATATAGACAGCACCAGTCATCTGAAAGGCGGAAGGATGCCCGCGGGGGCGAGTCAGGTCTTTACGGATGGACGGGTGGAGTGGTTCAAATGGAGCAAGCTGGAGGACCGCTACTACTGGGTGCGCCCGAACGACACAAGATTCCATTTTTAAAAAGAAACCCGGCTATGGGTCAGGAAAGTGAAAAAGGAAACGGCTTCCCCCGTGTGGTGATCGCGGGAGCGGGACCTGCCGGACTGACCGCGGCGGCCGAGCTGGTACGGCTGAGAGGCGGCGACGGCCGGGGGATCACCCTGCTGGAGGCGGATCCGCAGCGAGTGGGAGGGATCTCGAAAACGGTCTGCCATCACGGATTCCGGTTCGATATCGGGGGACATCGCTTTTTCAGCAAAAACCCGGAAATCACACGCTGGTGGGAGGAACGGCTGCCGGAGGACTTCCTGACCGTGAAAAGACAGTCGCGCATCCTGTACCGGGAGCGCTTTTTCGATTATCCGCTGAAACCCTGGAACGCGCTGAGCAATCTGGGACTGACGGAAAGCGGGCTCTGTGTGCTGAGCTATTCGCGGAGGAAGCTCTTTCCGCTGAGGCCGGAGGTCAGCTTCCGGGACTGGGTGACGAACCGGTTCGGCGACCGGCTGTATCAGCACTTTTTCAAAACGTACACGGAAAAAGTCTGGGGAATATCCTGCGAGGAGCTGAGCGCGGACTGGGCCGCGCAGAGGATCAAAGGGCTGTCGCTTTATCACGCGGTCTGGAACGCGTTCTTCAAGCCCTCCGGCGGCAAGGTGGTGAAAACGCTGATAGACCGGTTCCGGTATCCGCGGCTGGGGCCGGGCATGATGTGGGAAAAGACCCGCGACGACCTGACCGCGGCCGGAGTGGAGATCCGGATGGGACGCGAAGTCAAACGGATCCACTGCCGGGGAAACCGGGCGGCCGCGGCAGAGACCCTGGGTCCGGAAGGCAAACGGGAGACCTGGCTCGCGGAGGAGTTCATCCTTTCCATGCCGCTGAGGGAGACCGTTCTCGCGCTGGGCGAATCAGCCCCGGAACCGCTGAGACGCGCCGGAGCCGCTCTGCGGTATCGGGATTTTCTGACGGTGGCGCTGATCCTGCGCGGACCAAAGACGGCAGAAGGGCTCTTTCCCGATAACTGGATCTATATCCACGATCCGCAGGTGAAAGCGGGACGCATCCAAAACTTTTACCGCTGGAGCCCGGAAATGGTGCCGCAGACGGAACCGGGAGCGAGGATGAACTGTCTGGGAATGGAATACTTCTGCGGCGAAGGAGACACGCTGTGGCGGCAAAGCGATGAAAGCCTGAAGGAGCTGGCTCGCGCCGAACTGGAACGGCTGGAGCTGCTGCCCAAAGGAACAGAATGCGTGGACGGCTGTGTCATCCGGATGCCCAGGGCTTACCCGGTTTACGCGGGAGACTACCGCCGGGATCTGGGGATCATCCGCAGCGAAATGCTGAAATATGAAAACATCCAGCAGTGCGGCCGCAACGGTCTGCATCAGTACAATAACCAGGATCACTCCATGCTGACGGGGATGCTGGCGGCGCGCAATATCCAGAACGGAGGCAGCCGTGAAAACGTCTGGCACGTGAACGAGGACGCTCAATACCTGGAAAGCGGCCCCGCCGCGCAGGAGTGAGATCGGCCCGGACAGCGTTTTTAGGTTCCTATCAGGGGGCTTTTCATTTATACTCAGCCGGTTGTTTTTTGAAGGTAAGAAACGATATGGATACAGAGAACGCAGGAGCCGGTCTGCCGGCAGGGGTCAAAAGAATCGATTTTGAAAACGGATTGACGCTGATCTTGAAGGAAGATCACAGCTCGCCGGTGGCGACCGCTCATGCCTGGTCGCGGACGGGCAGCGTCACCGAGGGAGACTGGACGGGAGCCGGGATGAGTCATGTGCTGGAACACATGCTCTTTAAGGGAACGACTCACCGGGAAGGCTGGCGGATCGATCAGGAAGTGCAGGAGGCCGGCGGCCAGATGAATGCCTGCACCTCGTTCAATTATACGCTTTACTATATAGACGTTCCGGCCAGCGGCGTGAAAACGGCGGTGGATATCCTCTGCGATATCACGCAGAACGCGACTCTGCCTGCGGAGGAGCTGGAAAAGGAGAAACAAGTGATTTTGCGCGAAATGGATATGGGACAGGATGATCCCGACAGACGTTCCAGCCGCCGTCTGTTCGAGACCGCTTATCATGTCGCGCCTTATCGGCATCCGGTGATTGGCTACAAGGATGTGTTTGAGGCGTTTACGCGCGAAGATCTGATGGCGTACTATAAGAAGATGTACGCTCCCAATAATTTGTTCATTGTAGTGGCGGGGGATATCGATCCCGCCGCTGTGGAAGCTCAGGTGAGGGAAGCCTTTGCCGAAGCGAAACGCAAACCGCTGGCACCGGTGCTGATCCCGCTGGAACCGCCTCAGACGGCTTCCCGTATCGTGGAGGAGAATGGAGCGGTGGAGCTTTGCCGTTCGCATATCGCCTGGCACATACCCGGTGTACTGCATCCGGATATGGCGGGTTTGGGTGTGGCAGTGGCGATCCTGGGCAGCGGCCGCAGTTCGCGCCTGTATCGCCGGCTTCGCGAGGAGCTGGGGCTGGTGCAGACGATCGATTCCTGGGTCTATTCTCCGGGAGAGCAAGGTCTGGTCGGTATCAGCGCGGAGATCGAGTCTTCCAAGTATGAGGCGGCACTGAAAGCTGTCGAGGAGGAGATCGAGCTTTTGAAACGGGAACGGATCCCGGCAGCAGAATTGGAGAAAGTCAAAAAACAGTGTGTCGCTGGACTTTATACGGCCAGAAAGACCATGTCCGGCCAGGCGATGGATCTGGGCAGCAGCTGGCTGATGGCCGGCGATCTGAGTTATTCGGACAGGAGTCTGGCGCGGATCCAGCGGATCACCGCCGAAGATGTTCAGCGAGTGGTGCGTGAGTGGTTTGATGACAAGAATAAAGTGATCTACAGTCTGCTGCCGGAAGGTTTCAAACGCGCTTCCGGGAGCAGTATTGAGAAAATCGAGCGGAATCCTGTACAAAAGACCATTTTGCCCAATGGATTACGACTGTTGGTGCGCGAGGATGAACAGTTGCCTTTTGTGGAATTCCGCATCGTGTTCCAGGGCGGACTCGTGACCGAGGAGGAATCCACCGCCGGTCAGACACTGCTGATGAGCCGTCTGATGCTGAAAGGAACAAAGACCCGTTCCGCGGAAATGATATCGGAGGAGATCGAGAATGTCGGCGGCAAGATCGAGAACGGTGTTACTCATGGGACGGTGAGATTTTCAGCTGAAGTAATGAAGGAAGATTTCGACCTGGGACTGGATATCCTGAGCGATGTGGTTTTGAATCCGGTCTTTCCGACGGAAGCTCTGGAACTGGAGCGGGGGATGCTCCTGGCAGATATCCGTTCCGAGAAAGATCAAATGCTGCCTTACGCGCTCAAACGGATGCGTCGCGAGCTGTTCGGACCATGGTCGTATGGGTTGAGCTCACACGGGGATGAAGACAGCATGAGCACGGTCACTCGCGAGGATGTGATGGCTCAATGGGAACGGCTCATCATTCCCAATAACTGTGTGCTGAGTGTCTTTGGCAATGTCAAAGCGGCATCGGTCATCCAGGCAGTACAGAACAAGTTTGCGCAATGGACGGCCGCGGAACCGGTGCGGCTGACCGTACCCGGTGAGCTGAAGTCTGGGCAGCGTCAGATCGTGGAGGAACAGGCCGATAAGAAACAGGCTGTTGTCGTGATGGGGTATCCCGGAGTCGATCTGAAGGATCCGCGCATTTATCCGCTGGTGCTGCTGCAGGAGATCTGCAGTGACCTGGGCTCACGGTTGTTCATGAGGATCCGCGACGAGCTGGCTTTGGCCTATTATGTGGGAGCTTTCCAGCAGTGTGGTGTACAGCCGGGATATTTCTGCTTCTATGCCGGGACAGAGCCTTCCAGCGCCGATCAAGTCGTCCAGGAGCTTTTTAAACAGGCTGAAAGTTTAGTCAAAGAAGGTGTTACAGCGGCGGAACTGGATCGCGCCAAAGCCAAGATCAAGGGGCAGCGCAGCATTGCCCGCCAGGATCTGGGCGAGGTGGCACGTATGACAGCCGTGAATGAGATCTGCGGCCTGGGATATGATTACGCGGAGAAAGAAGACGCTTTGCTGCAATCGGTTACTTTGGAACAGGTGCAGAAAGCGGCCGCGGATATCCTGAAACCGGAGCGCTGTGTGATCAGCATCGTTCGGGCAAAATCGGAATAACTTTTGAGAATGAGCCGTTTATACCATAAGATCGCTTTGGCCGGAGTAGGACTTCTGGGCGGTTCGCTGGGGCATTGCTTTCAGTCGCTCAATCTGGCCGATGAAGTGACGGGGTATGTGCGCCGTCAGTACAGTGTGGAGGAGTGTCTCCGGGTGGGTGCGGTGACCCATGTGACGATGTCGATGGAAGAGGCTTTCCGGGAAGCAGATTTGGTGATCTTATGTACACCTGTGGCACAGATGCCGGTGCTGGCGCGCGCGATGCTGCCGTTCCTGCGGCCGGGTACACTGGTGACAGATGTGGGCAGCACAAAGCTGGAGCTGGTGGAGGCGCTGGAATCCATTTTCCTGCCGGCCGGAGTCCGGTATGTGGGGGCGCATCCCATGGCCGGTTCCGAGAAAACAGGGCCTATCCATGCTTACGGCGATCTGTTCCGCAATGCGATCTGTCTGCTGACACCGACGGAGCGGACCGATCCCGAAGCATTGGCACGGGTGAAGGAGCTTTGGGAGAAGGTGGGTTGTAAGACGGCTCAAGTCAGTCCGGCAGAGCATGATCAGCTTGTTTGCAGAGCCAGTCATCTGCCTCATATCCTGGCCACGGCATTGGTGGATCATGTTCTGGGACAGGGAAGACCGCTGCTTCAGGCCAAGGTTTGCGCTTCCGGCTTTCGGGATACAACGCGTGTGGCTTCCGGTTCGCCGGAGATGTGGCGGGATATCGTCCTGAACAACAACGGGCCGATCGTCCGCGAGATCGAAGCCTATATCGAGACGCTTCAGAGGTTGAAAACGACCCTGGGCGGCGGAAATCCCGAAGAGATATTCGATCTTTTCAGCCGTGTGCGGGAACTGCGCAATGACTGGCTGGATCAGCGCACTAACGGCTGGAACAGCTGAAACCGCAAAAAAAATCGAAAATAATTCTTGCAAAGGCGGAAAAACAGGTGTAAACATTGACTGCGCTTGGTTGTCCATGGCTCATTCTGATGCTTCAAAGCCGTGATATGACAGCCTCGCAAAGGAAAAGCAGTAAGTTTCTATTGAAGCTTCCGTTCGGAGATTTTCTATTCTAGCTTTTTTGATCGGTAAGTCCCTCTTGGGGTGAACTGCTTATTTATTCTTATTTTTTTATATACGGAGCGCTTTTCGCGCAAGTAATTACACATAGATATGGCAAAAGCAACTGCTGAAGTTCCAGAGTTTGGAGAAGGCTATTTAGAAATTTCAGAAAAGGGATTTGGTTTCCTGCGTTCGGAGGAACATCGTTTCCAGCCGAAGCCGACAGACATTTTCGTAACTCCCGACACCATTAAGAAACGTTTTCTCCGGGAAGGTTCGTTTATCAAGGGCACCCTGCAGCCGCCTCACCGCGGAACCAGCCCGCAGCTGAAAGAAGTTCTCGAGATCAATGAAATGCCTTATGAGGAATTCATCAAGTCATCCCGTTTCGAGAATCTGATCACGATCGACCCGATCGAGAAATACAATCTGGAAACAGACCCCGATCTGGTGGAGACCCGTATCATTGATCTGGTCACGCCGATCGGCAAGGGGACCCGCGGTCTGATCGTGGCACCGCCCCGCACCGGCAAAACGACCATCCTCAAGCAGATCGCCAATGCTGTGCGTACTAATCATCCCGATGTGAAAGTCATGGTGCTGCTGATCGACGAGCGTCCGGAGGAAGTGACCGATTTCGAGCGCTCCGTGGACGCGGAGGTGATCGCCAGTTCCAATGACCAGGATCTGGAAACGCACGTCCGCCTCAGCCGTTTCACCATCGAACGCTGCCGCCGTCTGGTGGAAAGCGGCAAAGACGTGATGGTGCTGATGGACTCCCTGACCCGTATCGCGCGTGCCTATAACAGCGCCCATGGCGGTTCCGGCCGAACCATGACCGGTGGTGTGGATGCCCGCGCGCTGGAAGTTCCCCGCAAGATGTTCGCCGCGGCCCGCAAGATCGAGGACGGAG
>DBVN01000088.1:0-346 GCA_002308515.1 Verrucomicrobia bacterium UBA1263 | reverse complement strand
TCAAGGGCACCGGCAACATGGAATTGATCCTGGACCGCAAACTGGCCGACCGCCGTTTGTTCCCGGCCATCGATATTCCCCGCAGCGGTACCCGTAAGGAAGAAAAACTCTATCCCGGCACCCAGATCGAAGCCGTGCGCAAACTGCGCCGCATGATGATCGACCTGAACTCGGTGGAAGCCATGGAAACATTGATCGGCGCCCTGAAGAAGTACAAGACTAATGATGAGCTTCTGGGCAAGCTGATGATGTAGAAGATATTAAAACTTTCTCAGAGACGACCGGCCGGTCGTCTTTTTTCATTTCTAAAGAGAGGATATTCAGCCTTGCGCTTGGGAGAAATATC
>DBVN01000098.1 GCA_002308515.1 Verrucomicrobia bacterium UBA1263 | reverse complement strand
CGTCCAGCTCCTGGTTGATGATCTGCAGCGCGGCCCGAACGCTCATGGGCTTGCCGTCAGCGTCCAGCACCTGTTTATATTTGGAGAAGACCCCCATGCCGGGACCGATGGCGGACTGTGCCAGGTCCACCGGAGCGATGTTGGAAGCCTGCAGTTTCTGCAGCGCCGGCCGCAGTTCCCGCTTCAGCTCCGCGATAAAATTCCGCCGGGTCGTGGAAAGTGCATCCTCCGGACGTTTGCGGCAAACGAGAACAATGGATGACGACAATGCATTGGTACCATTTTCAATTGTTCTTCCAGGTTTTTCTGTTCTCATCGGCCAAGTTCCGGTAAGAGCAAAACCAGCTTGGATAATAGCAGAAAGCATAGTTTCCCAACCAGTAGAAACAGTAGTTTTTTGTTCTTCGGTCTCACTTTGCTTATAAGCGTAATAAATAGTTACTGGTATATCACTGCGGGAGTATCGATACAATTGTTTGCAAGTAGCAGCCATCCCTTCTTCGAAAAAGGTTTTCGCTTTTTGAGTGTTACCATCAAAACGATAAGGAGTTGCTACTAGTTCTTCTGATTTTGGAACAAGCAATGTGTGAAACAGATTTGGATAAACATTCTTTAGGTTTTGACGAAGCCAGACATAAAGATAATCTGACAAATCCGCATACCCAATATTGTCATAATAAGGAGGATCCGTTGAAATCATTATGTCATGTAAATCATCACAAAAACTTTGTGCATCCTGTTGCTTACATATTCCATGTATACCATAAATAGGAAAATATCGGATGCTTTTTTCTATCCATTCAAGCATATTATTATAGCTGCCAGATGAATGACTAAATATATTCACCTCTGCATAATCCCAAGTCATTGGAATAGCTTGTCTTCCAAATGTTTGACGCATTTTCTCAGCGCCATTATTCCATGAACATATAGATGAACACCAATCCGTCATTTTATCAATCAAAAAGCTGAGATAGACTCGAATAGCCTGGGCATAGGCGAGAGCACTGGAACCGTTGTCGGCGATGGAGATATCATCATCCGCAAAACCTGCGGCTTTCGCGTCCGCAAATGCCTTGCCCTGCACATCATCCAGCAGTTCGCAAAACGTTGTCAATGCCGACAGCTGCCGATTAGTAAACAAATCAGCATAATTTGACATGCCAAAGGCAGGCGGACTGAACCATCGCGGATTTTCCGGAAGCGGTCCATCAGGATAGTTATCCGGTTTCGGCCCATCAGCTGCTGATTCCTGTACAGCATCAGGTGAGATATATAATCGTCCGCGAGACCCTTCCGCAACAACTGCCATTAGCTGTGCTCCGATCCTGTGTTCTTTCCCCATGGATTTCACATAATCATCGGTCGTCAGCTCATGACAATGCGGACACTGGAAGACAGCGCTTCGCCCCGGTTTATTGGTTTCTTTATCAGCGGGACATTTACCGTTATGAACATAAAAATGAAAAGAACCATCTTCAAATATCGGTTCAACCCAAGCTTCATGTCCCTTTTTCTTAGAAAGGACAAAGCTGCTTGCCAGCGGCATCTCACAGCCGCAGGCGGGATTCGGGCATTTGACAATGCGTGCCCATATCCAGGCGATGACGGTGGCCTCCCCGCCGCCCTGTTCCGGCGGGACTTTCACTTTCGGATACAGGTGCCCGATTCGTTTGAAGGCTTCCTGTTTCATCCATTCGCCATAATAGCGCACATCTTCCGCCAGCCCCGCAGCGCCTTTCCACTCGGCACCTTTCGCCAGACTTTTTCGGGCTTCGGGATTGACCGGCGGCATACCGGCAAAACGCGGCGGGATCTCGATCATGGCCTTGTTGATCATCACCGCCACCGGGTTCAGGTCATGGGCATGGGCTTTGAGCCCCAGCCGCTGGGCTTCCAGCGGGATCGCCCCGCCCCCTGCAAAGGGGTCCAGCAGCTCCGGCGGGTTGCCGTTGGTGGATTTCATGATCTCGGCTTTGGCCGCATCCAGCACCTGTTCGTTGTTGGAGTTCTCCCAGACCACCAGCTGTTCCAGGATTCGGAAAAGCCGTTCCCGTTCGGCAGTCTGTGCTTCTTCGGTGGGGAATTCTTCCGGATGGGAGGAGGGATCATCCACCAGCGAGGCCCAGATCACGGCGCGCGCAGCCGCCAATGGCCGCCGGGCCCACCACAGGTGAAGCGTCGACGGATGCCCGTGCCGTATGGACTTCTCCCTCGCCGCCTCCGCATTGATCTTCTCCAGCGGCAGCGCCACCTCAATCAGCTTCTTGATCTGTGCCATAAACTCCTCTTTTGAGTCAAAATGACCTGTTTTCGCTGACTCAGACCTGAGTCTGCAGAACAGGTTGTTTTGACTCATTCCCATTTCTCCCTAAAAAATTCATTATAAATGTATCAAATATTATGCCATCCCGCAAGTGTGAAATCTCCCCATGCCAAATGAAAATAATCATCTTTTCCCCTTCCTTCAATATGATCACACTTGCAAATAATTCTCTTCTGTGGTATTATTAGTTCGTAATTTACGAACTAATAATATGTAGGATGGAGGGAACTATGGTTATCCTGAACGTAAAACTTGATAATATCTACGGTTTCAAGAATTTTGAAATCAATTTTTCATATCCCAAAAAGATCGTCAATTCCCTGATCCCTTCAGAACATCTCCCCGGACGTCCGAATTTCCGCTATAAAAAAGCGGTAATACTGATGGGTGCCAATGCCAGCGGAAAAACGACGCTTGGAAAAGCGCTGTATTATATTTTCGAATTGATCAGAACGCGGGATATTTATGGATTATGGAAATCAAGTCCGAATAAAAATAAAAAAGCAACCTATATGATCGATTTTGTGATGGATGATGGAAAGCTTTACCGTGTTAAAGGTTTTTCCGAATCCGGACAGGAACAATTCACGGTTTATTCAGCAGAGATAGGTAAAAATGACTCTTACGAAAAATCTGTCGCGATGCTTCAGCCTGTCTATCCGGATAATAACCTTTTCCGGGAGCTAAAATATCGGTTTGCTTATCCGGATATTTCACAAAATACCGGCACTGAGGGAATGGATGAGAATCAGCTTCTGAAAGTGCTGCACGCTATTCTGGGAACATTAGATCCAACGCTCCGGGAAATTACGATCGCACGAGAGCTAAAGAATTCATTCATTATTCGCAGGAAAGACGAAGAAATCATTATTCAGGACGGTAAACTGCTGAATCGTGATGCACTTTCCAGCGGAACGATCGAGGGAATTGATATTGCACTGTTTTTAGCGGATATCATGCATCGGAATGGTTCTTTTTATTACTGTGATGAGCATTTCTCCTATATCCAAAGCGATATTGAAAAACGCATTTTCGGCATCATGGTAGACTACCTGGATGATTATGATCAGCTGATCTTCACGACGCACAATACCGATATGCTTGATCTGAACCTGCCAAAGCACAGTTATGCATTCTTACGTAAAAAGCGGGATGAGAACGGAGAATACCAGATCACTCCGGTATATGCTTCGGAATACCTGAAACGCAACACCGATTCGATCCGATCCGCCGTGGAGAACGATATCTTTGCCAGTCTACCAGACGACAGCCTGCTGGACCAGCTTGACCGGGAGTTCTCAGCATGAACAATCAGTGTTTTTATTACGTTGAAGGCAAATGCGAGGAAGCTCTCATCAAGGCTTTGAAAGAAGAGCCGGCTTATATCCGGGAAGGTCGAGTCAAGGTATTCAATCCGATCGAAAACATGCTTTCACGCTCTGAACTGCTGCGTATCCCCGCAGGATCATGGGTTGTGTTTGTTTTTGATACCGATGTAGTAAAAACAGATTGTCTGCGAAAGAATATCGCTGCTCTGAAACAACATGGCCGAAATGTTACGGTCGTTCTGCTACCCCAGGTGCTTAACCTGGAAGATGAACTGAAACGCTGCACAAATGTGAAAGACCTAACCAAACTGACAAAAAGCAAAAGTCACAAGGACTTTAAACGAGATTTTTGTGACCTGACTAACTGCCGTCATGTCCTGGATGCTCATGCCTTTGATATAAACCGGATCTGGACGACCCAGGTTCCGGAAGATTTTGCCTTCCTACCGAAAAATGCCGGAAGGATAAAGAAAAAATAATTTCAAAGATTCAAATTTTCCTTCGAGAAGTGTCAACTTTTGGAAGAGATATATCAACTTTTTTTCTGATTATTTGACAGAAATATCAACTTTTCAAACGAGAACATTTGAAAAAGTTGATATTTCTTTAATATATGTAAAGATATTGTTTCAGAAATTATTCTTTTCTTTCGCGTTTCCGGTCAGATCACTGATGTCAAAATTGACTGACGTCATGGTGAAATCCGGACGGGTGTGGAAGGGCTCCTTCAAATACGTAGTATTTGTCTTCGTCCCGTCCACTTCAACTAGTGCCAGAATGAAAGAGTCCGGTTTGTTGAGCCCAGTCAAGATCTCATTTTTGGAAATGGTGACCATTGAGGCGCCTTTCACACGCCCCTTGACTTCAATGAATCGCAGTCGTCCTTCGGGAGTTCTGGATTCCACATCATAACCGACGTTCTCTTTGCTCACATCCCGCGGTATATTCCCCAGCGACCGTTCAATTTCCATAACGGCATCCATCCCCGCCAGCTCGATCTTCTTCCGCTCGTCATATCCCCAATCCAACGGTGTTTCCGCAATGCTGCCGCCGTTGGCCTGTGCCAGCAGTCCGGCCGGGATCACTAATGCCCCGCCGGTGATCAGCGGAGGAGCTGCGGAGATCAGGCGTTCCTTTTCCAGCACATCCATGCGCTGCTTCAGCCGGCGCTGCAATTCATCCGCATGATATGAGCATTTCTGGCTGTTGAGTTTGGCATTGACCTTCCCGGCAGCTTCTTTCTGCTTCAGTTCCGAAGCCCGGTAATCCCAATACTGGATCTCCGCTGTAAGCCGCTCTTTGACTGCCTTTGCTGTCTTATCGATCCGGGCATTATTGCGGTCGCGCACTTCCGCCACATGACGGGGGATCAGATGTTCCACTGCATAAGAGATGGCTTTATCCTCAATATTCCCGTTCAGCCACTGCTGTGTTTTGAGCCAGGGCCGGATCCAGTCCAGCTCATCCGGTTCCGCGGCGCGATAGTCCAGATAAGGTGCAAATCCCGCGTTTCTGGTGCTGCCGTCTTCCATCAGTTCCACAAAATGGACATGCTGGGAAATGACTCTGCGGTTTCCGTCCTGCGTCAGCGTCCCATCCTGGATCTTGTCTTCCACGTAGAAAAGCAGCCGCGGCTGCGTACCGGGATCATTTTCATCGATAAGGACCGATCCGCGCTTTCCGACATCATAAAACTTCTCCCGGATCAGATCTCCCACCGCTTCCAGCAGCGGATGTCCCGGGCAAAGCAGCGCTGCGTTCGGCAATCCGGGGACCGTCGTATATTTCTTTTCAAAGCATACCCGTTCATAACGTGTCAGGACCGGTTCACCGAAACCGATCAGCATATCGCGGTTCCGAACCTCATAAGGCACACGGATGATCTCCCAGCGGCCTTCCTCCCGTTTGCGCGCCTGACCGCCCAGATATTTGAAAGCTTCCATAAAGAAGGCTTCGATGAAATAAGGCTGCAGCTTATGAGCCTCCGCCCGTTCCATTTCTTCACGGATCTTCATGACCTTGCTCAGGTCCATACTGTCATCGGTCAGAGCGCGTTCTTCCAACAGTTGGCGCAATTTTTCCCGGTCCAGGGAATTATCGACGGTCTGCTCCAGCTTCGCCCGGACTTTCGGATCATTGCCGTAGCGGACGGCATCGATCAGCAGATCCCGCAACGCACGGTTGTCAAAATTGACCTTGCCGAGGATATCAAAGACCTTTCCGCCAAGGGCATTGCGTTCCTCCTCGAGTTTATGGAAAAGATGCTGGAAGACCTCGCCTTCACGGGTGTCCCGCGCCACCAGGTTCCAGAGGTGACAGACTTCGGTCTGACCGATACGATGGATCCGGCCGAAACGCTGTTCCAGTCGGTTCGGGTTCCAGGGAAGATCGTAATTGACCATCAGATGCGCACGCTGCAGGTTCACGCCTTCGCCGGCTGCATCCGTAGCGATCAGGATGCGCACACCTTTATCATATTTAAATAGTTCCTCTACCTTTTTGCGCTCATCCCTCAGCATTCCGCCGTGGATCGTTACCACTGCTTCCGGCGTACCCAGCAAAGAGCGGATCTTTTCCGTAAGATAGTTCAGCGTGTCTTTGTGTTCAGTGAAAATGATCAGCTTCTCCCGCTGGCCGCTGCTGGTAAACAGTTTGTCATTATCCTGCAGCAGGGCAGATAGTTCTTCCCATTTGCGGTCCGTTCCGCTGACGCGGACACTGTTCGCAAGAGATTCGAGCCGCTTCAGCGTTGCTATCTCTGCTTCCAGTTCCGCGATCGTGCGGGCTGCTGTCGCCTGGTCATTCAGCGCGTTTTCCGCATCTTCGATCTCATCGCCGGTGTAGTCGTCTTCATCAAAATCATTGCCGAGATCGATCTGTGTTTTGATGTCATTCGCTTTAGCGCCGAGCCTTTCTTCTGCCAGACGATTTTCCAGCTTCTGGCGTCTGCGGCTGAGACTCTGATAGATCGCTTCCGGAGAGGAAGCCAGACGGCGCTGAAGGATCGTCAATGCGAAACCGACTGTCGTACGATGTTCACCATCCAACTGATCGGCTCGGTTGAATTCATCGCGTACATATTCTGTCACTTCATTGTACAGGACTGTTTCCATCGGAGAAAGATCATAACTGACCGTATAGGCCAGGCGTTCCGGGAAAAGCGGTTTGCCGTCAAATTTCAGCAGATCTTCCTTGACCAGGCGCCGCATAACATCGGAAACGTTGATCGATTGATTGGCGCTGCGGGTAACGCCTTCAAAGCGATCCGCGTCTACCAATGCCAGAAAAAGCTGAAAGTCTTCATTTTTCCCGTTATGGGGCGTTGCTGTCAGCAGCAGGAAATGGCGTGCAATCTCAGAAAGAAGTTTTCCAAGCTGATAGCGCCGTGTATATTTGACCTCGCCGGCCCAGACAGTGGCAGACATCTTGTGCGCTTCATCCACCACGACCAGATCCCAATCCGTCACACGAAGCTTTTCCTGAAGCTGATCATTGCGGGCGAGTTTATCCAGCCGGGCGATGCAATAGTTGATCTCGGAGAAAGCATTTCCGGAAACAGCTGATTCGATCCGGTCATTGGTCAGGATCTCAAAATGCAGATGGAATTTTTCATAGAGTTCATCCTGCCATTGTTCGGCGAGGGAACCGGGGCAGACGATCATACAGCGTTTCAGGTCACCTCTGGCAATCAGTTCTTTCAGCAACAGGCCGGTCATGATGGTCTTGCCGGCACCGGGATCATCCGCAAGGACGTAACGGAGTGGAAGGCGCGGCAGCATTTCTT
Organism: Verrucomicrobia bacterium UBA1263; assembly: GCA_002308515.1. Classification (GTDB taxonomy): domain Bacteria; phylum Verrucomicrobiota; class Verrucomicrobiia; order Limisphaerales; family UBA1412; genus UBA1412. The sequence goes on along the minus strand of DBVN01000098.1, from coordinate 758 downwards.
CATAGACAGCCGAGATCTGATGCGGCAGCGGCTCAACGGAGGAGGTATGGACAGCCAGGTAGGGATCAAAAAGATGAGCAAGATGGATACGGTTGGCTTCGGAATATAACTTCAGTTTATCACCATCCGCATCAAAACTCCATGGCAGGGATGCTTCCTGGAGCTCCAGTCCGGGTTCATCATCACGGTAAAGCAGCATACCGCCATAATTTCCATTCTGATCTTTAAATGTGATATCCAATACACCGGATCCGCGCCATTTGACGCTCTGTATTTCCACAGCCTGATTAGGGACCAGTCCCAATACTTTGCTGTCAACAACGATCTCTTCCAGTTTTGCCATGTTTATACCCTTCTCCCGAATGTAATAATTATAAGGCGAAAAGATATCTATCTGAATATAAAAGCTCGGTATAAAGAAAGCCTATGGATAATAATACGCATGCATTCCGCCGTCAGAATGTCCCTTATCTGACATGTCAGCAAAATAGGCATCGACAAGGAAATTGTCGACATCATTCAATTTTGTAACACCCTGATTTTTGCAGAAAGAGAGAAATGGTTTCAGCGTTCCATTGTATGAATGGATCGTTTGTTCAGTGAGATTCATCGCTTTTCTTGACGTAATGAAGTCCGTAAAAGCGGTCTCAACCGCAACACTTTTTTTCCGTTTTTTGGAAGACAATATGTTGAATTTATTATACAAAGTCCCTTTTTCCTTTCAATCTGAGCATACAAAAAAGCTGTTTACTCGTAAA
>DBVN01000014.1:5579-8674 GCA_002308515.1 Verrucomicrobia bacterium UBA1263 | reverse complement strand
CGGCTGATAGCGGCGGAGACTCCCCGCCACAGACATATTATTATATTGCAGAAACGGCCGGAAGTCAATCAAAACCCCGCGCTTCTTTTATTTTGTCGATGAAACAGAAGAGGAGAGAACAGGATAAGTGGCTGTCCGACCTGGATTTGAACCAAGACAGAGGCTTCCAAAGAGCCTAGTGCTACCATTACACCATCGGACAACGCGCGGCCGTCTGGAACAGGCGTNNCCGCCGCAAGGAAGATAGCAATTCTATATAAGAAAGGTAAAGTATTTTTTAATAAAGGCTGGATTTTTTTTGAGGATCTGTTAGAATTTCCCCCAGTTAAGGAAGTTTCTAGTATGAACTTTGTATTAAGAAGTCGGTTATCGGTGATGATGTTCATTGAGTACATCATCTGGGGTCTGTGGTATTCAACGCTGGGCGCTTATATGAGCACGAAGGGGTTCTCCGCTACACAAATACCTCTTGCGTACTCATCTACGGCGATCGCCAGTATGATCTCTCCCTTCTTTGTGGGAATGGTGGCGGATCGCTTTTTCGCTACGGAGCGGGTCATGTCCGTGCTGAGTTTCCTGGGCGCGGGTTTCGCGATCCTGGCGGTGATCCAGAATGATTTTAATCTGTTCTTTACGTTCCTGCTGCTGCACACGATCTGCTATATGCCGACTCTTCCATTGGCCAATTCACTTTCTTTCAAACACTTGGATAATCCGGGTGAACAGTTCCCCTATATCCGTGTGTTCGGCAGTTTGGGATGGATCGCGGCCGGTTTCATCATTTCCGCGCTGCATTATGACAAATCCGCCGGAATGTTCTATGTGACAGCGGTTTTCAGCGCGGCGATGGGTATCTACTGTCTGACTCTGCCGCATACGCCTCCGGTCCAGAGTGAGAAGGCTCCCACCGTTCGCGATATTCTGGGACTGGACGCGCTGGCTCTGATGAAGGACCGCAATGTGCTGGTCTTCATGCTGGGCTCATTCCTGACCTGTATCCCCATCACTTTCTATTTCAATGAGACCGGGTTATATCTGGCCGAGAGCGGTATCGAGAAGATCGCCATGACGATGACCATCGGTCAGTGGATCGAGGTCGGTTTCTTCCTGATCATGCCCATCATGTTCAAGGAATTGGGCATCAAGAAAGTCCTGCTTCTGGGCATGCTCTGCTGGGTACTGCGTCTGAGCTGCTTCGGTGGCGCTACTGGAACTACCGGCGATCTCTGGTGGATGATCATCATGGGTATCGCTCTGCACGGCATGGCTTATGACTTCTTCTTTGTCTCCGGGCAGATCTATATTGACAAGCGCGCTCCGGAAGCGATCCGCAGCAACGCTCAGGGATTCCTTTATTTCATGACACTGGGTGCCGGTTTCTATGTAGGCAGCCTGGTCGTAGCCGCTGTGAACGCGCACTACAGCACAGTGGTGGATAAGATCGCGGCTGACGGAACGATCCAGCAGGTCACACAGTACGACTGGACCGGGATCTGGTACTTTGCCGCCATCCTGTCTGTTATTATCTTCCTGCTCTTCGCCCTGGCGTTCAAAGATCAGACAGACGAGAAAGAAGTGGCCGCGCGCCGTCCGATGCGTGCCTGGGGTGTGATCGCCGGTATCGTGGTCATCATGTTCGCGCTGAGCTTTGGTCTGCAATATGCTTCCCAGAAGGACGCGACCTGTGCCGGTTACTGGACAGGTGATAAGTCCGGAGCTAAGATCGCCGCGGATATTACTACCGCTAAAGTCAACGCGGTCACTATCGGAAGCATCATCCTGACTCAGACCGAGATCAATGGAACGGTCACTTATCAGACCGGCGCGATCGAAGACATGAAGGGAACAGTCTATCCCGATGTCAATCCGGACAGACACCTGGTGACCTTCCCGGTGACGGTGTACAGCAATGAAAAGACCACCACGAAGGATGCTGAAGGCAAGGAAGTTACTTCCGCCACAGTGCTGAAGAAGGGCACCGGCTATCTGAACTGGGTGAAGAACAACAAGACTCTTTCTTATCAATTCGTTCCTGAAGGTGAAGAACTTAAACCAGGCAACGAAGTCATGTTGGAACACACCGTGAGAGTGTATCAAAAGAAGTAACGATAAAATTATTTATTCTTGTAGATTATGAAAAAAATCGAATGTAAACATGGGCTTTCCAGAAGACATTTTCTGGGAGCATCCGCGCTGGCGGCGACAGCGTTCACTATCGTCCCCGGCAGTGTTATAGGTTTGAACGGAGCTTCTCCGTCCAGCGAACGTGTCAGGATCGCCGGCATCGGTATCGGCGGCCAGGGCGGACATGACATCCGCAGTCTGGCGGCGATTCCGGATGTGGATATCGTGGCTCTCTGCGACGTAGATTGGGACAAAGCGGCAGGGACCTTTAATCAATTCCCTAAGGCCAAGCGTTACAAAGACTACCGCAAGATGCTGGATGAAATGGAAGATCAGATCGACGCGGTCGTGGTCGGAACCCCTGACCACACGCACGCTCCGGCCAGCATTTCCGCTATCCGCCGCAAGAAACATGTTTATTGCGAGAAACCTTTGACCCACACGATGTATGAATCTATGTGGGTGATGAAGGAAGCCCGCAAGTACGGTGTCGCGACCCAGATGGGCAATCAGGGCCAGGCTTCGGAAGATACCTATCGTCTCTGCGAAATGATCCAGGCCGGCGCGATCGGCAAAGTCCGTGAGCTGCATGTTTGGACCGATCGTCCTTCCAACGGCCTCTTTGGTGAATACTGGCCGCAGGGTGTGAACCGTCCGCAGGGAACCCCGGAAGTTCCGAAGAATCTGGATTGGGATCTGTGGCTGGGTACCGCTCCCGCGCGTCCTTATAATCCTGCTTATCATCCGTTTGTTTGGCGCGGCTGGTGGGATTTCGGTACAGGCGCATTGGGTGATATCGGCTGTCACTTCTATGCTCCTATTTTCCGTGCCTGCGGTCTGACGGGTCATTATCCCAAGACTGTCCACGCGGTTTCGACCCGTGTGAACGAAGAGACTTTCCCGCTGGGCTCTGTGGTGGAATGGCAGTTTGACAGCTATGACGGCAAACCGCCTCTGAAGATGGTATGGTA
>DBVN01000014.1:0-5504 GCA_002308515.1 Verrucomicrobia bacterium UBA1263 | reverse complement strand
AACGGCCGTCTGATCATTGGCGATGAAGGTATGATCCTGGATTCGACCATCTTTGATGAGAAACGCCGCAAAGAAGTGGGCGATATTCCCAAGACACTGGAACGCTCACCGGGTCACTATCAGGAGTTTGTGATCGCTTGTAAAGATCCGAAGACTCCGGCCCGCATGAACTTCGACCAGGCCGCTCCTTTGGCGGAAGTCGTTCTGATGGGCAATGTGGCTCTGAGAATGGGTCTGCGCGAGGATCTTACGCGTATCCGTCTGCACTGGGATCAGGAACAGTTCAAGTTCACGAATTCCAAGGAAGCCACCGAGTATGTCCATAAGCAGTATCGTGACGGCTGGAAAATAGACGGCTGCGAGCTCTAAAATAAAATAGATGCTTTTCCGAGGGAGATCATTCAATGGTCTCCCTTTTTTATTATAGGAATTTTATTGAGAAAATCGCTATACGTGTCTAAACTCAAGAGGCTTTGATGCTGACACTGCATGAAAGCCAATTCATAGGAAAACGAGCGATTGAAAATATGATAAAGTTTGAAGCCATATTATGCGGTCTTTGCGCGGTGAGTCTGACCTTGTCTTTGGGGACGGGTTGTTCTAAACAAGAAACAGAAGCGGTACCGGAGACAAAAGGACCTGCTGTAGAAATAATGACCTTGCATCCAACGAACTATCTGGGGTATGTCGAGGTCGTGGGCAATATCGAATCCCCGGCCACAGTGGAGTTTCAGGCTCAGGTTTCAGGCTATCTCAAGAGTGTTTCTCCCAAGGAGGGCTTTACGGTCAAATCGAACGAACTGCTGTTTGAGATCGATCCTTCTCTCTATGAGGCATCCAGGAAGGCCGCGGAAGCACAGCTGGCCATAGATCTGGCCAAAGCGGCTCACGCGGATGCGGATCTGGCTCGAAATAAAGAGCTTTTGGAACAGGATGTTATTTCTCAGTCGCTGTATGATTCCTATGATGCCGCAGCCAAAGAATGCGCGGCATCTGTTCAGTTGTCACAGGCTAAACTGAATTCAGCCAATCTGGATCTGAGCTATACCGAAATACGCGCTCCCTATCAGGGACTGCTGGGCGAGGTCAAGGTGCGTCCGGGCAATCTGGTCAATGCCGGCTCCACACTGCTGGGATCGATGAATGTCACGGATCCGATGTGGGTGACGTTTCCTCTGAGCGAACAGATTTATATCATGAGTACCACCAATGGGGTTTTCAAAGTCACCACGGATGAAAACGGGCATGAGGTTTTCCAAAAAAGTGATGCCGATATCGCCGATATTGAGCTGGTGATGGTAGATGGAACGACTTATTCCCACAAAGGATCGGTTTTCTTCGTGGATCGTGAATTCAGCGCGACGACCGGAACTCTGAAAGTGAAAGCGAAATTTCCGAATCCGGAAGGACATTTGCGGCCTAATCAGTTCGCGAAAGTACGGGTCCCGGCGGCCACCTATACCAATGTTTTTGTGATCCCCCAGGCGGCGACGATGCAGGTGCAGAGCATTACGATGGCCTATGTCGTTGGTGATGATAACAAGGTTGCCATGAAACCATTGAAGGTGGAATACTCGGCAAACAATGAAGTGGTTGTGGCCGATGGTTTGAAAGAGGGGGAAAAGATCGTTCTGAAAGGTCTCTTGAAATTGAGGAACGGTATGACAGTTGATCCTGTTACGTCGGAAGAATCTGCCAAAGTAATGCCGGGCGAACAGAAGGAAGCCGAGGCTAATTCCTAGTTTCAACTCAGACGGATAGTATTTATGGCAAAGTTTTTCATTTACCGTCCTGTTTTCGCGATGGCGATGTCCATTGTGATCCTGATCATGGGCCTGGTGAGTTTAACCAGACTGCCGGTGGCGCAGTTTCCGAATGTAGCGCCGCCTACGGTATGTGTGACAGCTAGTTATCCCGGCGCTAATGCCCGCGTGGTGGAAGATACGGTTGCCCGTCCCATTGAAGAGCAGATGAATGGTGTGGAGGGGATGATCTATATGTACTCCTCCAACACGGACGACGGCCAGTCGGTCATCAATGTTGTTTTTGAAACGGGTAAGGATCTGGATATCGCGGCTGTGGATGTTCAGAACCGTGTTTCCCAGGCTCAGGCTTCTCTGCCTTCCGAAGTGGTCAGTCAGGGTATCACGATCACCAAGCAGTCTCCAAACATCCTTTTGATGGGGGCATTGTATGCGGATGAGGACAAGGCGGACTTATATGATTCTGTCTTTCTGAACAATTATGCCTATTTGAATATCGTCACAGAGCTGAAACGTGTGTCAGGTGTGGGCGATGTCAGCTTGTTCACGGCTCAGGATTATTCCATGCGCTATTGGCTCAATCCCGATAAAATGGCTCAGATGGGTGTGGATGCCAGTGATGTGTACAGTGCTGTCTCCGAGCAGAACCGTGAAGCTGCCAGTGGTCAGGTCGGTTACCCGCCGGCTGTGCCGGGAACGGCTTTTTCCAAGACGGTGAAAATGAAAGGGCGTCTGGTGGAAGAACAGGAGTTTGGGAATGTCATCATTCGCGCGGATGAGGATGGTTCTATGCTGAGAGCCAAGGATCTGGGTGATGTGGAACTGGGCAGCCGTCTTTATAAATCATCCGGTCACTATATGCAGAGGGATGCCGCCCTGATGGCTGTTTATCAGTTGTCAGATGCCAATGGTGTGGCCACCGCCAAGCTGGTGCGCCAGAAATTGGCCGAAATCGAGAAGAATTTTCCGGAGGGCCTGCATTTTGATTTTCCTTATGACAGTACGGTGTTTATCAACGCGTCTGTTCATGAAACGATCGAAACGCTTTTTGAGGCGTTTGGACTGGTTTTCATCGTTGTTTTCGTTTTCCTGGGGAATTTCCGGGCGACGATCATTCCTGTGATCGCGGTCCCGATCTCCATTGTAGGTACCTTCGCGGTCTTTGCTCCGCTGGGATTCGGCATCAATACTATGACGATGTTTGCCATGGTGCTGGCTATTGGTATCGTGGTGGATGACGCTATTGTCGTTGTGGAAGCGGTAGAATTGTATCTAAGCAAGGGGAAAACACCTTTGCAGGCTACGCTCGCGGCGATGGAAGACGTTTCCGGTGCGGTAGTGGGTGTCGCTCTGGTGCTGGTTTCGGTGTTCATCCCTGTGGCCTTTTTGGGTGGTATCACGGGAATGCTTTACAAACAATTTGCTATCACGCTGGCGGTTTCGGTGCTGCTGTCCGCTTTTGTGGCTCTGAGCTTGACCCCGGCCTTGTGCGCGATGATCCTGCGTCCGCGCAAAAAAGACAGCAAGAGTCCTATAGCGATTTTCTCACGCTGGTTTGACAGGGTTTTTGAAAAGACGACTCATGGTTATCAGGCGCTGTCCGCGCTTCTGATCCGCAGAGTAGTGATTTGTCTGCTGCTGCTGGGCGGGCTTTATTTTGGAGCTTTGAAGCTGGCTATGACGACTCCGACCTCTTTTGTGCCTTCGGAGGATCAGGGCGTTATTTTCGGTGTCGGTATGCTGCCGCCGGGTTCCAGCCTGGAGAGGACACAGGCCTATATGGATAAGGTGGAGAAATATCTCTATGCTTTGCCGGAGGTACAGGATGTGATTAGCATCAGCGGCCTGAATCTGTTCCAGACGGAGTACAGCACTTATTACGGTTCTGTTGTTGTGACGTTAAAGAGCTGGGAGGAAAGACCTCTGCCGGAACAAAAGGTCGATTGGCTGATCCAGAAGATCTCCATGGAACTGAACGAACTCCCTGAGGCGATATTTGCCGCGGGCGGGGCTCCGGCTATCAGCGGTTTAGGAACGGTGGACGGTGTTCAGTTCGAGCTGCAGGACCGCAGAGGTGTAGATCCCCAGGATCTGGAATTGGTGACAAATGATTTACTGGAGAAACTCGCCGCCAGGAATGATATGTTTGCCTCGGCTATTACTTTCTACAGTACACAGGTTCCTGAAGTTTATGTGGATCTGGACAGGGATAAGATGAAAAAGCTCCAAGTGCCGCTCGATCGTCTTTATACCTCGCTGCAGGTCTATCTGGGTAGCGCTTATGTGAATCAGTTCACGCGGTTCGCCCGTAATTTCCAGATCTATCTGCAGGCACAGCCGCAATACCGTATGAGCGAAAGGGATATTGGGAACATCTTTGTCAGGAGCGACAAAGGTGATATGGTCCCGGTCAACACTTTGGCCACGATCGTCGCGACAAATGGCGCGGACAGTTTGAGACACTATAACATGTATCGCACAGCGGAGCTACAGATCCAGAACATGCCGGGGATCAGCTCCGGTACGGCCATGAATACCATTGAGCAGATAGCTCAGGAAAGTCTGCCCGAAGGTTTTGGCTATGAATGGACAGGCATCGCGTATCAGGAGAAACAGACGACCGCCGCGCAGCAGATCGCTGTATTCGTTTTGGCTCTGGTTTTCGTGTTCCTGGTTCTGTCCGCTTTGTATGAGAGCTGGGCGGTTCCGTTTTCGGTGATCTTTGGTCTGCCGATCGGTGTCCTGGGCGCGTTCCTGGGGGTGTTCATGCGCGGGATGCCCAACGATGTCTATTTCCAGATCGGTCTGGTCATGCTTCTGGGTCTGGCGGCCAAGAACGCGATCCTGATCGTGGAGTATGCCAAGGTGCGCCGCGACAAGGGAATGGGCATTGAGGAAGCGGCCATTGAGGCGGCCGGACTGCGTTTGCGTCCGATCCTGATGACCTCGTTCGCGTTCCTGTTTGGTGTGCTGCCGCTGGTGATCGCTTCCGGTGCCTGCGCGGCCAGCCGTCAGTCTCTGGGTACGACTGTCTTTTTCGGCATGACGATGGCCAGCGCGCTGGGTATCTTCTTCATTCCTGCGCTGTACGTTTATATCCAGAAACTTGCGGAGAAAATATCGCCTCCGAAGAAGCGCGAATAAAAGGATATTGAGAATGATATTTTAGAACAGGTGTGTTGACTTTATTTTTAGAAATCGGTTATAATCACACCGTTCTAACGATTTTAGGGCGGGACATTTGAGTTACGAATTAGTCCCGCCTCTATTCCGCGCAGGAGGATCATCTTGAAAAATATTATCCCACAATAGAGTTCTATATTCCAGTGCCGTCATTAGGAAGCGGACAAAAGAAAAAGAAAGGAGAGCAACGGGAATGCTCTCCTTTGGCGTTACCTCCTTGGAAAGGGGTGTCGGTTTAGCGGTTGATGTCGCTTACCAGTTCAGGTCGATCACGATGGGGCCAAGTCTCACCAGGACCCAGTTCCCGCCGTTCAGTTCCCACTGATACCCGATCGGGGCGGGTTCCACCGGAGGCGGCGGCGGTACCGGAGCCACGATGATCGGAGCCGGGGCAGGGATCACTCTGGGCGGCATAGGTGCCGGACGAGGAGCCACATGGTGGTGAGCCGGCATCGGAGCCGGTGCCGGATGGTGATGGAATCCGGGCTGAGGTCCGCGTGGGCCTTGCGGTCCCTGAGGTCCATGTCCGAGGCCTCTGTTTTCGGGCTGATGCATTGC
>DBVN01000109.1 GCA_002308515.1 Verrucomicrobia bacterium UBA1263 | reverse complement strand
CCGCTGATGGAAGGTCAGCCCAGCGAAGCCATCAAGAACAACACCTTTGCCACGGCAAAACTGGCCGAGATGTCCATGAAACACGGAGTAGGGAAGTTCGTGATGATCTCCACAGATAAAGCAATCAACCCGACCAACGTGATGGGAGCGACTAAGCGCATGGCTGAGCTGTTCGTCCAGGCACTTTCCTCGCACTCCACAGGAACACAGTTCATGGCCGTGAGATTCGGCAACGTGTTGGGCTCCTCCGGCAGTGTAATCCCAACCTTCAAGAAACAGATCGAGGCAGGCGGTCCGGTAACCGTGACCCACAGAGACATTACCAGATTCTTCATGACCATCCCTGAAGCAGTAGGCTTAGTCCTTCAGTGCGCCACACAAGGGAACAATGGAGACATCTTTGTATTGGATATGGGCGAACCGGTGAAGATCGCTGATCTGGCCAGAAACCTGATCCGACTGAGCGGATTGGAGCCGGAGAAAGATATCGAGATCAAATACGTAGGCTTGAGACCCGGAGAGAAACTTTATGAAGAACTGAGCTATGTGGGCGAGAACGTGGAAAAGACCGAGCATCCGAAGATCATGCGGTTCATTTCCACACCTAGAGCCATTGAGACCATCCGTGAACAATTCCTAAGTCTCAAACAAAAGCTCAACGATGAAAACTACGACGAGATCAAGAAAGAGATCAACAAGATCGTTCCGGAATACAGACCGTATCTGAAACAGAACTAATGAGTTAAGTCTTTTCCTGCAACACAAAATAAAATCCCTGATAGATTTCAGGGATTTTTTATTTGGTGCGCGGTGGGTACGGTGATTGTGAGAGGACGGGGGATTTGAATAAATCCTCCGTCTACTCGATTTTACGAAGAAGTGCTAATCCAGCGCGAATTCAAATTCGTTGTAGTCTTCGCGTCCCCAGGCCAGATATTGAGTGCTGGGAGAGATGGCGAAGAGAGGTGAGAAGGTCTTTGCCTTGACTGTCTTGAGATCAGGTGAGAATTCCAGAAGTCTCAGCCAGCCGTCTCCGCCGTTGCCATGCCAGCCGCCGCCCACGGTTTGTGTGTCGAAGAGCATTTGGGAGACTGTCTTGCCCGCGTGGTTTTTGCTTTGGCGGAAGCCTACGTTGCCTTTGGGATTGGTAGGATGCGCAATATGACCACAGATGACCATGCGGATGTTGTCAGCGGGATAGATGAGTTTGTTCCAAATGTCTTCGCCGTAGTTGACATCGGTGACTTTGTAGCCTTCTTTCCCACCGATCTTGCAGTCTTCCAGATAGCTGCGCAGATAAGAGTGGGTGAGGATGATAACAAAGTGATCTTTGTATTCTTCACGAGCTACAACTTTTTGGGCCCATTCGATGGCGAAATCCGCCGGAGCGAATTGCAGAGAGATCACCAGTATTTTTTTGCCTTGTTTCGTGGTGAATTCGTAGGCTGCGTTTTCCAATGTTTTCACGCCAAAGCAGTTGGGACAGCATTCCACCAGAACACCTTTCCATGCGGTATTGCGATAGGCCGGGAAATAGGTGGGGAATTGAGTGGTGCGGTTTTCGGCGGCACGGATACCATAGTCATGGTTGCCGGTGCAGGCAACGTAGGGAAGTTTTCCATCCAGGCGGGACATGGCCGCAGAAATAGCTCCCCATTGCTGCGAGCTGACTTGGTCCATGATTTTGGTTTCCAGATCTTCTTCCGTGATGCCGTTGCGTTCCACAAGATCGCCAACATGCAGCGCGGTGAGGATATTCAATTTCTGGATATTCTCCGCGATCCAGGCTGTCATCAGTTCGCAAATACCTTGATTGCGAGCGGTTTTGATGTATGTCTGGGTGTCGGGAATGACAACGATCGAGAATGCATCTTTGTCGGACAGCTCCGGAGCTTTGTATTCAGCGGGTTTGTTTTCCGCTTTATCCTCAGCTTTTACCGAAGTGATGCCGTTGGTCAGCCAGGTGCCCGCGAGAGCAGAGGCCAGGATGCTTTTTCCTAAAAACTGGCGGCGTGAAAATCCGCCAGACTGATTTGTATTTTTTGATTCTGTATTCATAGTTATAATTTGGTTTAAAAATAAGTGCTATTTTTGAGTTTCAACGCTCAGGATCTGACCGTCTTTAAGGAGTTTTTCTTTCAATTTTTGATAGTCAACGTCCTGAACATCGCTTTTGGCATCAAGTGCCAGGGAAGCCGCTGTTGCCGCGGAGTGTCCTAAAATCATGAAAACAGGTTCCATGCGAATGGATCCGTAGGCGATATGCGTGGCAGAGCAGGCCACCGGGACCAGCAGGTTGGTGCAGTCTTCTCTTTGCGGAGTGATGCTGCCATAGGCGATTTGATACGGATTTTTCAAACGGACTTCCACATCACCTTCGTTTTGAACATATCCTTCTTCTGTGACATATCGGAATGTGTTATGAGAATCGAGATTGTAAGATCCCATTCCAATGGACTGGGGTGTTTCTATGGTGCATTGGCAGTTGGCTTGTGTCATCACGTAGCTGCCGACCATCCGGCGGGCTTCACGGACGTAAATCGCGAAGGGCCAGTTGCCGTTATCTGTAAATTCGTCTTTGGGAAGTCCCCATTTCTGCCAGCGCTGACGAACTTTTTCATCCAGACGCGGATCATTTTGGAGAAAGTAGAGGAGCCCCAGCTGGTATTGCTTATGAGCTTCCAGTATTTTTTCCCGTTCTTCATAGGAAGCATCGGGATAATCGTAATTCATTCCAATAAAGTCCAGACTGAAAGCGCCGTGATTGTTGGAGTCGGTTTTGAAATTCGGCATGGCTGAAGTCGTCATGCAAGGCGGATTTTCTCCCGCGGCAAAGTAGCGCGCAAAGAGTTCATAGTCTGCCGGGTCGTAGCCTTCGGGCTTTTCGATGGGGATGCGGTTGGGGGCATAATCCGTCAAACACATCCTGTAGCAGTAGGACTGTACTTTTTTGTCGGCCTGGCCGCTGGGAGTCAGTTTATCCGGACTGATGAAGGGCAGCAGTCCGCTCTTGGGATCATCTGGTGTCTTATAGGGGGAGATTTTTGATTTAAAGTGATGTCCGTTATATTCAAGAGTAGTGCGTCCGCCGTTATAGGTTTCCCCATATTGTGAGTTGGCTTCGCGCCCAACGGTATAGTGACAGCCGGCCGCGGCCATGAGGTCTCCCTCAAAGGTGCAGTCGATGAAGATTTTTCCTTTGAATTTATTCTTGTTCAATGTTTTGATGGCGGTAATGCGTCCTTTTTTCATCAAAACGCCTTTTTGACGGTCAAGCCGTTCTCCACGAAATGTTTTGACATCATATTCCGTGAGCCAGTTGTCATAGACACGCTCCGCGACTTTCGGCTCAAAGACCCATTGCGTTTGATTTTCATCGTTCATCGCTTTGGTGCCTTGACCGGAAGCGCCAAACTGATTGCGTTTTTGGAAGGTCCAGGATGTATCTTTTTGATATTCAAGCCAAACCCGATGATAGAATTCTTTGGACATCCCGCCGATGGTATAGGCTTTGCCGGAGTCGGTGAAGCCCAGACCGGAGGATGTCATGGCTCCCAGTTGTGTCAGGGGGGCTACCAATATGACGCTTTTGCCTTCTTTTTTGGCCTGGACCGCGGTCACGACCGCGGCCGATGTATCTCCATAGACAATGATGTCGGCACTGTAAGTTTTTGCATACGAAGAGGAAACCAGTACATTGGAAAAGGCTGTCCCTGCCAGGATAGCGACCGTACTGAAGACAACTGAACTTTTCAAAATTTGATTCTTTTTCATAAATGAGCGGTTCGGCTTCATTGAACAACAGAGCTATTGTGCTAAGAAGTTCCCATTCTGCCAAGCAAAAAGAACATTTTTTGTGTTGAGCCTTGCGGGATGGGGGGAGATGTGCTATATTTTCTTTTGGATACGGGTCTGGACTGGAATCTGCTGAAAATTTTTGTACTGATGACCTGAATGCGACACACTGCCTGTGATGGTGTGCTTTTGCTCAAGATTTTCTTCTTTTTCCATGGATCCATTTGTGTAGCCGCGCAATCGGGCATTGTAGAGCCGCGCGATCCGCGCGGCTGAGACGAGCGAGTCGCTCGTCTCTACGGTATGCAAATGTTTAATGAACAATAATTTACACAAATAATGTTTGTAACCGCGCGATTTGGGTATTGTAGAGCCGCGCGATCCGCGCGG
>DBVN01000013.1:43915-51139 GCA_002308515.1 Verrucomicrobia bacterium UBA1263 | reverse complement strand
TTCATTCTCTTATGGGATGCTAGTGTTATCATTTAATACCATTTTTATCAGCCTACCTCTGCGGTGATCTCGTCTCTTTGAGTAGCACCTTGGACAGAATTGATTGTCTATTAATCTTTGAATAGCGCGGCCAAAACTGGCCACTGTATCGCAACCGCTTTGGCGGAATTCCCCATAAATATGTCTATCGTATTGCAGCATAAACAGCCAATCCTCTGCGGTGTATTCTTGTCCAGATTTTTCGGGGCAACATCTAAGAAATTCCTGCAGGGTTTCATGCAATGCACCGTCTTTAGTTTCTTCAAAAACGTCTCCGGTGATTTCGGGGTTTTGCCAGCCGGGTACAATCAATCGACCTGTTTTGGTTTCTCTCAATGGGATTTCGGCTTGCAGCTGTGGCCATATTTGATAATCCAAGAACGCCAGAAAGGATGGGCGTGCTTTTTCAATTAGATCCACCCATTCTTTAGAAGAATGGTTAGGCACTCCAGAATATGTTTTCAAGAGGATAATTTTTTCCTGATTGTCGTTTCCTATTATAGGAATCATTTTTCGTGAATACCTATCATTATTCGCGCAAAGGACAATCGCAATGTATGGATAAATAAACGGAGTTGCCTTTTCACCCTTGGCTTCAATTTGGATTCCGTCACCAACAATGATTTCCTTAATTCTGGCGTTGCAGTCCTTTTCACGTATTTCTTTATCATCAATCAACCAGACAGGAAGCTCCATGATTGAGGTATTGAATCTTGTTTTTCCGTATAAAAACCAAGTCGGATCTCTCTTAGCCAGAGCTAAAGATTCTTTTATTATTTTTGCACTGATAAGTGATTTGCCAGAGCCTGCATCACCCACGAAACAAATCATCGGAATTTTTAATTCAGCTTTCCCCATCAGTACTGCACGCACTCCAGCCAGCCATTTAAAAAGGATACGTATTTGAGTCTGTTGAATCCATATATCATCGCCACCACCTTTCCACAAAAGCGCTGGACAAAAAATTTCATCCCAAAGAGGTTTCCATTTGTCAAAACACAAGAGAAAATCAAGTGAAGGATTAGCCGCCCTCTGAATATCTTCCGGGCTAACGGAAGCTGCTGGTGTAATAGGAATGGTTTTAGGAACAACAAATAATTCTCCGACAGAGTCTTGATAGACTCCACCTTCATAACCAGCCATCAACTCACAATAAACAGCTTGAGGATATTTATCAGCAATAGCAAAAATGGCTTTCTCTGCCGATGTGCTCAAATCCTTCACCGACGCTTTTCTGTTTTGTATGCTTATAGAATAAGCTGATAACCTTTCCACTCGCTCTGCCACTTGTTTTATGCCTATTTGCTCAAACATCTGCAAGTTTGGATTGAATGCAATCATTTGCCGATCGTTTCCTTTGATTCTTAGAAACGGTATAGGTTGAATCTTCTTTAGGTGAGGCCTGCATATTCCATTCTCTGGATAAAATTCCGGTGGAAATGTTATGTTTTTCAAAAGCCAGGCAACATTTTCTTCGAGCTCAACTTGTGCATTTTGCTGCGAGGAGACTCCCACTGGATTGCAAGTTTGCGACATTGCTCCCGGTACGGTGCCCGTATCACTGCTAGTCGCCCTCACCCATTGCTCAAAAGCTTTGATTGTCGGGTTATTACTTAGAAATAACTTCTCCATGCGTCCACAAACTCCCTTCTAAAATCGGTTCGGTGTTAAAATAAATCAGCCGTTGCCGCTCCGCTCCGCGACGACATTGCGGCAGACGACACATCTGCTGAATTTGAAACATAGCCGCATCCGCTCCGCGTTCCACTAATGGCTTTTTCAAGCGTTCAACATATTTTTCCCATGCTTCACGTGTAGGATTCTCTAAGTTCACCCGTATCAAAGCATGATAGGACTTACCGCCGCTAAAATAAATGGCTACTATCGGTAAAGGTAAAACCGCTAGCAGTTTTAACTGTTCGGCAGCAGTTAGAACGTCAGCCTCAAAAACGTAATACTCAAACCGGTTGACGTTCTCTTTTGATCTCCAAGACGGCTTTTCGTTAGCCTTGGTGACCGGCTGACCTGTGACAGAATTGGGAACATACCAGACACCCTCCGGATTCTCAACCTCTGCCAACTGTTCAAGTTGTTTTCTCCAATTTTCGGGCTTGGCTATCTCTGCCCATATATCCGCACAGCGTGCCTTCTTTTTGTTCGTAACAAACAACACATCGCCGCGGCGATATAAGCTCAATAAATAATCAGCCGCGCTCATGGTGGCAGGGTCTCTGCTGGAACGCTCCACAAACCAGCTTTCACTGATCTCTGGCATATCCTTTATGCACCGTTCAAACACATCCCGCCTGAAAATGGGCTTTGCGGTGTGCAAAGATTTTACCGGGTAACCTTGGCGGCGTTCTGTCCGCTGTGGGGTAAAGGAATTGTTCCCATTATCATCTATCATATCATTCCTTTCAAAATAATCATTTTGGTTATTGTTGTTGAATTCTCCAGGCTGTGAGGAGAGTATTTCAGCCCTTTTCATTGCATCTTCTATTTTATGCATTATCTCCTCTGGAGAAAACGGCGGAACCGCCCGTTCACGGTTCACACGTTCCGCCCACTCTGAAAGGCGTTCAGGGTGACATAACGCCCCGGCAACCAACGCTTTTAGATAGTCTTTTTCTCCTCGTCCGTTCGTTCCTTCGTACATATACGGTATCCCATGTTCTTCCCACGACGGTGGTGCCGCTAAACGACGTGCCGCCCATGTTTCAAAATCTTCTGGCATAGAATTGAATTTATTCTTACTCATACTGCGGTTCCTCCTTTGGTATTCTGAGACGCACCTTCGGTGATACCACTATTCCTTTTTCTATCCAAGCCAGTACATCATCCTCATAAAAACAGATTTTGCTGCCACGTCCGCGGAGCTGAACCTTGCGAAGTTCTCCCAATTGTGCCGCACGATACGCGGTACTGTAGCAACAATGAGCTAAAGTCATCACCTCCTGGATCGTGAGGAGTTTGACATTCTTTCCTTCATCTGCCTTCGGTTTTTCCAGTTGGGCTCGTCCTTCCAATAGTGACAAGACATCCTCACACTGTTCAGAGGTAGCTTGTGCTAATAACATCATTATGCCACTCAAACTTTTATTCATTCTCGATTTTCCTTTCTGTGTTGTGTTGAGGATTAGTGATTCCAAGGGCTTGTGATAAGCCCATTCTGTCCATAATCTCTCTAGCACTTAGACTGTGATCTGCGTTTATATCTTTGTGATCCGGTTGAGTCTCTCCGTTCAACCAGGCGCGCAAATCCTCATGGCGGATAGATTGTTCTTTACTCGTGAGACGGATCGACCGAAGCAGACCGGCTCTGATTGCTTTGTAAAGTGTCATATCGGACACTCCCGCCAGTTTGGCGGCTTGTTTGACTGAATAAATCTGCGGCAAGTTCGCCGCGGCTGTATTTGAATTCATTTTGTTTGTCATCTTTGTTTGGTTCGGGCATCTTACAGCCAGAGGATCGCACCCCAAAAACCTTCTGTGGCAATCATGGCAAAACAAGCTGCGCTGTGTTCCTTCTTTGGAAACTCAGAGCAAACTTGCTCTGTTTCTATGTTATTGAATGCAAGAGGGTTTGTTTACTGCATAGACCGGCATTAGAAGTGCAATAACCGGCATCAGAAACAAAAATAAAAAAACGCCACATTTTGGTGACGTTTCTTTTTAAGTTATTCAGATGATCTATATCTTAGAAGTTTTTCTCCATTCGTTGGCTTCTCTCCATTCTTTGCCACAATTGAAACCAGTTTTACCAACTATATCTTTTACATCATCAACAGAAACTCCTTTATTTAAGTCTATTAAATTATATTCCATTAAATAGCGAACATATCTTTCACTTTTGCCTTTATATTTAACAGCATCTAGTGCATTCCTTAAATCAATCGCGGTATGATGTTTTTTTGAATTAGGAGATTGTCCAAAATTAGCGTTTAATTCTTTTAAATTTTTCTCTATACCTTCGCTTTTTTCTTCAACATGATCATTCGTCCCTTTGAACATGGCATGCATTTCTTTTCTAAATTGCTCTAATTTGTTAAATACTTCTAAGCTCTCCGGTAAATAACTGCTATGGTGATGATTCTTAATAATGTTGAATGCTCTTTTGGTAGATAATGTTTCCACCCTTAATTTTAAACAAATATAATTAGCCTCGCCAGACAAAGTATGTGAAAACAAATTTAAAGACATGTCATTTAATAAATGAGTTATATCTCCTTCTGACTCCAATAATCTACAAATCTTTTCTATTTTACTAGAAAATCCATCTATGTTAAATAGAGTATCCCCTTCTTCAATTCTCTTAGCTAAAATATACGCACACAAAAAAATCTTTTCATAATCCATGTATATTTCAAAATTCATGGAATTTTTCTTAAGACAAGCAATGATATCTTGAACCTGTTCTATTTTTTTAAGCAAATAACCTCCTTTAGTTCTCCTTTCTATTACCTTTTCTAAAGGAACACTATATATGTTGATTATTTTTCTTAGTTGAGGAATAACACTTCTTAAAGCTATTGCTGATTCTTTGTTAAACTCTTTTATATCAGAAAGATTTTCCAAACCTTTTTTATAAAATGCAGCAAAAACTTTATACAATACTCTTTGAACTTCTAGTCCTTCATTATAAATTGAATCAACCCGTTTTTCTATCTCATTAAGCGCAGTTTTTGCTAAATTTTCTAAAAGAGTTGTAGCAAACAAAATAATTCTATCCCCAAAATTGCGGGTTGATGATTCCGACTCTTTTTTCAGATTATCAAACTCTTTTGTCAATTCCGGAAAAAAATCCTCGTTTTCATCAATTGACAATACACTCTTATAGTCATTACCCTCCAAATTCAAAGTTAAAAGTTTTTTTAGTTCAATACCTGTTTTCATCTCGTTCTTTTCCATAAATCTTATCTCCTATACCTCTCAAAAATCTTATCTCCCAAGACCTCCAGCGTTTGTGCTATAACCTCCTTCCATGTCTTGGGGGTTGCTTTCTTTAACAGGTTAACTGCCAGTCTGATTCTCTCTTCTAGTGGTGTTGCATTCACTAACGCTTGCTCTGTCTCGACAGGAGCCGTGGCCAGTGCAAAATCGGGTACATGCTGCCCAATTCCCTTGTCCATAAATTGAGGTGTGGCTTTGATATAATGTTCCAAAATGATTTCTACTGTCTTGCTGCCCATATACTTCTTGATCGCGTCCATATCCGCCCCTGCATCCTTAGCCGCCATCACAAATGAACCACGGAAACTATGCCACCCGCGTAATGAAGCCCGCCTTGCCCGACTGCCCTCCGGCTTCTCCGACCGCAGACCTCCGCGCTCCTCTGGTGGAACTATCAGAGAGGCAATCGACTTACGGATAATGGCTATCCCCGTTAGCTTCTCCAAGTTGGAGATATACTCCGACACCCGACTCTTGGAACCACCTATCTCCGTGGCTACCTGTTGCAAGGTTGCTCCATCCAAATACCGGCGAACACATTCCAAAGCCTTCGTCTTTCGTCGCTCCGTCCAATCACAATCAGGAGACTTCAAAGCCGCCTGCACCTTTTCCAGCACATCCACAGCTGGGCAAATCTCCGGCAGCTCCCCAGCCACATCGGACTGTCCTCTGGCTCCATCACCACCATACCCCAAAGCAAACAGCACCCGATGCAGACGCTCCAACAGCGTCTTGGGGTTCCGCTCATACTGTGCCGCCGCATCCGGCAAGACATAAACCTCATCCGGCTTTTTTAATCGCCACAAGCCACGTAACTCCGCAGCCAGTGAAGGCCACATCGGCAAACCTACCAGTCCACCCGTCTTGAATGTCTTGAGGCTGATTGTATTACTCCGAAAATCCACACTTTTCCATTGCAGAAGACATATATCCTTCAATCGCAACCCAGTACAGCTGGCAATAATCACCATCGAGCGAACCAGAGAATCACCCAGTCGCTCCGCCATTGCCTCAATCTCCATGATCTCCCTGGCTGAAAAAATCTCCCGACTGATTTCCTCTTTGGATCGCCGTTTTGCACCAACCAACCAATCACAAGCCGTACTGAAACCAGCTAACCGGCGAAACACCTTGCGTAATACCACAAGATAAACATTCCATGTTTGCGCTGATAAGCCCTCAATGGAATCCATAAAAGCTTGGACATCTCCTTCGTTCAAACTGCCCAAAGCTATTTTCTGGTCCGGATACCGTGCCAACACAAAATCTGTAAACCGTTCCACAATCACCCTGTAATAATCCGCCTGTCGAGCTCCACAACGCAATGAGCCCACCGATTGCATAAAGCGCTGCCACACCGAACAAGTTCCATCGGCTTCCCGTTCGACAATCACTTCACCGCTCAACTCCTTCCGGTAATTAGTCCGCAGCCGATGCTTGGCTACCATGTACTCCGTGTGCTTCAAATCCTCCTCCGACCGCGCTTCAGCCAAAACCGCCAACTTCGCTTGATATAATACTTCAGCCCGCGCTCGTGACCGTTCAAATACCTCATCCCCCGGCTTCGACAAATCCCCATCTAACGGCGGCGTTCCCGTCCACCGGCACAAAGCAAAAATCCTGGACTGCCCATTTACAGTGTAGCGACCATACCATTTTGACAAAACTTTACCGTTTGACTTCTTTATCAAAGTTAATCCCATAACCCCTCAACTGCTCAAAAACAAACTTTACCGGCTCCCTTGCTAAAACAAGACAACACCTGACAAAATAAGACAAAAAACAATAAAACTGTCAAGGTATTTCAACTACTTTTTCAGCTACTAAAAATTTTTTTGTTGATTTACAAATACTTATACTATGATTTTTCTGACTACGGATCAGAAGGTTTAGAGTTCGACTCTCTACGGGTGTACCACTTTTTTTAGCTTTTTTATTTTCCTTTCTATCTTTTGATTTCCACATAGTTATGTAGATTATTTCTTTTCCGTAGTCTACCAGTAAATTGCATATTGTTTTAGTCTCTCATTAACAAAAGGTTTTTTCTGGAAAATAAAGTCAAAAACAGAGGGAGAACTATCTGTTTTTAGATCTGAGGAAAAGATTCAAAAAAGAAGTCGGAGCAATTACCGCAAAGGGTGTCAATTCCTTGATATCAAACACAATACTCCCTTGTCTACGAGTATTTTTTGTGGACAAGTTTTCATTTTTCTCTGGTTTCTAGAAACCAGAGAA
>DBVN01000013.1:40108-43835 GCA_002308515.1 Verrucomicrobia bacterium UBA1263 | reverse complement strand
GCCGGCGGAGTGGCCGTCGCCCCAGGTCAGGCGCAGTCCATAGCCGCCGATCGGTTCCATGGCTTTCAGCTGAAAGGATTCCGGGGTAAACGGCGGACGTTCCGGCAAGGCGTGTGCCGGTCCCGCCACATCGGGCTCGCCCTTGCACCAGGCGCAGGGGCATTCCTCACGCAGTTTTTGGAGCGGGATGAACTGTTCTGATCCGTCGCTCCAGCAGAGCGCCAGTTCCCCGCCAATGATATCGGAGCGGACAGGTGTGACCATGGACGGGCTATTCCGAGGTTTGTTCACCGCCCAGGTTGGCCCGGCGGGATACTCTGGGCATACAAATAGGACGAGTGGCTGTCTGCACAAATTCGACCATCTTCAGCGNNTGCCGCGCCTGTTCGATGGCATCCACCCGTTTCAGCCCGGAGCAGAAAAGGATATGATAGGCGCGCTTGATTTCCAGACGGACTTCGGCGCTGATGCCCGCGCGGCGCAGTCCCACGATATTCAGCCCGGCCAGCAGATTCTTGTCATAGGCGATGGTATAGGGCGGGATATCCGCGCTGACGGCAGACACGCCCTGGAGCATGGCCAGATCGCCAATGCGGACGAATTGATGGACAGCCGTATTGCCGGAAAGCACGGCACGGTTGCCGATATGGACATGGCCGCCGATCAGGGCGGAATTGGCCAGAATGATATTATTGCCCAGAACCGAGTTGTGCGCGATATGGACATTGGCCATCAGCAGACAGTTATCGCCGATAACGGTATCCTCATCCAGATTGTTGGAGCAGTGGAGCGTGACCATCTCGCGGAAGGTGTTCCCGCTGCCGATGCGCAAACGAGTGGGGCCGCCAGAGTATTTCAGGTCCTGCGGCTCCGCGCCGATCACGGCACCGATGCCGAAATAGTTTTTCTCGCCCGCGGTAGTATGTCCCGTGATGCAGCAGTGGTGATCCACTTTGCATCCGGCTCCCAGTTGCACAAATTCATCAATAACGGCAAACGCGCCCACTTCAACCGTGGGATGGATCTTGGCGTTAGGATGAACGATCGCTGTAGGATGAATCATATATCGTATTTATCTGGTTAATTTATGCTTTTTCAGCTAAAAGGGTTTTGTTTGTTCCTTCCGAAAAAGGAAGATTTTTTGGCCGGTTTTTGGCCGGAAAAAGGATTGTTCCGATCGGCAGACACGGGACTTTCCTCCGGTTCCCGCGCAGCGGCAGGGCTCTCAAAAGCATCCCGCGGCTGAGACTGTTTAAAGACCGGCACCGGTTTTGGCGCTTTGGGCAACAGCAGCGAGGAGATCAGCAGGAATATCCATGCCAGCCCGATATGAGCCGCGGCAATGACGCCCAGCCCGTCCAGGCTGATACAGCCGATGCTGTAGCAGAAGATGCCCGCTGTCATCAGCAGCGCGCCCGGCATCAGCGACGCGCCCGAAAGCATGTATGCCCCGGTCCACTCCACCTGACGGCGGGCCGCCCACGCGATGAGCTTGACCCCGAACATATAGAGGAAAGACAAGATCTGCCAAATAAAAACCAAAGAACAAAAAGAAATAAAAATGATCCAGAAAATCAAAGGCCCCATCCAGGCTTTCCACCAGGAGGTGACCCGTTGGTGATTCAGCGGAAAACGGTCTATCTGATAAGGGAGTTCCGTGTAGTAGCCATTGACGCAGTGCAGCTTGAAGGAACGCATCGCCAGCTCCAGGGTCAGATCCGAATCAGTCATCTGCTTGGGGCCGCCGTAAGCATTGATCGCGATAGCCAGCTTGGACGACTGAGCCAGCACGCCATCGCGCTCATCCCACACCAGGCGGTTATTGGTGATGCTGACCTCTTCCTCCGGCAGCGAATCTATCGCCTGTCCCACAATGGGGAAATAGGCATCACAGACAAACCAAAGGATGGAGAGCGAACAAAACAGCGCGATGACCAGTTCCACCGTAAAAAGAAAGGCCTTCCGCGCATAACCAAAATGCGCGATCCCGCCAAAAGTAAACGGCAGGAACGCTATTTCCGATTTTCCTTGAGGAACCGTATCTCCGCGCGACTCCATCGTCACGCTCATTGAACCTTAACCGTCTGCTTTTGTCAATGTTGAAGCATGGATAATCGCACTGACAGATAAATTTATCATCAAAACCAGAGTTTTTATCTTGTTTTCATTCCGGGTATTTCCTAAAAAGATGCAGGGAAATCCCTACTTTCCCTGCTGTCTTGAGTTATGCTGAAAAATACTTTTATTGATACCGCAAAAGTGATGGCCAAAGGTCAAGTCACTATTCCCAAAAACATTCGGGACCTGCTCGGTGTTTCAAACGGGGATCATATCGCCTTTGTCGTTGAGAAAGGAAAAGTCCACATCGTTAATTCAGCGGTTTTTGCCATGAATGTCCTGCAAAATCAAATGAGGAATGAAGCTCAACAGTCACAACTTACTTCCGAAGATGATATTATGGATATGGTAAAAGATGTCCGCTCTGAAATAGAAAATTCGTGAAGGTATTGATTGATACTAATATTTTGATTTCTGCGGCCCTGAATCCGGGTGGCATTCCTTATCTCGCTTACAAAAAGGCTGTTATTTATCCTAATAAGGGAATTATTTGTGAACAGAATGTGTTAGAGCTGCATGAAATCTTTCGTCGCAAATTTCCAACAAAAATACAGTTTCTCGAAACTTTTCTTTCTTCGGCATCCACTTCGCTGATCATTGTTCCTATTCCCAAATCACCAGACAACACTGAAAAACAAATTCGAGATATCAAGGACCGACCTATTCTACGTGCCGCAATATCGGCAAACGCTGATATTCTACTGACCGGTGACAAGGATTTTCTCGAATCGAATGTAAAACATCCTCTCCCGCTGACAGCCGCTGAATTCCTTGCTTTATAAATCCGCCATCGTTTTTCTTTTTCATAAAACATCCGAATCAACATCTTCCCTGTTTATCTCCTTCTTTCAAAACTTCTTTTAAAGATGATTTTTTAAAGATTGAATTCTTGTCAGGGCCGTGTAGAATGCTGGGAGCTGCGCGGCAGTATCGCCGCCAGGCAAAGGTGTTTATGTTATCACAGTTAGAAAATGCCGATATGATGGAATCCGCGGCTCCCAGCGGCCTGAACCTCCAGGATTCCAAGCTCTTTAAAGAATTCCAGGCGGAACGCGAAGAGATCCTGCGCCACAAGTGGCTGGAGTCTGAACGAGCCGGCTATGATATCGGGTTTGAACGCGCCCTGATCGACTGGCGTCTCAAACATCGTTCCAAATGGATGAAGGGGCGGAGATCTCTAAAAGATTAATTCTTTACTTTAAACCACTTGGCATAGATGAACTGGACCCGAAAAGATTTGATTGATATCGAAAGCCTGAGCGCGGAAGAAATAAAAACCCTTCTGACTTGCGCTAAACACTTTAAAAAAGTCTGTGAATCCCCACGGAAACATGTGCCTTTTCTGCAGGGGTACACGGTCATCAACTTCTTTGTGGAACCCTCGACCCGGACTCGAACCAGTTTCGAGCTGGCCGCCAAGCACTTAGGCGCGACAGTGGTCAACCTTTCGGCGGAAGGTTCCTCCCTGAAAAAGGGCGAGACCCTGAAAGAT
Source organism: Verrucomicrobia bacterium UBA1263 (assembly GCA_002308515.1). Classification (GTDB taxonomy): domain Bacteria; phylum Verrucomicrobiota; class Verrucomicrobiia; order Limisphaerales; family UBA1412; genus UBA1412. The sequence continues at coordinate 40,225 of DBVN01000013.1, read as the reverse complement.
ACCGTTAAAAACCTGGAATCGCTGAAGGCTGATGTCCTGATCATCCGGCACAGCGCGTCGGGCGCTCCGCAATTCGTGGCGGAACGGGTCCGCTCCTCGGTGGTCAACGGCGGAGAC
>DBVN01000013.1:27230-40020 GCA_002308515.1 Verrucomicrobia bacterium UBA1263 | reverse complement strand
TCCAATATCTGGCTGCTCAACAAGATGGGCGCGAAAGTGACCCTCTGCGGTCCGCCGACACTGGTTCCCAGGAGTTTTGAGAAAATGGGCTGCCGGGTGACACATCACATTGAAGACGCTATCGGCGACGCGGACTTTGTCAATCTGCTGCGCATNNCGCCTGCAAAAGGAACGCATGGACGATGCCCTTTTGCCCAGCATGCGCGAATACCGCAATACTTTCGGCATCACCCACGAACTGTTGGAATGCGCGAAGGACAAGGTGCTCATCATGCATCCGGGTCCCATCAACCGCGGTGTGGAGATCGACAGTGATATTGCCGACTGTGAACGCTCTGTGGTCCTGCATCAGGTCACCAATGGTCTGGCTGTCCGTATGGCTGCCCTCTATCTGGTAACGCAAAATTCCCCCGATGATCTCGAAAAGAATCTAAGCCGCTATCTTCAAAATTGACAGTTCACTTGATCTATGCTGGTTGACGGCATCATTCTTTATCTCTGCTTTCTCATTTCAGCAAGCTTCCACGAGTGCGCTCACGCCTGGATGGCGCAGCGCTGCGGAGACGATACCGCCAAACTGCTGGGACGGCTGACACTGAACCCTCTGGCTCACATTGACATGCTGGGCACGGTCATTCTCCCCGGTCTGATGATCTTTTTGCCGCTGCTGGGCGGCAGTCAGGCGGCCGCGCTGAGCGGGTTCATCATCGGCTGGGCGCGCCCCGTGCCGGTCAACCCGAACAACTTCCGCAGCTACCGCCGGGATGATAATCTGGTCTCGCTGGCCGGACCGGTCTCCAATCTGCTGCTGGGGTTTGCGATTTTGGTCGTTGTACGGCTGATGTTCTTTCTGCCGATCGGGAACGACAGTTTTCTGGCGCAGTTCATAGATGTCCTGATGAAGCTGACAATCATCAATATCCTGCTGGCCTGGTTCAACTTGATACCGATCCCGCCTCTGGATGGCTCCCATCTGATGAAAAACTTCACCAATATGCGATGGGAAACCTATATCTGGCTCAGCCGTTACGGCATCATCATTCTCATTCTGGTGTTGAACTTTACACCGCTTCAACACATTCTCCGCAAGTTGATTAGCTATACATTTATGGGCATGGCTTACTTGTTGGGATTCTGAGCAGAAAGTCCAGACTAAAATTTTCTGAAAAAATTTTTTTATCCCTCTTCCCTTCACTCTGAATGGGTTAGTGCCGGAGGATATTTTTCAGGGATAAAAACTCTTTGCATCTACTGAATGTTGTTGTATGCTTTTGTCCAGCACTACTGTCTGTAGTATGCTTGCTTCGGGATTTTTTCTCGATAAGCAACTCTAACTTGTTCATTATAAATCGTTTTTACTTATAAACAAACTGCATTTCTGCAAAAATGTCTAAGTCCAAGCCACAAACAAAGAGCGCTTCCAAGGCTGATCGTGTATTCAAGCCTTCCGGGAAGATGCTCAAAGTCGATCGTGTATTCAGCACACCCAAAGTAAGCCCTTTTGATGAGATCGAATGGGATTACCGCACCGCGGAAATCAATGATGATTCCGGCAATGTCTTCTTCCGTCAGGAAAAAGTAGAAGTTCCCAAGTTCTGGTCCGAACTCGCCACCAAGGTCGTTGTCTCCAAGTATTTTTATGGGGATATCGAGACCAATGAGCGTGAAAAGAGCATCCGTCAGATGATCCACCGCGTCTGCCGCACGATCGCGGACTGGGGCGTGAAGGACAAATACTTCTCCAAGGCGGACGGCGAAGTCTTCTACAATGAACTGGCCTGGCTGTGCGTAAATCAGTACGGCGCTTTCAATTCTCCCGTGTGGTTCAATGTGGGCTTATATCAGCAGTACGGCGTGGGCAAGAACTCCGCTCTGGGCAACTGGGCTTATGATTTCCCCACCAGGGGGTTCAAGCGCGCCAAGACTCAGTATGAAAGACCACAGTGCAGCGCCTGCTTCATCCAGTCGGTGGAAGACAACATGGAATCCATCATGGGGCTGGCCACCAACGAGGCCATGCTCTTCAAATTCGGCTCCGGCACCGGTTCCGATCTCTCCCCCATCCGCTCCAGCAAGGAGAAACTGAGCGGCGGCGGACGTCCCAGCGGCCCGATGTCCTTCCTCAAGGTCTATGACCAGGTGGCCAATGTGGTCAAATCCGGCGGCAAGACCCGCCGCGCGGCCAAGATGAACACGCTCTACGACTGGCACGGCGACATCGAGGAATTTATCGAAGCCAAGCAGATCGAGGAGAAGAAGGTCTGGGCACTGATCGCGCAGGGATATGACGGCTCCTTCAACGGTCCGGCTTACGGCAGCGCCATGTATCAGAATGAGAACCTTTCCGTGCGCGCCACCGATGAGTTCCTGACCGCCGCCATCGAAGGCCGGAAATGGGAGACCCGCAGCGTGAAAGGCGACCGTGTTCTGGAAGTGAAGGACGCGGCGCATCTGCTCTACAAGATCGCGGAAGGCACCTGGATCTGCGGCGATCCCGGCATCCAGTTCGACAGCGCCATCCAGAAATGGCACACCTGCAAAGGCAGCGATCTGATCCGCTCCAGCAATCCCTGCTCGGAATACCTCTTTATCAATGACAGCGCCTGCAATCTGGCTTCCCTGAACCTGATGAAGTTCAAGAACAAGGACGGCAAGTTCGACGTGGAACGCTTCAAAGCGGCTGTGCGCATCTTCATCACGGCGCAGGAGATCGTGGTGGATAATTCCAGCTATCCCACCAAACAGATCGCCGAAAACTCTCACATTTTCAGAGCGCTGGGTCTGGGTTACGCCAATCTGGGTTCGATCGTGATGAGCTACGGTCTGCCCTACGACTCCGAGGAAGGCCGCGCTTTTGCCGGCGCCGTCACGGCCATCATGACCGGTGCCTGCTATGAACAGTCGGCTAAGATCGCCGCCTCCATGGGACCGTTCCCCGGCTTTGCCGACGCGCGCTTCTCCGCTGATAAAAAACCTCTGAAGAAGGACAACATCGACTCCATGATGGAGGTCATGCGCATGCACCGTGACGCGGTGGAAAACATCCGCACCAGCTGCGACTTCGAGTATCTGAAAGACGAAGCCCGCAAGGTATGGAACAACGTGCTGACTCTGGGCGAGAAATACGGCTACCGCAACGCCCAGACGACCGTGCTGGCTCCCACGGGGACCATTTCCTTCATGATGGACTGCGACACGACCGGCGTGGAACCGGATATCGCTCTGGTCAAATACAAATCACTGGTCGGCGGCGGTATGCTCAAGATGGCCAATCGCACCGTGGGTGACGCTCTCAAGCGTCTGAACTATAAGAAGGAAGACATCGAGAAGATCCTGGCTCACATCGAAAAATATGACACGGTGGAAGATGTCCGCCTGGATTCCGGCGAGATCGTGGCCTCCGGTCTGAAGCCCGATCACCTCGCCGTGTTCGACTGCGCCTTCCGTCCGATGCGCGGCAAACGCAGCATCTCTCCGCTGGGTCACCTGCGGATGATGGGCGCGGCCCAGCCGTTCATCAGCGGCGCTATCTCCAAGACGGTCAACATGCCCAATGAGTCCACCGTGGAGCAGATCCGCGACACTTATGTCCAGGCATGGAAGATGGGGCTCAAGTGCGTAGCCATCTACCGCGACGGCTCCAAGTGCTCACAGCCGCTCAATACCAGCAAGGATGCCAAACAAGACGCGACCCTCTCCGCGGAGGAAAACGACATCCTGCGCAAACGCATCGCGGAAATGGAATCCATGATCCGGACGCTGGAAGAACGCGCCGACAAACCGGTGCGCCACCGTCTGCCCGCGACACGCACCGCCGTCAGTCACAAGTTCGAGATCGCCGGTCACGAAGGCTACCTGACTGTGGGTCTGTACGAAAACGGCCAGCCGGGCGAGCTTTTCATCACCATGGCCAAGGAAGGCTCCACCATCGGCGGCCTGATGGACTGCATCGCGACCCTGACCAGTATTTCCCTGCAGTACGGAGTACCTCTGGAAGACCTCGTGAAGAAATTCTCTCACCAGCGCTTTGAACCGTGGGGCTTTACCAGCAATCCGGAGATCCGCAACGCCTCCAGCATCATTGACTACATCTTCCGCTGGATGGCTCTGCGCTTCATCCCGGAATACCGCGCCGACCATGGCAGCCCGATGCAGCAGGATCTGGCCATTCCCGGCCTCCAGGAAGAGCTGAAGAAGGCCATAAACCGCCCCGTGCCCGATCTGCCCCTGAAAGAAGAGGAAAACGCGGAAATGTCCTCTGTTTATCACGCTCCCAGGAGTCTGAGTGAATCGGTGGCGCACTTCCAGAAGGACGCGCCGGTCTGCCCGAACTGCGGACACATCACCGTGCGCAACGGCGCCTGCTACAAATGCCTGAACTGCGGTGAGAGCTTAGGCTGCAGCTAGAATTTGCCGCGATTTGCCGCAATTTGTTGCATAACCAGAAACGGGGATCCTGCCAGCACAGGGTCCCCGTTTCTTTTTGAAAATGACCGCACGGAGGGATCACATCAGCATCTTCGTGCCGATCTGGATCCAAATCGGAGTCGTAACGACGCTGAGCAGAGTGGAAACCAGCACGACCCGGAAAGCCAGTCCCGAATCCGCGTTGAACATCTGGGAAAGGACCATCGCGAAAACCGCTGTCGGCATGGCCGCCTGCAGGATGATGACCCGCTTCAGCTCCACCGAAAACGGGAAGAGCATTGCGATCAGCAGCGTCAGGATCGGCAGCACTCCGCATCTTATCACCGTGGCAATGACAGGCGCGCGCAGATGATCCAGCACGCTCTCTTTCTGGCACAGATTGTAAATGACACCGCCGCAGACGACCAGTCCCAGCGGATAAGCGCACTGCCCCAGTGCGTGGCAGGTCTGGCGCAGGACTCCGGGCAGCGGCACTCCGGCAAAATTCAGGATCAATGAAAATACGATCGCCAGCAGCGGCATATTGAAGATCTTCTTCCACTCTTTCAGGAGCGAGTAGCCGCTCAGCAGCGCCACAACGATCGTCCACACACAGACCTCGATCCCCACATTGAAAACGAACAGCACCCCCACGGTCTCCTGGTCATAGAGCGCCAGCGCCAGCGGAAACGGGATATAGCCGTAATTGAACAGCCCCACCGAGACCGTATAACTGCGTCCCTGGAGCGCTTCCTCCTTCGGGATCCCGGCCAGCTTCCGGGTCAGCAGTCCCGCTCCCAGACCCATCAGCAGCATGAAGATCCCGAACACGGGAGCCGACAGCAGTGTCCCGAAATTCTTCAGTGCCTGATTCCCCAGGATCGAATCCACGATCAGACACGGGATCAATGCCTTGACATCAATGTTCAGGATGGCGTTGAAGGATTCCTTGGGGAACTGCTTCAGGGCGCAAAGCAGATACCCTACCCCCATCATAAGAAAGACGGGGACAGATGCCTCAGTGATGATCCAAAAACCTTCCATAGAAAAAGGCCGGATACAATTTCTTGTATCCGACCCAACAAATGTATTACCTAAGCGGCATCCCGCTTGAAAAACAGTTTGCTACTCCCGGATCAGGCGGAAGAACTTCATGCTGTCTTCCGGATCCAGAGGAATAACAACCTCTCCGGATTCCGTCGGCTCGGTCACATAGAATGTCTTCCAGCCGCCTTCCAGAGTGTCTGCCACTTCCACCTTATAGGTCGAACCGGCATAGGCCATCCAGCGCAGTTCCAGCGGGGTCACGCTCAGATTGTCGTCCGCGGACAGCTCCACACCGCTGGCAAAGCGGATGCTGAATGCCATCGTTGAAGTCGTCAGCACCTCGATCGGAGTCGCCCAGTCGGGGTGATTCTGTGTCTGCACCACATTCGCGTTGGTTCCGGGGAACTTGTCTTTCAAGACCCAGACCGCGTTCGTGGAGGTGGAGGATCCGCCCGGAGGAGGAGGCAGCAGCTCTAACTGGTAGCAGTTCACATAGTACATCTTCATATTCTTGAAGGACAGCATCTTGCCGTAATCCAAGGTAAGATCTTCAGTCGCACTGGTCTCCACACCCAGATACAGGTCGCGCACATAGATAGCGCCATTGGGTACCGGCGAGGTGAAATCATAACGCAGTGCCTGATTGCCGCTGATGGAGCCTTTCAGCACCAGCGCGCCCAGAGCCATATTGTCTGTCCAGCCGTCCAGCGTATCACCGCGGTCATCACCCGACCAGGTATTGCGGGAGATCCTCGGATTCGTGATCGAGATCCGTGTATTCATCAGGTCACCGGCCGCCGGCTTGTTCGGGATACTGATAGCTCCCATAGCGACCAGTTCATTCTGCGGAACGTACTGCACTACCGGGCTTCCCTCGATGATGTTCGTCACACCGTTGAAACCGTCATAGATGCGGTCTGTCACATTCAGCACGATCGTGCCGGAAGTTCCATTGTTCGGATCACCGCCGGTCACATCCGTGGCAAAGATATCCAGTTCCTTGGTATTGACTTCTGTGCGAACTGTACCGTTCAGCTGAGCTTCGTTCAAGAGCATCTTGTCCGCTGTCAGGGTCACACCATTGGCCGCCGCCGCGGAACCGCCATCGATAAAGGCCATATAGGCAGAATCCAAATTCACTTCACTGAAGCTGAAGGAACCTTCATTGACCAGATTCTCCAGACGAGGTGAGCGATCCTGTCCCAGATAGAAGCTGATGCTCGGTGATTCATTATAAGTATTGGTGAACACACCGCTGTTGCGCATCTGTCCCTGCATGACCAGGTTTGCTATATTGGTGAAATTCATCACATTGACGAAGTTGGTATCCACAACGGTCTTCGGGAAGGACATCGTTCCATCCAGCGTCAGGGACGGAGTATCGAATTTGAAGTCTTCGCCCAGAGCGATCGTGTCATTGACTTCCGCGGGCAGTTCCGTCTGGACAACAAAGTTATCCACATTCGGATACACTGTTCTGTGCGTGGCAGAGCTGTTGACGTAAACCACATGGAAGTACATTTCTACATCTGCATCTTCGGGATCTTCACCTTCATCACCTTCACCGCCTTCACCGCCTTCATCGCCTTCATCACCTTCTCCGCCGCCATCATCGGGGGGAACAATCTCACCGCCGCCATTGAACAATTCTTTATCTGCTTCACGGTCGTAAGCAAGATTTTTATAAAACTTGAAAGTCACTTTATAGATACCACTGTACATAGCCATATCCCCCATGTAGCGGGTCATCTGAGGGCTTACCACTTCTTCCAGTTTCAGGGTCGTCCCTTCGGGCATCCCTTCTTTCAATTTGGAGAAGAAAGCGCTGATATAGTTCGCATTCAATACAATATTATCCGCGGAAACCAAGTTTGTGATATTCAGCGAGATAGATTCCTGGGCTTCAATAACCATATTATCTAACACACTGCTATTACCACCAATAGTGACATGCCCGGCTGCCGCAGATGTATCAATAAGCGGTTGAACAGGAAGACCGTATTGCTGCGTAAGCGCTTTTTTGTTGAAAGCGTTGTCCGCTCCCACATTCGCGGAATAAACACTGTAATCCACATCAACAAGTCCAGTACCATCATGCCAATATGCACGTGGACCTAAATCACTCTTCCATATCCATTTGAAGTCAGGATCCTGTTCAGTAAGAGAACCGCTCAAACAAGAACCAGCCACTCTCAGGAGATAAGGACCTGTGTAAGCAGGGTCATCATCTTTTTGTATCCATACTGGGATTCTCTCATTCTTTTCATTCAGCACAGGTTCACCGGTATTCAGATCCACTTGATAGCACGGAGGCAGAGCCATCTGACCTGTCGGCATACCGCGCCACGGGGCATAGATAAAGTTTTCATAAGAGACCGTACTGTTGCGGCAGTCCACACGGAAACGATCCGGGATATACCCGTGAGCATCATGATCCTGCACATAACCGTTATCCGCCATCTCAGTATAGAAATAGCCGGTCAGATCCTCCATAATGATCTGATTATAACGAGGATAAGAAAGTCCCCTTTGCGCATCCTCTGCCTGATAGCTGTACTGATATACGATCACTGCACGCGCATTATAATCCTGTGGAGTATAAGGCTGGAACGGCATATCATAAGGAGCCCCGCCGAAAGCCACACGGAACTGGTTATAAGATTTGCAGCCAATGATCGGGCTGGTCGGATCCTGTGGATCCTCATACTCGTAGGCAATAGTGTCATTCGGGACAAACACCACCTGATAAAAAGGCAAATGTCCCAGCTCATCATCTATTGCATACCATCCAGCACGGATGTAAGCTTTGTAGTTAGTATCATCCCACCAATTGGAGGCTTGCCCAACCGCAGCAGTGACCGCTCCTGTGCCTATGGGCAACANNGGCTTGTGCCTGCGCACCGCCAGCCATCGCGTAAATACTCTTGGAAGGGCCGCCGGCCAATTGGTCGTTGACACCGTGTCCCCAGCCATAAACATAAAGACTGGGCGGACGGGAGAACGCGGCTCTATGATGGCCATCGGGATCCAGATATGCGGAATTACCGGCCATAGCCTGATAACTGGCACCCCACAGATCCAGACTGTCGCCCTTGATATCTATGCCGCCATAGCCGCTGGATATTGTGACACCGGAATCAATGACTTCTCTGGAATTGACGCGGATAGAGCCGCCGCCTGTCAGAGTCCCTTCATTGAAATAAAGATCCATGGGAATGGAATTCGTCTTGCCAAAGGCCACCCCTGAATTATGGTAATCAAAAGTAATGCCCGGTTCCGAGATTTTCAGGATACCGCCCGCGTCATTGTAAAACTCCAGGTTGTTGTCAAACGTGAACGGAAGACCCGTCGGGGAGATATTCAGAATGCCATAGTTGCGGACGATCCTGGCATCTACCTGAGGGTTGTTCACCTCTTGGCGGTTGATCCATTCATCCTGAGCTGCCTGCGCGGCCAGTGCCGCCATCAGGCAAACCGTAAGTCCTGGTAAAAGTTTCTTCATATTTTGAAATCCTCTCAACATTCTTTCAGTTTCTATACTTACTTGATCCTCTGTTATTTAGCCGGAATCGAGTTCGTTATCTGCTGTTCCACCCACTCTATCGTCTTCCAAGGACTTGTCGCCGGATAGAGATGGGGCGCGTTCGTTGAACCGTCATAGCTTGCCCACACATGATAACGTCCATTATTTTGTTCAAAAAGCGAAAGCGGTCCCTGGGTATCATTGATCCACATATCATTTGCTACAGTATCAAACATAATTCCCGACACTCTGCTGATAATTCCAGGACCTGCACCATTATTAGTTGTGCCTCCTGCATCTACAATGGTTCCATAATTATCTGCATAATGATTAATCCATTGATTGTAATCAGCAGCTATACCACCACCTGTACCTAAGTCAGCAGCTGAGAAAATGATATCCGGCATTGTCAACCGCCTGCGGATCGTGGTCACATCCAGCTGACCATAAGGATCTGTCTCCGGATCGTTCACGTTGTCTTTCATTTTCATATAGACAATGTTGGAAAAATACATATTCGTTTCCGTAAAGAACGGACTGATCAGGTTATCGAAATTGACACGCTGCAAACGGAAGTTGTTGGCCAGACCCGGACGATAAAGTACCGAGGAAGTGGTCACGGTATTGGTATCATCACCGCCGGTACCGCCGCCGTCACTCCATACAATGGGATAAGCCAGATACTCATACAGATCGTAAGAGGTGACCAGATACTGGTTGAAGGAAGCGGAAACTGCGTTTGTTCCGGTATCCCCGCCGGTATCATCGCCTGTACCGATACCGATAGTCGTTCCGCCGGTATCATTCGTTCCGCCGGCTGTGCCATTGGAATTGGCCGAAGCGATCAGATTCGTTACATAAATACGACGGACAAAGTTGGTTGCCAGGAATTCATAGCCGCCCGCGTTGTTGGCCGCGTTTGTCGCGTTATCGTTAGTGTTTACATTCTGCGCCAAACCGCCCAGGATCATGATGCCGCCCGTCACGCGGTTGGTGGAAATATTGGAATAATTGGTGACCGCGTTGGTGTCACCACCCATGCCGTAGGGCAGCCACGGACTGAGCTGCGCGCCGCTGGAAACGGTGATCAGCTGGAGCTTGTCCTTGGTGACATTGCCGCCAAAGTTGGTGATCACATTGTCATAGCCGTAGGTGTACAGCAGACGGAAGTGGGTCTCCACCTGTTTGACCAGAACGGGAACTTCACCATAAGGCATCCAGGGGCTGGATTGAGCATAGACATAATTTGTTGTCTTGATGGTCTCGTAATCCCAATTTACTGAAGTAATATTCAAACCCGGATAGAGAGCCCGGACTTGATCCAGTGTATTGGTCGTGCGCTCCACATCGATCAGGAACTGAGCCAGATCCAGGTTGGTCACAATGATAGGAGCGGTATATTGCGGTGTCAGGATACCGGCACTGCCGCCACTTGTTCCAGTTATAGCCGTTCCCTCAAAAGCGTAGTTATCCGCGCTGTAGAGCCAGCGCAGACCGCCCACATCATCACGGGAAAGTCCTGTGTAATAAAGACCTTCCGGGGCAATCATCTGATGGGCGTTATTCCAGCCACCGGCCACACTGGTATAAGCGACCGCTGTCGGATCGGGAGTGATTTCCAAAGCTTCCGCGTACTGCCCGTCATCACCAAAATAGTTGATGCGGTAGGAATAAAGAACACCATTGACGTAAGGCGTTGTTTCCAAAGTTTCCGGATCGAAGTTGCGGCGGATCGTGTAATAAATACCGAGTGTATCATCCGTAGGAGGAACTGCGTTGCGCAGGGTCCAGCAGTAACGCTCGGCCGGTCCAAGCCCCAGTTTTTCTGTCATATAAACCAACACTTGTGAATAGATATCCGACAATCCCAGAGCCGAAGCACGGTAATTGTAGCGGGCCACACTGGTGGGAACGGAATCCAGATAATTATCCTCATACATGTGAGCAAAAGTGTCGTTGATGGTCGCCATCGCGCGCTCCACCTCTTCCACACCCTTCTCGCCATAGTAGTCCATGAAGGATTTATCGAAAGCGTAGGTCATCACCGGGATATTCCAGCGGTAGCCTTCCTTCAGATTCATTGGACCGCCAGCGTCCCATATAGGATTATTCGGATCCTCTGTATCTAATTGATACCCTAAATCGAGGGTTTGCCAACTGGTCCAAGGTCCCAACAGGGAGAAGGCCTGCGCGGCAGCGCATGTCAAACCCGTTAACGCGGCGATCAATCCTAACTTTTTCATCGAAGCAAACATATATTTACTGATCTTTCGTTATCCTTCTATTTACTGAGCTCCGCCCATGCGAATGATGCGATAGAAACTCTTTTGTGCCGGATCCAGTACCATGGAGTCCACTTTGCCGGCCGCGCGGCGAGGCGCGCCCAGGTTCGTCCAGCTCTTTGTATCAGCGGAGGACTGTACCTGATAGACAAAACCGGCCACGGTATTCCATTCCAGACGAACGCCCTGAGAAGTCACCTTCAAATCAGACTTGAGAACGCTCTCTTTATCCGTCGGATCGGTACCGGCTAAAAATTCATCCAGATTGCTCACGCCATCGCCGTCGCTGTCTTCATTGGCGCCGGGCCACTTGCTCTTGTCGGAGCCCCAGTAGAGCGTCTGCCAGTCATCCGGCAGACCGTCGCGGCTCTTGTCCGCGCCCCAGGTCTTGACCGTGATCGGTTCAGAGACCGGAGAGACGACACCGCTTTCCAGCGTGATGCTGTACTTAAAGGTGTGAGTCGTGGACATATCCAGATCTTCCAGTGTATAGAAATTATCCTTGAGCGCCAGAGCGGGCAGATCATCAATGAACAGATCGTACTGCTTGACCGCGCGGCCTGTGACCGCCGGCCATGAGACAAAGATCTCATACTCGGTCAGGGCGTAGGCGAACGGTTTTTCGGGCTGAGCCAGCAGGTTGCCGTCAGAATCCGTGATAAAGCGCTGCGCCTGAAGGTCGAAGCTGTACTCGCCCATCAGGTAGCTGGTCCAGGTGACCAATAACTTGTTGCCATTGGAGGCCACCGCCGGCTGCATCTGTTTCAGCAGTGTGGTGGTATTGACACGCGTCTCATCGCTGGTGAAATCGGAGACATTGAACAGACGGCCGAAAACACCCTCAAAGGAACCGTCCTGACGGAGACTGGTCCACACGGCGAAGTAATTCTCTTCCACCGCGGCCAGCTGGGGCATGTACTGATCGCCCAGCGTGTAATCATTCAGCGGAGAGTAATTCTTCTGCACATTGCCGGAGAAATCGAGTACCGCGCCGGCCACGTCCCAGGTCTGGGAAGCGGAACCGGAGGCGTTCAGCAGGCTCCAGGCCACGGCGATGCCGTAAGGACCCGCCGCGATCGTCGGATTGGAAACGACCGCGCCGGCCGGAGAGACCACCTTGGCCGCGTTGGCCGCCGTCAGGTCAGCCGTGAAGGACTGCACCTTGATGCTGGTGGTGATCGTAGCCATCGTATAATCAGAATCGGAAATGGCTGTGGAAAGATTCTCTTCCAGCCATGCCACGGCAAAACCGCCGTCTTTCAAAGGAGTAATAGCGGAGGAACGCTTGCCCAGACCGTCAGCGACCGCCTGGATGGAGCCAAGTTTGGCGCCCGTGGAGGAAACCGCCTGCATATAAACGCCCATCGGCTTGCCGGAGGCATCCACCGCGCTCCAGGTGATGACCGCCGTCCCATTGCTGAGGACCGCGACCTGCGGATCTTTCTGGTTCAAACCGTTCTGAGCCAGGCTCTGCTCGGAAGCCCAGAGACCGTTCGCGCTCAGAACACGGTAGGCGATCTTCTGGCTGCCG
>DBVN01000013.1:26808-27202 GCA_002308515.1 Verrucomicrobia bacterium UBA1263 | reverse complement strand
CGCCCCGTCAGCCAAAACAGCCGCGCGGGGATTTTCCTGATCCCCTTGCTGTATCTCGTTGACACAGAACTCACCGCCCACCGGCTGGAAACCCGCGTCCAGAACCTGCGCGGAAATGCCCAGACCGTCCAGATCGGAAACATTATCCTGCCAGACGACGAAGCCTCCCTGCTGACCCAGCGCCAGCGCGGGGTTTGTCTGCTCACCCGGCAGACGGCCCGCGGAAGTAATCAGATATTCTGTGCCGTCCTGACCCAGAATCACACCATCTTCCTGCGCTTGAGCGGAAAACACAAACCCAGAAACAGCGATACCGCTCAGCAGCACCGCCCAATTCATACCGGCTCGTTTCATTGCCAACATATTCGCTTTATCCAAAATCTTGTACAAAACT
>DBVN01000013.1:26274-26770 GCA_002308515.1 Verrucomicrobia bacterium UBA1263 | reverse complement strand
CCCCATTCACCCAAAAATTTTTCTTCGTTGCCTGTATCCGATGCCCTCAGCCGCAGTTCTTCCAGGGGCAGCTCATATCGCGGCTGCATCGTCAATCGCACCAGTTCCCGGTTGCGCTCCAGCAGCTCACGGCTGCCGCTCAGCTTCTCCCGCAGACCCGGCTTCACAAGCGCTATCTTTTCAAATATAGCAGATATTGTGCCAAATTCAACCAGCAGTCTGGAGGCCGTCTTCGGGCCCACTCCCGGCGCGCCCGCGATATTATCGCTCGCGTCGCCGATAAGACTGAGCCAGTCCACGATCTGATCCGGCCGAACGCCCGTTTTCTCCCGAACGACCTCCGGCGTGACCCGTTCTTCCGAGCCGCCGTGGACGCGCCAGAGATGGACACGTTCCGAAACCAGCTGCATAAAGTCCTTGTCCGGACTCATTACCAGCACTTCCGCGCCTTCGCGTTCACACTTCCGGGCCAGAGTCCCGATGATGTCATCGGCTT
>DBVN01000013.1:24486-26269 GCA_002308515.1 Verrucomicrobia bacterium UBA1263 | reverse complement strand
CCACCCCGCCAGAGGCACCCATTGCTGGATGGGAGTCAGCTGCGACCGGAGATCATCCGGCATCGGCGGCCTTTGTCCCTTATACTCAGGCAACAACGCCAAGCGCTCACGGCTCAGTCCTCCATCCCAGACCACGGCTCCGTGGGTGGGCTGGAGCGCCTGGATCGCCCGGCGAATATTTTTAATAAATCCAAAGATCGCATTCGCGGGGGCACCCGCCGGAGACCTCATCCCCGGCAGCGCGTGGAACATCCTGTATGCCAGCGCATGCCCGTCCACGATCAACACTCTGACTGCGGAAGTCTGTGTATTTCCAGCGGTTTCCACAGTCAAAGCGTTTGTAAGTCTCAACTAGAGACTGGCCTGTACGGTTCCCGGAGCCACGCGGACATCCTTGTTGGACTGAACCGGCACGGAATTCGGGTTGTAAGGCAGATTTTCCACATCATTCAGGTCATGGATCGGATTACCAGCCGGATCGATGATCTGAGGTGTGACGAAGATGATCAGATTCTTCTTGGCGGAGCTGTTGCTCTCGCTGCGGAACAGACGACCCAGCAGAGGGATGTCACCCAGAACGGGGACTTTCTCGCGGACGCGGGAAACTTCCTCAGAGATCAAACCGCCGAGCATCACTGTCTGGCCGTCCCACACGATCACAGAAGTCGTGACCTGACGGACCTGGAAGCGAGGCAGAGGAACCGGAGAACTCAGGTTACCGGCCTGCGCCTTCAAAGCATTTTCAAATTCCGCCGCGGCAGGAACATCAGGGTTACCGTAACCCAGGAAGTTCACCACAGAGGGGATCAAAGTCATCTGAACAGAGTAACCATCCGCGGAGACGTAAGGGATCACGTCCAGCGTAGGACCTGTGGCCACAGCCGCGGATTCCGGCTGGATCATACCCATAGCCTGAACTGTCGCGGAAGTACCGCCGGAAATACTTGTTCCGGAAGTAGAACTGACTTCAGAAGCGCTGACATCCGCGTCGGTCGCGATGTTACGCAGGACCGCGGATTGGATCTGAGCCTGACGGCCGCTGAGGGTCACCAGACGAGGAGCGCTCATGACTTCAGCACCATCGCGGGATTCCAGAGCGCGGATCACCACGCGGAACTGAGGATCCGTCAGGATGCCCGTGATCGTCGCGACGGTCGGGATAGAGCTGTTGTTCTCGGCCAGACCACTGGTGATATTGCCCTGAGACTGAGCGGTATTGTCAGAATAAGCCGGGAAGTAGCCGGTCGGATTTTCATCCGTCGGAGTTCCGGTATAGACCGGTGCGGAACCGCCGGAGGCACCCACTTTGCCGCCGCCGACAGTGAAGTTGCCCAGATACCAGTCAAAGCCTAAAGCCTTGGAGTCGTTCTGCTCGACTTCCACGAACTTGACCTCGATAGAGAGCTGCGGAGGAGGAGCATTCAAAGTTTGGATGACCTGCTCGATCACGTCCAGGACTTCTGTCGTGGAACGGACATAAAGTAAACCTAAGCGGTCATTGAACACCAGGGTGTGACCCGGCTGCGGAGAACCCAGCTGCTGTTGGCCGAGGTTCATCTGCTGCATACCGCCGCCCATGCCGCCTTGGTTGCCCATCATACTGCTCAGAGACTGCATACCGCCGCCGGCCATCATCATAAGGCCAACACCCTGAGAGCTGTAACTGCCTGTGGTGAACTGGACACCGGTCACGGATTGGAAGAACAGACGAACACGTTCCTGCACCATACCGCTGTCGAGTTCCATGGTCACATAGGGCAGACCGCCGGAGTTATTGCTCATG
>DBVN01000013.1:878-24456 GCA_002308515.1 Verrucomicrobia bacterium UBA1263 | reverse complement strand
GCTGCTGCCGCTGTTGCTGTTGCCGGAGCTGTTGGAACCTTCCACACCGACCTCTTCGGAGCTGACGGCGACCAGGCCCTGCCAGAAGGTGTTCGGATCCACACGGAATGTACGGTTAAAGAATTGGGCGTTTTCCGGAAGACGCTGCGTGAACACCACGGCATAGTCTTCGATGGAATACTTCAAAGGACGATCGGATACCTTGGTAATGGCATCCAGCGCGTCAGCCATACGCACCCGCTTGAGCGGGGGATCGATACGGATGACAAACTCCCGGACATCACCCATATCCATGTACATGGCNNCATGCCGCCGCCCATGCCGCCGCCACCGCCCATGCCGCCTTGCTGGGCAAGCATTGAACCGGCACCCATGCGGGGCATGCCCGTCATCGGATCGATCTCATTATAATTGCCATACATCGCTTCCAAGCCCTGCACCGGCTTGTCAATACTGTTGTTGACAAGGAAGTTGATACCCTGAGCATCGGGATCGTTCTTGATGGATTCTTCCTGGAGCCAGCGAGTGACTTCCACCAGAGGGATGCCGTCAAACTTCACCTCGCCCACGGTGATGCGGTCGAGTTTATTGAGGATCTTCTGACGGCCCAGACCCGTATGGATCAGGTTGGTGCGGGCCATGATGTTCGGCACGGGCAGATTCTGCGCGTTGGTCGTAAGTGTCCAGGCGCGGGCCACGTCCGTCATGGCAGAGTCAGAGACCAGGCTCCTCTGGCGCATGATATTGGCGGAGTACTTCTCTTCCAAGAGTTTCTGATAGTACTGAGCCGGCTTGTTATCGGGGGCTACCTTCAGAACGGCTTCCAGTTTCTCCTGAGCCTTCTGGTAGGCACCCATTTCATAAAGCATCTTGGCATCGTGGACCATCTGCGTGATCTCGGCTTCGGCTTCTTTCATATCATCGCCGATCTCGCGCACTTCTTTACTGGTGACACGATTCTTGACCAGGGCTTTCTTCTGCAGAGCGGCCTCGCGGGCACGCTGAGCCTTGAGACTGGTAGGATCCACGCGCAGAGCGTAGTCCAGCTTCTCAATGGCCAACTCATAGTCTCCGCGCTTGACCGCTTGTTCCGCCTCATAGACACTCACTTCCGTGATGCCTTCAGCGATCCGGCGATATTCGTCGGTCGCGCTGGCCTGGCCCACTTGACTCAGCGTCTTGTAGGCATCGCCATAGAGGCGCGCGGCTTCAGTCCAATCGCCTGCGGCGCGGGCTTTATCAGCCTGGTTCAAATATGTTTTTATCTGTACAACAGCTTCCTGGCGTCTGACAGCTTCTTCTTCAGCGACCTGTGCGGGAGTTTTTACGACAGGTGCGTTTTGAGCCTGGACGGCGATTTCCGCCCAGAGAGCCATCAACAGAGCTCCACAAAAGAGGAGGCCTGCTTTAGCCAACACGTTTTTTCTGTTCTTGTGAACTTTCATACTACGAGTTTTACGGTGCAGCATTATATTTCAAAGTCGTTTTCAGCGTCGTTGCCGGGTTCAATAATATAACATCTTCAGCCGTGACGGCAACGACATTATTCGTTTCACCCGATAAAACGAGTGAAGACTTTTCTCTTATATTTTTAAAATCCTTGTTTTCAGCATCATATCGAAGCTCGGTGATGTAGCCTTCGACGCGTTCATAAGTCTTTCCTTTGGGAAGAACTACCTGTTCGTCGTCTTTTTTCATCTCCAATACGACTTCTGTCGGAGCGTCAGCCGGACGCGCCTCCAAGAATTTGAAAAATTCATTTTCCTCACCCACAGCCATCAGTGTGGATGTCATCGAAGTGGGTAATCCCTTTTCGCCCGGTGGATTCACGCGAGTGATCCGCATAGAGCAGCGCGGAGTCGTGCCGGAGCTTACATCCGCGAAAGTAACGGAGAACTTCAGCGGATCGATTTTCTTGATTTTCAAGCCTTTGGGACCCAGCTGGGCACCCGTGACAAAGGAACCATCGGGTTTGCGCTGCCAAACTCCCGGATTGAACATATAGTGTCCATCCTCAAAGTCCAGTGACTCGGATTCGGTAAAGCGGCTCAAAGCAGCCAGGTTTGTTGTCAGATCCAGAGGTTTGGCCTTGGCCTCGTACACCGGAGTATCAATCCCGCCCATGTCATCGCTTTCACCGCCCCTGGAAACGAGCACCGCGGCGACCACAAGACCGATAATGATCACACCCAGAATTAGTTTTTCGTAATGATTCTTTAAAAATTCCATCTTACTTTCTCCTCGATGACCTTAATTCGCGCTGGCATCTCCTTTTTCAATAGGTACACCATTCGGATCTACACTGGCACCCGGCAGCTGATTGCCGTCATTATCGATATCCAGCGTTCCATCACCATCAAGATCGGTACCCTCCTGCGGAGCCGCGGGTGTACTTGTCATTTCTTCCTCAGTCTTCATGCGCATGAAATCGACATACATCGTCACACGAATGGCCGTAGGTTTCAAAACGGTCGTTGTTACTTTGGGGAGCGCTTTCTCGGCTTCTTCCTGTTCAGCGCTTTTGGCTTCCTGCTGCTGTTGCTGCAGGAGACGCGGATCGACCATACGCATACCGCCTCCTCTCATTCCACGCATGCCACCACGCATCATCATGGGGTTGACGGTTTCCTGATAGTCGGCCAGCTCATCCGTCATCATGGATTCTGCGCGTTCCACTTTAACACACTTGATCGTCAGACCATAAGGACTTTGTTCCAGGGTATTGATATACTTGGCCAGGTCGCCCGGACTGGTCTTGAATACGATCTCATACGGATAAACAAAGCTGTATTGATTGGTAATGATCTTGCGCGCGGGCAGATAATCCGCGATGTAATTGCCCACTTGCAGAAGGTCATTGGTGGCACCCGCCGCGCGGCGGACACGGATAAACTCAGAAATACCCGAATCCAGCAGTGTGGTGCAGAGGTAATCCACATGAGCCAGCTGTTCAGCCTGGATCTTCAAGCTGTTGGTATCCATTCTCAGGTTGGAACGCTGAGCCGTGAAACCAAAGCTGAAGTTCACACGATTGGTCGGCAGCTGGATGGAATACTCCTTCGCTTTCTTGGTCAGGGAAGAGACCATCTCCTCCAGTTTATACTTAAAACCGCTGGCCGTATAGGTTTCGGGAGGAATCGGCACGGGAGCGAACTTCTTTCCAAACTCATCCTGAAGCTTTTTGAGTTCCTCGTTCTGTTCTTTGAGGATCTCGATATTTGCCTTGTTCGGATAAGGTTCCGCTGTCTGCAAGCTGTTCAGCTGACTTTTGGCGGAGGCTAATTCCTCTTTTGCCGCGGCACTGGCACTCATACCCTGAAGCAGATAAAAGACCGCGGCGATGATCAATATCAAAGAGACTACGGCGCTGATGGTCAGCACCATGTTGTTTTTGACCCACTCTTGGATTTTTTTAATGTCGAAATTCATAGTCTATATCTTCACAGGGGTCTTCAGTTTCAGTTTCACAGTGAAAGAGAACGTGTTAGCGAACGCGTTAGTCATTTCAGACTGAGCCGAGAGACTGGTTTCGTTCGGATCAAACAAGTTTGTCATTCCCTTGACTTTTTCTTCAAACTTGAAGGCCAGCTCATCATTGGCGGTGATGCGCTGCTGCTTCAGGTTCACACCTTTGCAAATCACTTTGATCTCGCGGATCTCGTTCGTGTTGGCCGGGGTATTATCCGTGGCGATCTCGGCCGCGCTGGCCATCAGTCTGGCATAGCGGCCAGACATACGGGGATCTACACGACGACCACGGGAAGCACGCATCATGCTCGCAGAACTGACACCGCCGCCTTCATTGGAAAGAGGATCTTCCAGACCGGCCTCCATATCCGGCAGTTCCGGCAGGAATTGGTCTATCCACAGACCGGCTTTGACCTCTTTGCCCATGTCAGCGGTCAGATTGGCACTGACTTCTTTTTCAGTCTCGATCATGGCCTCATGGAGGTTATTCAAAATGTCAAACCAGAGGAAGCGTTCATTCACCCAGCCGGACATTTCATTGAGCGAGGTCATCGCTTTGTTGATTTGATCCTTCTCGGCAGAGACTTGCGAAGCAGGACCTCTCAAAACGGCCATCTTCTGTTCGACTTGTTCCAGCTCGGCACGGGTCGGTTTGACGGTCTTATTGCCGTAGTACCAGCCCAGAGCGAAAAGTCCGATGACCAGAGCCGCTACTGAAGCGATAAAGAAGGGCTTCTTTTGTTCCAGTTTCTGGCTTTCGCGCACACGGAGCGGAACAAGGTTCATTTCCACCGGACACTCGGCCAGGTTGCGGAGAGCCAAACCCACGAGTTCACCCATGCAGTGACCTACTTTCTGGAGTTCTTCCAGGTTGACTTCGGGAGCGATCTCCACGTTCTGCAACGGGTTAAAGTATTCTACCTGAACACCAAATTTCTCTGTAAAGAATTCCGCCGTGTAAGGCAGTGTGACACCGCCGCCGGAGAGATATATCTTGCTGGGAGCGCTGCCCGCGTTCTGTTTCTGATAGAACTGGATCGTTTGGTTGATCTGGATGTGAAGGCGTGTCAGGACGTTACGGGCGATCTTGGAGACCTGCGCCTGTTTCGGGTTATCCGGTTCCTCATAGGCACCGCCCAAACTGACAAAACCTTCGTTGATCTTAAATTGTTCCGCCTGAGCGAAAGGCATCTTGGCCTCAGCGGCAAACTCCTGGGTGATCGCGTTGGCTCCAACATTCAGGGAGCGGCAGAAGAAACGGCCTTTTTCAAAGAAAAGGACGTTGCTCGTTTTGGCGCCGATATCCAGAAGCATGACGCATTCTTCACTCTGGCCGTAGGTGTAACGGAAAGCGTTGGAGAGTGCCGCCACAGAAACGTCCACCACCTGGAGGTTGCGTCCGGAATCGGATGTGGAACGGAAGAGGCTTTCTACCAGGTCACTCTTGATGGCGACCAGAAGGATTTCCACGGCTCCATCCGCGGCCGTGCCTACTTTCTGATAGTCCCACACGACTTCATTCAGCGGAAACGGTATATTCTGCTGTGCTTCGTACTGAATGATCTGCGCCGCCTTGGAACTGTCCACCGGCGGGAGTTTGATAAATTTGTTAAATACTTGATAACCAGGCGCACAAACATTAGCCAGCTTAGCAGCTACCGGACGTTCAGCGATGATCTCGCCGAATGCCTTTTTCAGCAGCCCTTCACGGGCACTATCCTGCGCTCCGAGCAAACCTAACGGTCTAAAACCAAACTGTTTTAACCGAAGTCCACCGGATTCTGTTACCTCAAACTCCGCAAGTTTGAGTGTTCCAGCCCCGTAATCAAGGCTCAAAAACGTTTTTGCGCTCAACATGTTACAAAATCATAAAATCACAACCTCAACGTGAACAAAGAATTCCAATCCCCGTTGAGGGCGAAAAATCTGCGCGTAGTATGTCAATTATTCGGGTTTTAGTCAAACTTCTTTTTTTCCCAACATTGCTTTTTACAATGAATTACTTCCAAAATCTTCTAAATCGGCTGTTTTGAGAACCACTCGATCGTCTTCTTCAACCCCTCTTTCAGATCCACTTTCGGCTCCCAGTTCAGGAGAGTCCGCGCCTTGGTGATATCAGGTTTGCGCCGTTTGGGGTCATCCACTGGCAAATCCTTGTAAATGAGCGGACTGCGTCCTCCTGTCAAGGAAACGATCTCTTTAGCGAAATCCAGGATCGTCATCTCAGCCGGGTTGCCAATATTGACCGGATAACAGTAGTCGCTCATCATCAGACGGTAGATTCCCTCGATCAAATCGGAGCAGTAACAAAAACTTCTTGTCTGGCTGCCGGTCCCATAAATAGTAATGGGTTCTCCCCTCAATGCCTGTCCCACAAAAGCCGGCACGACACGGCCGTCGCGCAGGCGCATCCGGGGGCCATAAGTATTAAAGATGCGGACAATGCGGGTCTCCACCTGATGTTCCCGGTGGTAGGCCATGGTCATCGCCTCGGCAAAGCGCTTGGCCTCATCATAGCAGCCGCGTGGGCCCACGGTGTTAACATTGCCCCAATAGTCTTCAGTCTGAGGATGTTGAAGAGGATCACCATAGATCTCGGAGGTGGAAGTCAGCAGAAAGCGGGCCTTGTTGCGCATGGCCAGACCCAAGGCTTTGTGTGTACCCAGCGAGCCTACTTTCAGGGTCTGGATGGGCAGCTCCGCGTAATCGATCGGGCTGGCCGGAGAAGCAAAATGCCATACGTAATCTATTTTTTCGCTCAGGAACAGGTACTGGGTAACATCTTGTTTGATGAATTTAAAATTCTCATTCCCCAGCAAATGAGAGATATTTTCCACACGGCCCGTCACCAGATTGTCAATAGCAATGACTTTGTGACCTTTAGCCAGCAGGTAATCCACCAGATGGCTTCCCAGAAAACCGGCACCGCCGGTCACCACGGAAACGGGCTGATGATCTTTAGTATCTGTATTTTCGCTATTTGTATGCATTTATATCAGCAAAGGCAATTCTCCGCGCATTAAAACGCGCTCAACGCCGAACCGGTTTAGTATATTTGCTAATGCAGAAAGATTCAATCACTAATTTGCGCATAGCCCCAAAAAATAAGCATACGCGTATCCCAAAAAGGGAAACAAACAAAAAAGTATTTGATGAGGTTCGGGATACAACCGATTATTCCCGCGAGCGTCTGATTCGCGCTGTTCATTGCTCCACAGGATCTTCTGTCTTAGCTTTCTCTGGTTCCAAGGTCAAATGGGCTCTCTTGCTTACTACGGAACGTCCATTGCAGCGCACGACCACATAATAACTGCCCGCATCCTTCGGTTTTACCTTTTCGATCGTATAACTGGGACCCGTCGCGCCCTTGATAGAATTGCCGGCATGCTTCCACTGATAAGTGAATGTACTCAAAGGCACCTTGAAACTCTCCTCCTTCAGCACCTTGTCGGGCGAATCCGCAACCTGATATAAAAGCACACGGAACCCGCAGCCTCGGTCTCGTTGATGAGGAGTCCCGCTGCCTCGCGCCGCGGACCGGCAATAACGGGCAAAATGACACCAGCCTCCGCCGCGCACCACACGCAGTTTATCCTTATACCCCGGAAACCAATCCTGGCACCATTCCCAAACATTTCCGTGCATATCGTATAATCCCCAGGCATTCGGCTGCTTCTGCCCTACCGGATGAGTTGTTTCACCACTGTTGTTCGGATACCAGCCTATAGGTTCCAAACCGGGACAAGGCTTGTCCCAATGCTCATCCAGGATATTTTCCCCATTATTGAAAGCCGTAGTCGTTCCCGCCCGACAAGCATATTCCCAAAGAACCTCCGGTGGAAGACAATATGCATACCCATCCGGCAATCGGCCTGCTTCTTTTTCCAGAGTCGTCAGCTTCGCGCAGAAATTGGTCGCGTCACTCCAGCTGACATTATACACCGGATAATCATCCCCGACTCCATATTCCTTGGCCGGATTGGTGCCCATAACTGCCATGTACAGCGCCTGAGTGACCTCATATTTCCCTATCCAGAAACCTCTTGAAATATCTATGCGATACCGTACCTCATCCGGCCAGCGTCCTATTTCATTGGTCGGCGACCCCATAGTAAAGTTTCCGGGTTTGATCCAAACCATATCCATGAAAACACTGGATTCCCCCTTGGCCTTAACGGAAAAAGTCACGCTATCCCCTTCCGCGACAGTCTGATTTTGAGGATGCTCCGTAATTTCAAAACTTGTCTCGGCACACACCATCGCCGCCGTAATTACCAACCCCAGCATCACAAGCGCTATCTTTTTCATATAGTCAAAAAAATATAGAATCTGCTTTCTCAAAACAACCTTTTTTCCCTCACAGTACACTTTGTCCAGAGGACACTACATAAGGATTTAAACAAATCCGTCACAGGAATGCAAGACATTCGCATTGCCTCAAAAATAAGCGCACCCAAAAAAGGAAGCTGAAAGCAAAAACCGTTTTATCGTATTATCTTGGGAATCATTATTTTCTTGATTTCACCAGACTCCGGCGTAAACTGCCTTAGTTTTTTTTGCCGCGCGGCATATTCGCGCGGCATTCTATCAGAAAAGCAGTATCAACATCATTGGGATGATCAGAACGAATTTATTTTTAAGAAAACTCCGTCTTTCTGTTTGGAGTGTCATTTTTGTGCTGTTATTTGTTTTCTGCGCAAATAATGTGTCTGTGTGCGTATATGGCGCGGACGGCAACTCCAAAGCAAAAACCATAAAAGTCGGCTTTTTTGAGTTTCCGGGCTACCACGAACAGGATGAGAACGGGGTCCGTTCCGGCTTCGGTTACGACGTATTGCAGGAGCTGCGTCCCTATACCGGCTGGGAATATGAGTATATNNGCTGGGAATATGAATATATCGGTTACGAGGATGGCTGGTCCCACATGGTGGATATGCTGGAGTCCGGCGAGATCGAACTGCTCAGCGGTATAGAGAAAACCACGGAAAATCTGGAGTATTTTGATTTTTCACGGCATCCACTGGGAATGGGCTGTACCATCCTGACTTTCAAAGAGGGACAGAATAAATATCAGCCCAGGGATTATAAAAATTGGAATCATCTTCGTGTGGGAATGATCCTGAACAGCAGCTGGAATGAGATTTTCCATAAGTTCACGGTAAGACATGAGTTCTACTATACTCCGGTTTATTTTGAAAATGTCAAAGAGATGGAAAAAGCTCTTCAGACCGAAGAAATAGACGCCATCGTGACTGATAGTCTGCGCCGCATCCAAAATGAAGTGATCTTCGAGAAAATGACTCCTCAGCCTTTTTACTTCGCTGTCAAAAAAGGGGATCAGGAACTACTGAATGAACTGGACAACGCCCTGGATCGTCTTTTCACCGACAAGCCCGATGTGCTGAAGGATCTGTACGGCAAACACTACACAATCCCAAAAGTACGCGCTGTCTGTCCCCTGTTCATTGATGAGTCCCATGAACAAGACCGGCACTTATCCAAGTACATCCAGGAGTATCTGCACCGGATCGGTCAGATCAATGACTGGGATATAGAGGTGGATCTGGAAGGAACGCTGGCTCACGAGGAATTCCTTCACACCCAGGATATCATCTGCGGCATTATCAAAAATGAGGAATATCAGAAGGTGATGGATTTCCCCCAGCAGCCGATAGGCAAATTCAAGACAACGCTGCTGACTCGCGAAGATAATGACGTTTTCATAAAGAACGACCCAAAAAACTGGCCAAACAATACCATTCTCAAGATAGGTTATGTGCCTTGTACTTTGGGATGTACAAATAAATTGGCGGAATTTGCCAACCGCTATCTTCTCCAGTACAAAACAGTGGAATATCCCACTGAGATGGAAACCCTCCAGGCACTGAAAGACGGGAAAATCGATATGATGGTCACCGCGCAGCTGCAAAAACTGAGCGGAATAAAGGAAGCAGCCATCTGCGGCGAGAGCTATCTCTATTTTGCCGTGCCGCGCGGAAAAGAGGATATTTTCAGGGAATTGAATCAGACGATCGAATATATCAAGATCTATGAGCAGTCGTTTCTGGATCGGCTGGCGAATCAGTATCTGGATCGGTCCTCGTCTGTTAAAAACCGGGTAAGAGTCTGCATCTATGAGAACAAGCTGCGTGGTTATATATGTGAATACATGGATCGCCTGGCGGAGATATTCAACTGGGATATAGACTATATCAATGTCCCTCTTACTCAGGCATATCAATATCTGGTAGAGAAAAAAGTGGATATCGTTCCCAGTTTGAACTATACAGAGGAACGCGCCAAGAATTGTCTTTATTCCAATCTGGATTTTGAGGTGATCTATTTCTTTCTGGCAACGACCCAGGACAACAAGAAGATGCGCCCCAATCAACTCCGCTCATGGAATAATGCCCGCATAGCGATGCTGGACGGGAGCCTGACCGGCAACTCACTGAGACTGTTCCTCAACCAGCATGATATCAAATGCCAGTTCCAGTATTATCGATCATTAAAAAATGCTGAACAATC
Source organism: Verrucomicrobia bacterium UBA1263 (assembly GCA_002308515.1). Taxonomy (GTDB): domain Bacteria; phylum Verrucomicrobiota; class Verrucomicrobiia; order Limisphaerales; family UBA1412; genus UBA1412. The sequence continues at coordinate 14,460 of DBVN01000013.1, read as the reverse complement.
TGTTCTGGACGGGATCAATGACGCTGTGTACACCTTCACACCACAGGGATTCAAACCTCTGGCCGTGTTCCCCTCTGAATTGACTTATCTGTGCATCAATAAGGATAAACCCGAACTGAAGGATCAGATAGACCGGGGAATGTCCTACATCAAACGCACTGATCCCGGCTTCAGGCTGCGGCTCATGGAACGGCATTTCCCCGCGTTCAATTCGGATATCCTGATGCTGGACAACGAGGAAATCAAAGCCCTCCATGATTTCGAGGGTCACACCATCCGCGTGGATATCTCTCCGGAGATCCCGCCTCTGAAGAGGTATGATCCCGACAATAAAGAAGCGTCAGGCTTTGTCAGAAGACTGCTGGATGAAGTCCACAACAACACGGGACTGAATTTTAAGTATCTGCCGCCGGCCACTTCCAAGGAAGCGCGTGACAGACTTCTTCACGGAAAGAGTGATATCTGGGTCGGCTTCGGCGGAGACACCAGCCCTCTGGGAGAAACCGTTACCAGTAAGACCAGCATTTACATCCCGCTGGTGAAAGTTTTTCATAAAAACTACATCGACACAGAATCCGAAAACAAGGTGGTAGCCATCGCAACAAATGATTTCGTACTCAGATCTTTGTTCAATAATGACCTGCAGGAGAAAGTCGTTTTCTGTCCGAACCGCGAAGCATGCTACCATGCTATACGATCGGGCCAGGCCGATTACATGATAGATACATTGCAATCCGCGCAGTACACCCTGTGGAAAGATAATCAGTATTCAGAATTGGTCTTCAAATCAACACTGCCTAATGAGTATGATGATCCTCTGAAATTTATCTACAGTGTCCAACTGAATGAGACGATCAGAAATGTTATAGACAAGACTCTGAAATCATTCACTCAGGATCAGATCCACAATTACCTGCAGGCCGTAACGTTCACCAGTGTCAAAAAACCGCTGATGACTTCGGCGCAGCTGCTGTATCTGATAGCGGCCATTATCGGAATATCTCTATTGGTGATCCTGGTGTTTTTCTACCGCAACATCGCACTGCAAAGGAAACAGCTGATCACACAGAAATCAACGACGGACTGTTTGGAAAAACTCCTGGTGGAAAACCAGCATTTTGAAAAAGCTATCAAAGAAATCATCTCGATACTGCTGCGTTACTTCAATGCTCCTCTGGGCTGGTTCGCAAGATATGAGGAGGACGGTATGCAGCTGGATGCTATGGTGGGATTCGATAAAGAGATAGATCCCAACTGCCTGAAGGGGATGCCCGCGGATAAATTCAAGCAATGGAAGCAAACACAGGAAAAAGCCGGCATCCAGCTGGTGTATGACGGCTGTGCCCCGGACAAGATGTTGGGAGTCAGGGAATGGGATGACTACCTGTTCAGCCAGCAGATCAAGACCATCTGTACCGCAACCATCAAGCAGAACAATGCCATCTGCGGTAATATCGCCATTGGTTTCAAAGATACACGCCGCGAACTCACACCGACAGAAACGCACATGCTGGAATACTTCCAGCATGTGATGGAAGCGGCTCTCGAACGCAAAGAGATGATCAACAATCTGACGATGGAACGCGACCGTGCTGTCCAGGCCGATAAAGCCAAGAGTTTCTTCTTTGCCTGTGTCAGCCATGATATCCGCACCCCGCTCAACGCGATCATTGGTTTCTCGGAATTGATGAGATACGGTGATCTGGATCCCGAAGACCAGAGTGCCTATCTGGAGAATATCGTCTTCAACAGCAATGTGCTGATGGAGCTGGTGAACAACATCCTGGACCTGTCCAAGCTGGATGCCAAGAGCATGGTTTACGATTATGAATTTTGTGATTTCAGGGAACTGTGCAATAAGGTCATCAAAGCTTTCGCTCATCGCGCGGCCACTGAAAATCTGGCGTTGAACCTGGTCTGTCCTTCCCGTTTGCCGGCACTGAACATAGACGTTCAGCGTATCTATCAGATCTTGTTCAACCTGCTGGGCAACGCCGTCAAGTTCACTAAACAGGGTTCGATCACACTCACCGTGGACTGCAAACCTGTAGGGAACGACCCAACCAAGGTAAATCTGATGTTCGCTGTCGCGGATACAGGCATCGGCATTGAAGAGAAGCATTTCAAAAGCATTTTCAAACCGTTCCTGCAAATACAAAATATGACCCAAACCGGCGGAACGGGGCTGGGTCTGAGTATCTGCACTCTCATCGTCGAACAGATGGGCGGCACGATCGACGTTCAAAGCGAAGTGGGCAAAGGCAGTACCTTTACCGTCAAACTGAACGCTCTGGATTCTCAGCCGCTGGAGTCTGATGAGGAAGAGCACATTAAAGCGGAAAAGAAAGAAGACAGAACCAATACGGCTTCAGAAGTCACTTCCCTGCTGCTGGTGGATGATGTAGCGATGAATCTCAAGGTCCTGGAAGCTCTCTGCAGAAAGACAGGCATTACTGATATCGTCAAGGCTCAATCCGGAGACGAGGCTCTGGAAATCCTGAAGGAAAGACACTTCAGCGCCGTCCTGACAGATATGTGGATGCCCGGCATGAGCGGCGTAGAGTTCGCGAAACATATTCGTGATGATGAGAACCTGAAAGGGATACCCATCTATCTCATCACGGCGGATGTGGAATTCCTGAAACATTACAAGAAAGAAGGTTTCAGCGGATGCCTGACCAAACCTGTGACTTTGGAAAAATTGCAGGAGATCCTCTCCAAATCCAAAACGCGGCTGTAACTTGAAAGCCCGAAGGGCTTGCCAGAGAATAGCCGGGGGTGAGCGAAGTGTAACCCCCGGTAAGACGATAATATATACCCTCACCGGGAACCGGTGACAGAATATATCCTCCCAAAATCTTAAAACTTTTTATTCCTAATGGCGATTTTGTGATGAAAGAGAGACACGGATCACCGTGTCTCTGTTTTGTATCAGGGGATGGCCTTTTGTTTATGACTCCACTTTCACGCGGAAGAAGACTTGCCCTTGAGGATCCTCAATGACATATACGCCACCCTCTAAATTCGTGGAAAGAGTTTCCCAGTTCACCAGATCCTCACTGACCTGAAGGATGCCGGTGTAGTAAATCGTCAGGACGCTTCCATCCCAGATATATTCCAAAGAGGGCTCGACCGGATCCGGATCGCTGCCCCAGACAGCCGTGGTCAGTCCGCCGTAAGCAGCGCCCCAGCCGCTGGTTCCTTCTTCATAATACACCTTTCCCGTCACACCCGAAAACACATCGTCATCATACAATGACGGAGCATCACCCAGGAAATGGATCTTGCCAAAACCCATACAATTATAGAACGCGCTGTAGCCGATCCCGGTCACCGCTGACGGTATCTCTATCGAGGAAAGCGCGCGGCATTCATAAAGGAACTGTCCCGGGATTTCAGACGAGGATTCCGGCAAAGTAACACCACTCAGACTGCGGCAGTTCAGGAAAACGGATTCACCCATTTCTGTGACACCGCTGGGCAAACTCACAGAAGTCAGACTTCGGCATTCGGCAAACGCGCCGGTCCCTATTGCCGTGACACCATCCGAGATGACAACAGCCTGCAAAGCGGTGCAGCCATAGAAAAGGCCGTCCGGGATCGCCGTCAATCCGCTGGGCAGTGAGGCTACTGTCAGCCCCGTGCATCCCTGAAAAGCGGCCGCCCCGATATTGGTGACTGTTGTTCCGTCCGCAAAGGAGATACCGGTGATCCCTGTACAATCCTTGAACGCGGAGCGTCCGACCGAGCCGACCGAATAGTTTCCCAGCTTGGATGGAACGACGATGTTCCCGGAGGCACTGCTTGAAACTTTTGTGATGACCGCGCGGCTGTTCTCAATGCTGTATGAGAAAAGAGATGTAGCAGACGTTCCCTGCGCGAGAGACAGGTTATCGAAATACAGCGCTCTGTAGTAAATGTAATCATCATCGGGTGTCGCCTCCGCGAAGAAGGTGATGCCCGCTATCAGCGCGGATGAATCAAAGCTCAATACATCCGTGTAATTTTCCGCGCCCGCGCGCCCTGTCACATACATCAGGATCTCTGTAGAGGAGACTTGCGTGAACGTCCAATGCATCGTTTCTGTTCCATACGTGGGCAAAAGCTCAGTATCCCCCATCATGATGGAATCGGAATCGCCCTGGCTGATGGTCAGGATCTCATTCCCGCCGCTGTCCCACAAGGTAAAACCTTTCAGGCCATCGTCACCGGAATCCGTATTGACAGCCACATCAAAACGGAACACATCCCCGGCTGCCATCGTCTGAGAAAAAGCGCGTTTCGCGTAAACGGAACTGCCTTCTCCATAAGCGGCCAGACCAAAAGCTTCTTCCATGTCCAGGCCGTATGCCGTACTGTCCCAGATGCCATACTCCGCTCCGCCTTCGCCGGCATTCGCTGTGATGGACCATGCGCCGAAACCACCGCCTCCGTTGGAACCATTGCTCCAAACACCATTGTAATTGGAGGCGACATCTTCATTCTCTGTCGCGGCCACCGCGCTGACGGCCAGCATCGCGCAAAAACATATATTCAAATAATAAATTTTCTTCATGGGTTGTCCTCCTATTTTCCTGTTACTGTTGTCACCATAGATGATGGTTTGAAAGTTGTGACGCTCGTCCCTCCAGAAACTGTTGCTCCTGTATAGTATCCATGAAACTCCGTACCACCGGTCACTGTTCCGCCGCTGTAGATGGTGTAAGTCACATTGCTGGCAAAATCCGGCAAGCTGATCAACATGGTCATCCCGCCGCCGCTGCCGCCAGGGCCGCCGCCAGGACCACCGCCGGGAAACACGATCCCGCCGCCATGATTGCCGCCGCCAGCCGCTACCGCGAAGGGGCGCACACCTGAATTCCCAGAGTAAGAGCGCGGGATCTTATAGACCAGAACATTATTGCCGGAAGCGTCCGTGATCTGGAAAATGGTATCCACTGTACCCGTTCCCGTGTAGATAATCGAACGCTGGGTACACACGGAGCTGGTCGGTGTACTTGAGGCTCCGCCCACTCCGATGATGGTTCCGCCCGTGATCTTGAATGTGTTCTGGTCACAGTCCAGACCTTCCTCCGGAGCAGTCGAACCCGAAGAAACGATCAGTCCGCCGCTGATCTCTATCGTCCCGTTGGAGTCGATCCCATCATTGCCGGAACTGTAACAGTAGATGGTTCCGCCTTTGATCACGAGACTTTTGGCCGCGTTGATGCAGTCGTCATAGGCCTCGATCTCCAAATTGCCGTCATAGATGGTCAGAATTCCTTTGGACTCGATGCCTTCACCGCCGTCATAAAGCGTACTGACCACGAACTGCCCGCCATAGATATTCATGTTTCCACCCGATTTGATCGCTTTCGGGTTTGCGTAGTCCGCGCTCATACCGGAACCGGACAGGGCCACCTTCTGGCCGCTGGTAGCCGCCTTGATCGCCGGAGAGGAACTGTCCCCGCCGTTTACACCCACGGTCATCGCTCCGTCACAAGTGATCGCGTCACCCGCGTTGCCCGTGGCTATGGCCGTGATCTTGCCGCCCGACAGATTCATGTCGCCGCCAGCCATGAGGCAATCCGCCGCGGCCAAATCCGTCTGACTGGAGCTGTTTTTATAAGTAGAAGAACAACCGCCCGACACATAAATATCCAGCACACCATCATTCATGGTAAAATCCCCATCCACCGAGATACCTTTGCCGGCTGTGCCGGTGTGTGTGATCGTTACTTTGCCGGCATTCACCACCGCATCGCCGGAGCATTTTATCGCCGTGCAGTAGGACGGCGAAATATAGGTGTTGTTGGTCGTAACGGCACCGGTCGTTGAATTGGTTTTCAACACCGCGATCTGTTCCAAATAGACCGCGCCTGACAAATCAAACAGCATCGCGCCGCCGTTCATCGTCAGACCGGCGCATTTGATGCCTTTCGTTTGGGCAGTGGGAATAGACATACTGAGGAGCCCCCCATTGAATTCGATATTCCCGTCGCATTTCAGGCCTTTGGTATCCGCTTCAGAATTTTCATAAGTGATCGAGCCTCCGTTTACGGTAATACTCCCTGCGCAATCCACGCCATCCCCCGCGGGCTTGCGGATGGACAGCGTTCCGTTATCCATTTGGAAATCCGTTTCCGCGTGGATCGCGTCTCCGCCAGCTTCTTCCACGATCACTTCTCCCTCCTGGATCGTAACACCGCCATTTGCGCTGTAGATCGCGTGCTTATCCGCGGCACCCACTACTTTCAGGGTACCCGTGCCGCTGATGATGATAGATCCCTTGGACATCAGGACACCCTTGTTAGAATTTTCCGAACCCTCTGTCAGGGTGCTGGTCGTTCCCTTTGATAAGACGACATAGCATGTATTGGTAGAGGTAGAACGAACGACAGCGGAATCTTTACAGCTGAGATCCAGACCGTTCAAAACAAACTTTACGGGATAATCTCCCCCAACCTTGACTCCTCCGGCTGTGCCGCTGCCGGACAGAATGACCTCTACACCTTCTGTCTTGGGAGTGATACTCACATACCCGTCCTTCTGTTCCACTGTCGCGTCGCTTGCGGCAGCATCCACGACCGGTTTATCGCTTCCATCAAAATAGACATTGATGGACTGATTGAATGTATCATCCGCGGCGGACATGCCATAAGTCAGCATTCCCATCACTGCCGCGATCCATAAGTATTTTTTATTTAATATCCGCATAAACCCTCTATATCAGTTATATTTAACACGCTTCCAGAAAGGTTATCAGGGCCGCATGACCCTGATACCCATATCAAAATAGCGCAGGAATACGGTTTCGCAATCCTATAATACAAACACGACATGAAGAAAAAAGTTGCGAAAGTTTTTCCTAAAGCCCCAGCTGGGAGAAAAGATCCAATTGATTCGGATCAGGCAGGTTACGAAGCTTTTGCCGCTTGGCGGTCGTCCGGGACGATTTCTTTTCTTCAGGCATATCGTCCTCACGGGAGGATCCTTCCGCACCCAGAGGATCCAGTTCCGTTTCTTCCAGATTGCGCAGGACCTCTATCGCCCGGTTCAAAACGGAGGATGGTATTCCGGCCAGACGAGCGACATGGATGCCGTAGCTTTTATCCGCCGCGCCGGGAATGATCTTATGGATAAAAACGATCTCGTCATTCCATTCCCGGACGCACACATTCAGATTGTAAACACGTTCCAGCCGTGATTCCAGCTCTGTCAGTTCGTGATAGTGTGTCGCGAAAAGTGTTTTGGCTCCGCATTGATTGTGCAGATATTCAGCGATGCTCCAGGCCAGACTCAGCCCGTCAAAGGTGCTGGTTCCGCGGCCGATCTCGTCCAGGATGACCAGACTGCGGGAGGTGGCGTTGTTCAAAATGGATGCCGTTTCGCTCATTTCCACCATGAAGGTGGACTGTCCGCGGGCAATGTCATCACTGGCGCCGATACGGGTAAAGATGCGATCCACGATATCCACGCGCGCTTCCTTTGCCGGGATGAATGAGCCTGTCTGCGCCATCAGTGTCAGCAAAGCGGTCTGGCGGATGTAAGTGCTTTTGCCGGCCATGTTAGGGCCTGTGATGATCCCGATCTGTTTCCGCGCGGGATCCAGGTCGGTATCGTTGGAAACGAACCGTCCCGATTGAAGTGTCTGTTCCAGGACCGGATGACGGCCGTCTTTGATGAAGAGGATGCCTTCATCCTGAACGACCGGGCAGACGTAACCGTAAAGCTGAGCCAGCTGCGCGAAGCAGGCCAGCACATCCAGCTCGGCCAGCGCCTGCGCGTTCTGCTGGATGACTGTCAGCTGGGCCGTCACCTGCTCACGGAGTTTTACAAACAGCTCGTACTCGATCCGTTTGACCCGTTCCTCCGCACCGAGGATCTTGCTTTCCCACTCTTTTAGCTCCGGCGTGATAAAGCGTTCACCGTTGACGATGGTCTGTTTGCGGATATAGGTATCAGGCACTTTATCCAGATGCGTTTTGGTCACCTCGATGTAGTAACCGAAAACGGAATTGAAGCGTACTTTCAGACTGGGGATGCCGGTGCGCTCGATCTCCTCCTGCTGCATCCGCGCGATCCAGTTCTTGCCACCGTGCATGATCTCCCGCAGTTCATCCAGCTGAGCGTCCGCGCCCGGCCGGATAAGTCCGCCTTCTTTGGTGGAGATGGGCGGTTCATCCACGATCTGGCTTTGGATCAGAGTCACCAGCTCCGGCAGAAGCACGATCTTTTCCACGAGTTTTTGGAACAAAACAGAGTCTTCTCGCAATCCGGAAATGATCTCTTTGAGCGCCGGCAGCTGTTCCAGCGCCTGACTCAGCGCCAGCATATCACGGGCATTGCCGGAGACGGTCGTCAGGCGTGTCAGGATGCGCTCCAGATCACGCACGACTGTCAGCTTCGCGCGAAATGTCTCTAAGTCATCGGTATGATCCAGCCAGCAGCGGACTGCCTGCTGACGTTCCGTGATGGAGGCCACATCGGCCAGCGGCTGCGACAGCCATCCACGCAGTTTGCGGGCTCCCATCGGTGTGCAGGTCTTGTTCATCACGCCGAACAGGGAATGGATCATCGGCGTGTTGCGGTTCAGCGGTTCCAGTATTTCCAGATTCCGCAGCGTGTTGGCATCCAGCGCCAGATAGTCCGTCCGCTCATAAAAACAGATGCGCGAGAGTTGACCTACATCCCGACGCAGATGCTGTTCCAGATAGTGGATCACCGCGCCCGCGGCACCGATCGCCGCTGTACGGTCACGCAGACCAAAGCCATCCAGCGAGGCGACCTTGAAGTGATCTTTCAGTGTGTAGAAACTGGTTTCGGGAGCAAACACCCAGTCCTCATATAAGGCCAGGTGCGGAAAAGCCGGGACCAGTGAGCGTCTCAGCTCGTCTTCCTCCGACGGAATGACGATCTCCGCCGGACGCTGACGTTCCAGCTCGGCCATTAGAACAGGCATAGTCGGCACTTCCGTGACAAAAAAATCGCCTGTGGTCAGATCGGCCAGCGCCAGTCCATAGCATTGTTTGTATGGATAGATGGCGGCCAGAAAGTTGTTCCGCTCCGCGTTCAGGACCCGTTCATCAAAATGGGTACCGGGACTGAGGATCTGCGTCACTTCCCGCTTGACCAGATGTCCCGGCTTGGGATCTTCCATCTGGTCGCAGATGGCCACCTTGCGGCCGGCCTCCAGCAGCTTGGAAAGGTACCCCTCGGCCGCGTGGTACGGGATGCCGCACATGGGATAAGTTCCCCGCTTGGTCAGAGCGATATTGAGGATCTGCGAAGCTTCCAGAGCGTCCTCGAAAAACATCTCATAAAAATCCCCCAGCCGGAACATCAACAACGCGTCCTTCGGCAGTTCGGATTTGATTCTCCGATACTGCGTCATCATGGGGGTCAATTTAACTGAGTTGCCGCTGCTGCTCATCCGCCTTCAAGTATACCTTTTTTGCCGCCAAAAAAAAGCATTATTTCCGCCGGCTGTTTTCAAGCCGGACGGGGATCAGTTTGGGCACGGAAAGCAAGCCGGAATCCAGCGGCTTGTCGCCCGAAGCGTCAAAATTCTTATACTGGATGTTGACGAAATTGATCTCGTGGAAATTCTTCCAAGGCACCTTCCGGCGGTCCATGTCAATGATCCGGTTGTAAGAAAGATTGGTGACTTCGATCTCCAGCGTGTTCTCCGCGCGGAGCAGTCCATCGGGCAGCGTGACAGCAAACGGGATATGCCACAGCAGCGGCAGGGTCGTCCCGTTCAGGGTCACGCGAGCCGTTTCGCGGACATCGCCCAAGTCCAGCCGCCAGTGTCCCCGGAGCTGTTCCGGCGTGAGCGAGAACGTCCGTGAGTAGATCAGCTTGCCGCTGAAGATATCGTAAGACTCTCCCAGCTCCGTCCAGCTTTTGCCTGTTTCAAAAAGCCGTTCTTCCCCGATCTTCGGCACACCGCTTTTCCAGCTCAGCCGCCAATCTCCGTCCAGTGTGACGATGCCATCGGCCTGGAGCTGATAAACAGGGTAATCCGCTTCCGAATCTGTTCCGCAAAAAACGAAGATGCTTTGACCGGGCGCGAGCTGGAGATGGAACTCGGTCTGGCCGTTCACGCGTCGTGTTTGAGCTGTGCCTCTCGTTTGCGCTGCCGGATCAAACAGGGTGATCTTTCTGGACTTGCACGGCACCCAGCAGTCGCCGGAGCGGTCAGAGAGATTCGCCAGAAAATAGATCGTTTTGCCGTCGTATTTCTTGCGGATAAAGTCGATCCCGTTCGCCTTGAACGGTTCCGGGCGGATGCCCAGACGTTCCAGCGTATATGTCAAAACCTCCTGTGAACCGCCGCAGCTGTAACTCATGGGGCGCAGTGCCTCCTCGATCTGGAACAGACGCTGACGGCGTTCCTTGTGCTGGAACAATCCCGGAACGTCACCTGGCAGATCGTCCATGAAAATAACGGGCGTCCCCTTCTCCGCCAGGGCCAGCAGCGCTTCCATCGTTTGATGCGGGATGTGGACCATCGGCGGCACGAGGACGACCTGACCACGGCGCGGCGCGCGTTCCTTCAGCATCTGATCGGAAATGTAGTCGAAGGTATATCCGCGCGACCAAAGCGAACGGGCCAGCGTTCCAAACGGGACAGTGTAGAGACCATCCGCGAGGTAATGTACATCCAGCATTCGGATCACTTCCGCGCGGCCGGTCTGCGACCAGATGTCATAAATGGGGAAATAGATCAGGATATCATTGTCGGGCTCCGACTGCTGGAGGATGTGCTGGCACTCGGCGATGTAGGCCGTCAGCGCCGGCAGTTCCTCAAAAAAGTGCGAGGTGTGGCCATAGTGCGTGGAGGCGTAGAAAAGCCGTCCGGGAAAATCTTTCCAGTAAGGCGAGTAGGTCGTCCCATGGAAAAAGATGTGATTGATGCCCGCTGTGAAAAGCTCGTCTATCTGCGGTTTGATCTGGGAAAGCGACACGGAAAAATGATCCCCCAGCCAGGTCGTGGATTCACTGGAAACAAGTGACTTGCCCGTGACGTGCGCCGCGGACGAGGCAAACTTCATGACCAGCGGATCCGGGTGCCCGAAGCGCGCCGGTTCGTATTTCGGGTCATGGCGCAGACCGGGTATCTTGAAAGTGCTGGCACCGAAAGATTCCGTTTCGGGTATATCGGCCAGTGCGTACAAGTCCAGCAGGTTTCCCGGCGAACCGTGTGCCTCATAGCGTGTCGTGGTAACACCCATCTGATGGCACAGCTCGACCCACCGAGCCGCAAATCTGTCCCGGATCAGATCGGAGATCGTCTCGCAGTAATCGCACACCACGCGCGAAGCCGCGGGATCGGACGACTTCGGATCCAAACAGCCCTGATAGTCCTTCAAATCATAACCGCGCAGCGTGCGAAACTGTTCCAGAAAATCCCGTGTGCAGTTGGCTCCATAGACCTCGTAGGAATCATCGTAAAAAGCGCGGGGTCTCTGTTCCAATGGCGCGAGCGCGTCACGGAACCGCTGAGCGTAAAACTCGATCGCCTCCCGGCTGAACGGATCCAGCACGAACCCTTCCGCTCCGGGTGCCGCGCGTTTGACCTTTTGACCCGTGGGCGTGATCTTGAACTCACCTTGCTCGATCCTGAACCGCTGCGCGCGGAATTCCTCCGGGATGTCCGGTCCGCCAAACGGCCAACCGGTCCCCATCGTCATATCCACGCCCATTCCCAGACGGTCGGCTTCCCTGATCGTGTGGCTCAGGACTTCCATCCAGCGTTCGGACAGGTACGGGATGTAATTGGCCTCATCCCCTTTCTCACCGTAGATCGGGATGATATGCACACCGCCCAGACCGGCGCGGCTCATCCCCTCCAGTTGTTCGGTGATGTCCGCCTCCTTGACGGAACTGCCCATCCACCACCAGTAAGTCCACGGTTTCTCTGTGGCGGTAAAGGAATAAGCGGCAGCCATCATCCAGCAGAAAAGCGCCGCCAGCGCGAGCACACCCTTTCGTATGCCCATGATCGTCCTGTCCTGTTTCATATCTGACCTCATAAAAACCTCACACCGTTTCTGTGTGAGGTTTCTCGGAAATATTTAAATAAGAGCTACACTTCCCAGCCTTTGCGGGCGGGCGGGTTCAGATATTCGTTAGCCTTTTCATTATTGGTGAACTTGCATAGTCTGCCGTCCCATTCCAGTTTCTCACCGGGGAAGAGCATCGCTATGCAGCCCAGCAGTCCCACTTCGGTGAGCTTGCCGCAGTAGCTGAAGGGTGACTCGGCAGTGCCTTCGCCTTTACAGGCATTGATCCACTCCTGATGATAGCCGGGAGATTTCGGGATACGGGTCGGTTCCTGTGAGAGACTCTTCATCTTCTCTTCGTCCAGCACCTTCACACCGGTCGCGCCATGGGAACCGTAAAGGATATCGCCTTTGTCGCCGATGATGTGACCGCCCATCTCGAAGAATTCCGGTCCGATGCCGGGGAACTTCTTGCTGGTATCCTCAAAACCCGCCGGACGCGGAGGACGGCACTTGCCTTCGTACCAGGTCACCTTGAGCGGCTTCTCGCGGCCGCCGACCTTGAACTCGAACTCGATCTCGCTGGAGACCGGAAAGACCTGCGCGTACTTCTTCGGGTCATAATCCACCGGACGCGCCGTGATCGTGCTGGGATAATCCAGAGCCAGCGCGTAGAACAGCGGATCGGCGATATGGCAGATCCAGTCGCCCAGAACGCCCTCTCCGAAATCGCGCCAGAATCTCCACACACCCGGAACGTACAGCGGATGATAATCGCGGGCAGCCGCGCCGCCCAGCCACAGATCCCAGTCCAGGGTCTTGGGCACTTCGTGCTTCTCTTTCAGCTCGCCCAGCCGGGAGATAAAGGAGTAGCTGCTGTTGCACATCAGACGCGCTTCCTGCACCTGGCCGATCACTCCGTCCTCCAGCCATTCTCTGAAGACACGGATGCTGTCATAAGAGCGGCCCTGATTGCCCGCCTGGGTCACAACCTTGCTCTCGCAAGCCAGACGATCCAGCGCGCGCACCTCATGGATGGAATGCGCCAGCGGTTTCTCGCTGAACACATGCTTGCCCCGCTGCATCGCGTTTTTCAGGATGACCGCGTGCGTATGATCCGGGGTCGAGACCGCCACCGCGTCGATCTCCTTTTCATGCTTGTCCAGCATCACCCGGTAATCTTGATAGAAAGGCACCTTTTCAAAGCGTTTCCTCTGATCCGCGCTGCGGGCTTCATCCACATCGCACAGCGCGACTACCTTTTCCCCGCACAGACCGTTCAAATTATGTCCGCCGCGGCCGCCGNNCCACAAAGGCAATCGCCAGCTTGCTGTTGGGGCTGGTCTCCCCGTGCAGACCCAGTACATAAGATGGCAACACCGCGCACGCGGTACCGCCCAGCAGCATTTCTTTCAGAAAGTTGCGCCGACTTGTCGGTTTCAAGACTCGTTTCATAACAGGTCAGAGTATATCCCTTTTCCCCTCCAATGAACACAAAAAAATTACCAGACATTTCGTCGGGGCATAAAAAATTTGATAAAAAGGACAAATCATGTAAAATCAACCCGTTGCGGATGAAAGCTCGGTGCTTGAGT
>DBVN01000013.1:682-858 GCA_002308515.1 Verrucomicrobia bacterium UBA1263 | reverse complement strand
GTCATTCCTTTCCGGGAACATTGAAACCAATTTCAAAAATGATTGGGAAAAATGAATACCTATAGGAAAGGCGGTGACAAAAAAAGAATGATCACAAACGACATTTGCGCTCTCGCAGCGATCATCCTAATTATTAGCTTTTTGCTAATGATTAGACGGTATTAATAGTCCGTCCA
>DBVN01000013.1:0-608 GCA_002308515.1 Verrucomicrobia bacterium UBA1263 | reverse complement strand
AAGGTTCTCTTTTGCAAATAAAATTCTCATTTATTTTTCCTATGGGGACATTTGATATTCATATTCCTTACTGCCACCAACACGTGTATGTATAAATGATTTGATCTTTGCGATCGACAATGAGGATCTTGTAATATTTAAAATCATTGAAACCAATAGAGTTAGATCTATAAAAGAATTCGACATCCTGTTTCGGGATGTCTTTCAGCCACCAATCCGGCTTGTCCGAATTCGCATTTTCTAATATTGCTCCCCGGATACGCTCATACCCGTCTCGGATATTTTCGTTCTGTTCATTCACAGTAGGAGATTCCTCAGAAATAAGATGTTCATCTATCTTGAGCCATTCAGCTAATTGAAGAAGCTTTTCCACAAAATCAGGCTCTTTTGCATAACTAAACATCATCCACCGTGAACTTGTATCATGTAACCGAACCCTTTTAACATGAATAGCACCCAACTCTATATCCGGCTGGATACCAAATTCATTTATAAATTCTTCCGACTTACCGGGTTTATCAATATTATCATATTCATCTGTCAAGATATGAAACGCAAAATACTTCGGATTTGTACAAAAGAGACAAATGAAAAACATCATCGAAAGA
>DBVN01000058.1 GCA_002308515.1 Verrucomicrobia bacterium UBA1263 | reverse complement strand
TATTCCTCATACTGTTCCTGTGAGATATTAGCCATTCTAATCTCTTTTGAGAAAGCTCTTTCTCCATCCGGCAACAGCACCGGATGAACGTCAAAGTAAAGTAGCAGATATTCTCCCCAAGCGCAAGACAGAACGTCGGCTTCATAAGGATGATTTTTTGAATCCTGAGAACTCTGTCGAAATAAAATTTCAGGCCTTGGCGTGTGCCTTTTTGGAGGAGGATTCTTCGGCGGGAGATTTTTCCTCGTCTTCATCCTCTTCGGGAGCTTCTTCGGGATCATCCGCGGGAGCTATTTTTTCCAGCGCTTTCATGGCACCCGCAAAAAGCCCCGTGAACAAGCCGGTGCTCATCAGACTGTAGCGGAAGAACAACCAGGTAGGAGGCCATCCGGGAACTCCTATAGTCAGCGCCTGGAGCCATCCCGCAAGGGTCTTCTGATAGGTGGAATCAACAAAGAAGGAGAAAGTATTGCTGATCAGGTAGAACAACAGGGCTCCCAACAGGCCGCCTCCCAGCAGCTTGCCCCAGGAGGACTTAGGAGAAAAGAAACGCTGTCCCAGGAAGAGGATGCAGACATAGCAGACATAATTGGGCAGCATGTAAAAATGGAACGGAGCCACCTTATAATGGAGCATGTTCAGACAGATGTCCGAGATCAGTATCGTCGGGATGATAAGGAACCAGCCCCATTTCTTAGGCAGGTAAACCGCCGCGCAGAAAACTAACGCGTGGATCGCGCTGAAGTTAGCCGGCAATAAGCCCGGCCAGCGTGTCAGCACTAACCCAATCATCAATAAAATGGCCCAGAAAGTCTGCTTTTTCACAAGACGATCAATGCCTCCTCCATTGTGCTGCTCAGCAACAGCTTATTCTAACAGCGGAATTTGATGCGCGCCTTGTTCAGGTCGTAGGGCGACATCTCGATATCCACCTTATCTCCCACGCTGATACGAATAAAATGCTTGCGCATTTTTCCAGAAATATGAGCCAAAACAGTATGGCCATTAGGCAGTTCCACCCGAAACATCGTTCCAGGCAGCACTTGCACGACACGTCCGCGTAAGGATATTGCTTCTTCTTTAGGCATTCGAATAAAATACAAATCACACTTGCCCTCCGGCAAGCGCACAAGTGAGGATTTTACCTTCGTTCCGGCAGTGATGCAAGATTTTACGTCACTATATCACAGAAAAATTTAACAGGATACCTCTACTCAGATTATCCGGCTTCGGCGTGTCCCTATTCCCCGACCTGCAGATTATACACGTCCGAGAGCTTGCTGTTCTCTTTTCGACCGCCCAAGTCTTTCCATTGG
The DNA here is from genome assembly GCA_002308515.1 of Verrucomicrobia bacterium UBA1263. Taxonomy (GTDB): domain Bacteria; phylum Verrucomicrobiota; class Verrucomicrobiia; order Limisphaerales; family UBA1412; genus UBA1412. Next base: position 5,350 of record DBVN01000058.1, on the reverse strand, counting down.
TAATTCACTTTAAAGCGGTAGTTTATGTTATCTTTGCCAGCCGGCACGGGAGCCAGCACTTCCCAGCGGTTAGTCAACAGAGGAGTGCGCTGCATCTCGATCATATCCCCATCCAGCATCAGATAAGCCTGTATGCTGTCATGGGCAACACTGGTCGCCCTTGTATTGAACATCATCTCAAAAGGATACAGACCCGACTCTGTCCTCGGCGTTTGGCTCGGAGTCAGATTCGTCACACTGGTACAGCCCGCGGTCAGTAAAGCGGCTGTTCCGATCATTAGCATCTTCTTCAGCATACCGCCTCTTAGCAAAAACGATTCTCCCCTGATTGTAAAGCCGATTTTTCGCTAAAATTGATTTTCTCTAATACGACTATTTACTGTACAACATTTTTCTCTTTGATAAACTGCGGCAGATGATTGGGCGCAGAGATTTTCTGAAGCTGTGTGCGGGAGTGATGCTTTCACTGACGGCAGGCTGTCCTTTGCACAGCTATGCCGCTCAGACAAAGCATGATATCCAGACAGGCGCGGAGGTGTTGGAATCTCTTGATTTTTCTGTGATCAAAGGGAAACGGGTCGGTTTACTGACTCACCCGGCAGCACTCATTCCCGGCAAAACCTCTTCTGCTCAAAAATGTTCCACGATACAACTGCTTCGCAAGGCTCCCGGAGTCCAATTGACCGCGCTGTTTGGTGCGGAACATGGTCTCTATGGCAAAGCCAAAGCCGGAGAAGAAGTAAAGGATTCAAAAGATCCTGAAACCGGTCTGCCGGTCTATTCCCTTTACGGCCCCGGTCCGACACGTAAACCTACCGCCGCCATGCTCAAAAATCTGGATATTCTGATTTATGACATCCAAGATACCGGCTGCCGTTCTTACACTTTTGTCAGCTCGCTGGGACTGGCTATGGAAGGCTGTGCCGAATGCGGCAAGTCGTTTATGGTGCTGGATCGCCCCAATCCTCTGGGAGGTCTGCGTGTGGAAGGCAACCGCCTGGATCCCAAATACAAATCCTTTGTCAGTCAGTGGAATATCCCCTACGTTCACGGGATGACCAGCGGAGAAATGGCGCGCATGATCAACGGGGAAAACTGGATAAGTAAAAAATGCCGCTTGACCGTTATCAAGATGCGTCACTGGAAGCGGGAATATACCTGGCTGGATCTGAACCGCGCATGGGTGCCAACCTCTCCCAATATCCCCAAGGCCAAGACTCCTCTGCATTACGTCTCTACCGGACTGGCCGGTGAAGCCAGCGGAGTCAATATCGGCATACGGACAGATCACCCCTTTGAAACTATCGCGGCTGCCTGGATCGATGCGGATAAACTGGCCAAGCAGATGAACGCCTATAAACTGCCGGGCGTTACGTTCGCTCCTTATCACTACACCATCGGAAAAAACAATTATCATGGTGTGATCGTACAATTTACAAAACCGGCAACGGCTCCTCTCATGCCCATCAATTTCTACGCTTTGGAAGCGATCAAGAAAGTCCACGGGCGTGACTTGTATCAGGAATCCGTTAAACGCGGAAAAACATGGAATCTGTTCGATAAACTTTGCGGCGGCACCGGCATCCGCAGCCGTCTGGCCAAAGGTGTCTCCGCCAAAGAAATCGTTGCCGCCTGGAAAAAAGATGAAACTCAATTTAAAAAAGATCGTGAAAAGTATTTGCTTTATGAATAAAAAACACTTTGCCTTATATACTTCCTGGATAGGTGCCTGTATTCTGTTTCTGCTGGCGCTGACCACTGTCTCCGCCGAGGAAACCAACGAGGTGACTCTGCGCGGCAAATATCCGTTCTGGAACCGCGGCGATATCTGTTCTGTCCATATCGCCCAAACGCTGGCCGGTTCTTACGCTTTCATGTCCTCAGAACGCTCCGGCGTACTGGTGGCTGATGTCAGCGATCCCTGGTCTCCTAAAATGTGTACCGTTTTTGACACTCAGGGTCTTGCCGTGTCGTGTTATGTAGATGCCCCCTATCTCCTGGTCGCGGACAGCACAAAAGGACTGAACATCGCCAATATCGAGAACATCGCCTATCCGGCCGAACTGGGAAACTATCCGGCAAAAGTTGCCATCATGGATGTTTATTCCAAAAACGGCTATGCTTTTGTCACGGATGTCTCCTTTGGGCTGATCGTCTTGGATATGAAGGATCCCAAGTCGCTCATCAAAGTGGCAGAACTGTCCCTGCCGGGACAAATCACCACGCTGACGGTCGTCAGCAATACCGCTTACATTGCCGCCGGTGATGCTGGCGCGCATCTTGTAGATATCTCCAACCCGGAGAAACCGGAACTTCTTTCCACAGTGGATACTCCGGGCTTTGTGAACGGAATCCAGGTCAACAATAATAAGATGTGCATCTCTGATTACACGGACGGCATCTACATCGTTAATATTTATGACCGGAAAGCTCCTCAGATCGTCAGTCATTATGACAAATTTAAAAACATTTACGCTATTCTCCCGAGTCTGGATGGCAACAAGCTCTATGTGGCCGCAGGACCAGAGGGTCTGCACTTTCTGGATATCAGCAATCCTCTGGAACCGAAGGAAACGCATTCGGTCGATATCACCGGAACTTGCTGGGATCTGGCGATTACCGAAACGGAAGAATATCTCTTTGTGGCCTGTTATGATGATGGTCTCAAGATCGTAAGTCTCTCCGAAGACAGCCCTGTGGAAGTCATTGCCGAACTGGGGATCGAAGGCTCGGTCGAATCACTCGTCATGCAGTCCGAAAAACTTTTCCTCGCGGACGGTCTGGGCGGTGTCAAGATCATCAACGCCAGCGACACCTATCGGCCCAGACTCATCTCCGAGATCAAGACTCCCGGCATGGCCATGCAGGTCGTTCCGGACGGACGCTTTGTTTATGTGGCCGACTATCAGGGGCTGGTCATTCTGGATATCTCGGACCCGAAACGCCCGGAAATCTACTGTAAACTGGAGACGGAAGGTCCCGCGCGCAGTGTTTGCCGCTACAAGAAATTCATCTTTCTGGCGGACGGAAACGCTATCCAGTCCGTGAATGTCAAAGATCTGGATGTGCCCATCCTCTCGACCCGGCTGGATCTGGGCTGTGAAGTCCGAAAACTCTATCTGAACAAGAAGGATCTTTTCGTCATCACTGAAAAAGATATGCAGATCTACAGCATCAGCAATCCCCGCGCCCTGAAGCGGATCAATAAGACCGAGATCACCGGCAATTTCATGGATGTGTTCACACTGGGGGATCATGCCTATCTGGCGGATTATGACAAAGGACTGACCATTGTGGATATCCACAACTTGAAAAAGCCCACAGTCGTTTCCGTCTGCAAAACTCCCGGCAATCCCCGCGGAGTCTGGGTCTCCGGCAACTACGCGTACATAGCCGATTTTGAAAACGGCCTGCAGCTGGTCAATATAAAGAACTCTGCTGAACCATTCCTGGCAGGTACTTATGAAACCACAGGCGATGCCCATGCCGTGTACTTTCTGGGCAAATTCGCGTTCATCGGTGATGGCCGCGCCGGGATGCGCATCTATTCTTCGGATATCAAGGATGTGGATGAAAACGGCATCATCCGAACACTCCAGCGTGAGGGTAAAGTCGGCAAAGACGATATCGGTATCATATTCTAACAAAGATGAAACGCGCACACTCAATCGCTCTGGTTCTCCTGCTCACTTCCTGCTTGCTGTTCACAGCCTGCAGGATGGATAAGGACTACTCCATGCGGACAGGCTCCTATCAGGCAGAGAATTTGAAAACCACTACTTTCCTGGAGATCACAGTCTATAAATACGGCAATGTCTCCCCTGTTTTCTATATAGGCGACATCCGTTTACTCAAGGGAGATTACCGCGGGATGCTGAAAATCGATAACCCGACTTTCTCGGAAGATGTTCTGCTGGAACTGCTGGATGAAGATAAAAAACTCATCCACGAACATGAAGTCCATTTCTGGGAACACCCGGATGATGACGACCCGATGCTGGAAGTACTGATCCGCCGCGGAGCCAAGTTCAAATATCTGACAGAAGACAAAGTCATTGTCCCCTACGATGAAAACATCGCCTGGATCAAACTGAAAAAACAGTACATCCGCTTTTATCCCGACCGTATCATCCGTCCGGGAGATAAAAACTTTAAGGGAACACCACTCACCATTCTGAAATAAAAAGGGACCCTGTAATACTTTATTTTATCACAGGATCCCCCCCTCAGGAGCATGGACGAACTCCTGATGATTGGTTGACATGAGTTAGAATGAACAATCTTTGTTTACAGCACCAGCTGAAAAATCACTTCTTCCTGATTTTCTCAATTATTTCTATAACATATTTATTATTAGATATTTGATAAAAAAGAACACCTGCTGCGAATGACAAGATAAGACAAATCACATAGTGGATAACGCTGATTTCTTTTTCATTAAAACAGCCACCAATAAGAATCGCACCCATTCCGAAAACAACAAAACTTACTAAAAAAGCTGGAGCGCATCCACCTCCTTTTTGGAGCTCCAGCAAACGTTCTTCCGCTTCCTTCGTCTTTATCGGTTCTCTGCAATAGGGGCATACCATTTCCGATTTGCCAGCAGAAAACTCTATATTTGCTCCACAATGTGTACAGGCTCCATTTTTCATTTTTAGTAATATGAAAGCACCAGATCTGTTTTATTCCATTTATTTTTCAGGATGCATAAGTATGTAATAATCAATGACCATTTTTTCCAAATCTGTTGGGACTCCATTGGTGTGATGTCCATTCCTGTCAGTTATACCACGAATGAAATCAAATTTTGCAAGATACACACCATCATAAGTATATGCCTCTATTCTGTAATCACTGACAAGCAAATGCCCTGCATGTTTCCCATTCGGCGCATATATCTCTTTAATGCTATTCATAAAATTTTAAGACGAAAATAATGAAGTGATGAAAAAGGGGTGATCTCCTATGAAAGCATAGGTTATACCTTTACTTTTTCCCAATTCGAGGTCCTGAGAATGACCGTGCAGAGGAAACAGGATCGCACCCCCTGTAGGGGGAGGATTTGCACACATTACATATTGTACATACAATACACTAAAATAAAGTGTGCATTAGCTTCGGTCTCTGCTTATGAAATTTCTCAGGTTTCGAATTGGACCTCAACTGTTTTACGCTATAGGTAAAACTATATTATGTTTTATAACTATTCTTTTACTTTCAGCCACCAATCATGGCAGCTCGTCCATGCAGTAGAACAAATATTTCCAAACCACACAAGGTAAAAATAAAAAGGGACCCTGTAATACTTTACTTTATCACAGAGTCCCCCCTCAGGAGCATGGACGAACTC
>DBVN01000008.1:3321-3737 GCA_002308515.1 Verrucomicrobia bacterium UBA1263 | reverse complement strand
CCGTCATAAGATCCATTGACATAGATGATATGCGAACCATCTCCCAAGGGCTTGCCGTTCTTTATATTGGTCCTGTCAAAAATATAGAGGGCCTCCCCTTCTTTGAATATATCATCCTCTGTGATGACGATCGTATAACTGTCCCTGAGCTCGGAGTAATCTTCCCCCTTACCCAGCATCTCTACATCCATCATCGCGTTGTAGAAACGGAACCGCCGGGGATCGGCTCCTTTGATGTCACGCTGGACTTCAATGTTATATTGCTTGCCGTCCTTATCCTCCGCGAGGACATTCAGACAAATCGAATGGCCTTTGAGGTTTTTATATTCCTTGCTGACACTGAACCTTTTTACATCTAAGTCATCGCGCCGCAGGATGATCCTCAACACTAGCTCAACAGCGGGTTTGTTATCCTT
>DBVN01000008.1:1474-3209 GCA_002308515.1 Verrucomicrobia bacterium UBA1263 | reverse complement strand
ATCCGGCCTCTTTGCCGGTGGAACGTGATTTCAACCTATCAGATTTCATCTTAAAACGCAAGACCGAATATATATCTTTTAAGAACTTCAGATAGAAATAGATCTATCCACATCTTCAATTTGAAAAGAAAAATGTTCGATTTATATTGAACATTTTATTTTGTCGAATAGAATCTGTTCGTGTGATAAAGGACATTTTATGACGATCACTGCTACTGAAGCCAAGAATAATTTTGGGAAGTATCTCACACTCTCCTCACACGAGGATATTTTCATTACAAAACAGGGCAAGATCATTGCCAAACTTTCCAAACCGGAAGTGGATAAGATCTCTGTCATCAACAGCTTGGTCGGGATCATCCCTTCCTCTGTCTCTGAAGATGCCGCCAAACAGGAAAGGCTTGCCAGGCAATGAAGCTCCTGATCGATACCAATGTCGTTATGGACATCCTGCTCAAGCGGGAACCTTTTTTCACGGATTCGTATCAGGCTGTATGCAAGGCTATTCAAGAGAAGCATATCTGCTATCTGTCCACTTCCGCGGTGACAGATATTTTCTATATCCTTCGCAAGGCTCTCGGCTCGAAAGAGGAAGCCAGAAAGATCCTTTACCGTTTAACCGAACTTTTTGTTTTCGCGGATGTACTCAGCAACGATGTCCTGACGGCACTTTCCTCTGAACTTGTTGATTTTGAGGATGCCATCGTGGACACTATCGCGGTCAGGAGCAAAATGAACTATATCCTGACCCGAAACACCAAAGATTTTGCTCTGTCAAAAGTCAAAGCCATCACTCCCGGCGAATATCTGAAAAAATGATCATTCCCGCGAAGGTCGGTTTTTGACCGGGGAAACGTATAGTACATCGAAGCTAAGGCCCGGATCCTGTCACTCCTTCCGGGTGAAGCGGTTGGGGATGTGCCCGGAAAAAGAGAGACTTTGAGGGCCGGTCGCCGGGGTTTCCGGGTTTGAACAAAAAACATCACGGATTCAATCTTTTGTTATTGCAATTTTCCGCGTTTTGAGTTATGAGGTGGGGAGTTATGTCCAGTGTGGGCGAACAACTACGGGCAGCCCGTGAAGCGCGGGAACTCACCGTCGAGCAGGTGGCTCAGGCCACCAAGCTGAAGCTGACGCAGATCGAAGCGTTGGAGACGGGTGACTATTCGGCGTTTCCGGCTCCGGTCTATGTTCGCGGCTCCATACGGAATTACGCCGATGTGGTCAAGATCGACCCTGCCCCGCTGGTCGAGCAGCTGAAGGCGGAAATGGCCGGCAAACCGAATGAAGTCGTTCATGAGAGTCCTTATGTGGCCAAAGGCGATATTGACGGTCTGACCTGGCGGCTGGCTTCGGCCTGGAGGATCGTTCTGCCGCTGGCGGTGATCCTGATCGTGCTGCTGGGCGGCTTCTGGACTTACCGGATCTGGTATAACTATCAAAAGAAGGATTATCTCGTCAACCTGGGCACAGGTCAATATCAGGGCACGACTCAAGCGGAAAAGATCCGCGAGACACTGCCGCTGCCTCCGGTGGTCAAACCGTAAGGAGGTTCCCGATGATTTCAAAAAGCGCAAGAAGGCAGTTCATCTGCCGGTCATACCGGAATCGTTATGTCTGAATCAGAAAAGCCAACTTTTTCCTATCTGCTGGATGACCAGCTTTTTCCACCCGGTTCCGCGCTGCCGCTGGACGGTGTGGAGGCCAGCGCTTTGCCGTTTCTGGTCCACTGGCT
>DBVN01000008.1:0-1468 GCA_002308515.1 Verrucomicrobia bacterium UBA1263 | reverse complement strand
GGATCAGCCGATCCTGGTGGTGACCGGCGGGACACGGGCTCAGGAGGCTTTCCATCAGGATCTCTGCGCCTGGCACTCGATGGATGAAGAGAAAAACGGATCTCAGCCCGATTATTTTCCATCGTGGGAGGTACTGCCCGCTGAGGATCGTCTGCCCGAAGCGGATACCCTGGGCGAACGACTGAAAACGCTGCTGCATCTGCGGGAGCATCCTGAAAAGGCGTGCATCGTTGCCCAGGTAGATTCCATCCTGCAAAAGACTTTTTCCCGATCCAACTTCCAGGAGCGTCTGCGCGAGGTGAAGATGGGCGCGGCAGTGGATCCGCTGGAGCTGCTGGACTGGCTGGAGGCTCAGGGGTATGAACCGGTGAACAAGGTCACCCAGAAAGGTGAATTCGCCGTCCGCGGCGGCATCGTGGATTTTTATCCTCTTTCGGCGGCCTGGCCGATCCGGCTGGAATTTTTCGGCAATGAGATCGATTCCATGCGCGAGTTCGATCCCAATACACAAACTTCACAGAATAAAATCACTCAGACACTGATCCCGCCCGCGGGAGAAATGGGCATCCTGAAACATCAGCTGGAAAGCCTGCCACCAGGACAGGAGCCTGAATCGGCGGCCGAGTGTCTGGTCAGGCATCTGCCCGCAAACGCCCTGATCGTCATCGCGGAGCCGGGAATCGTCTGGGAAAACCTGAATCTCTTCCGCTCGCAGAAAGGCAGCTGGAGCCCGATCATCCAGGAATGGGAGTTTTTCATCGCGGACTTTCTGAAGAACGGAGGCCGTGTCATCCTGGCCGGGGACTGCGACGTGTTCGACTTCCGCAATCTGGTGGGCGAGGAGGCTCAACTGCTGCCCATGCACGAGATACGGATAGAGACTCCGCAGACCACCTGCCCTATGCCGTCGGAATCCACTCTGGAAATGGCGGACAACTACCGTTTGCAGTTGTTCAAGCAGATCCTTCAGTGGAAGAAAGAGGGCTACCAGTGCAGCATCACCTATACGAACAGCGGAGAGGATGTCCGCCTGAAGGAGATCTGGGGTGAGCTGATCCTGGGACGCAAGATCCCGCCGCTGGTCCAGGCCGGTATCTCGCGCGGCGTGATCGTGCCGGAGCTGCGTTATGCTCTGGTCACAGACAATGACATTTACTGCCGCCGCAAGGCTCACCGCTCCCGCCGTCTGCGCAAGACACAGGCCGCCGCGTCCCGTTCCCAGCTGGAGGTGGATTTCGACCATATCGAGGCCGGTGATCTGGTGGTGCATTTGCAGTACGGCATCGCCAAGTTCCACGGCATCGGCAAGATGCCCCAGGGTGCCGGACACAAGAGCCACACGTTTGCCGCTTCCACGGATTCACCGGAGTGTCTGATCCTGGAATTCGGTTCGGATGATCCTTTTGCCGATCCGCCTTTGATGTATGTGCCGGTAACGGCGGCGCATCTGGTCAGCAAGTATATCGGT
>DBVN01000011.1 GCA_002308515.1 Verrucomicrobia bacterium UBA1263 | reverse complement strand
TCAATAAATAATATTATATTTTCAAACCACTTTGATTTACTCGAAAAAAGTTTGAAAATAAAAAGTTTTTCGAATAGACTCTTTGACGTGAGGTGAAATCATGATCGCCAGACCCGTCTATCTTGAAAAACTGATCCGCTATAAGGATAAAGATCTCATCAAAGTGATCACCGGCATCCGCCGCTGCGGAAAGTCAGTCCTGCTGTTCGACATTTACACGCGCTATTTGCTGGACCTCGGTATCCCGGAAGATCACATCCTCAAGATCAACCTGGAAAATAAAGAGAATTCCCCTCTGAGAGACGCGGATGCTCTTTACCAATTTATCCTCAACAGGATATCCGGCAGCGGCAAGTATTACGTAATGATAGATGAAATCCAATATGTAACTGGTTTTGAGGATCTTGTTAATAGCCTAAAGAACAAGGGCTGTGATGTCTATATCACCGGCTCCAACTCCAAGCTCCTGTCGGGCGATATCAGCACGGCTCTGCGCGGCCGCAGCATTGAAATCAAAGTCTATACTCTCTCCTTTGCGGAATATGCTTCAGCCTCAGCCGATGACCACAGAAAAGCTTTCAGCGACTATCTGCTGTACGGCGGTTTCCCCTACGCAGCCACGGAACCTGATACCCGGAGCAAGGTCGATTATCTGAAGATGCTGGAATCCACTGTTGCTACCAGGGATATCATAGACCGATACCATATCCGGAACGCAAATCTCTTCTACGCAGTTTATGATTTCCTCTGCTCTAACATCGGCTCCACGGTCAGCGCCAAAAAAATCACAGACACTTTGAGATCCAACGGTTACTCCTCCCTTTCTCCTGATACGGTGGACAGCTATTTGCAGTATCTTTGCGAAGCGTTCTTGTTCTACAAAGTGTACCGGTACGACATCAGAGGCCGGGAATATCTCAAAACACAAAACAAATACTACATTTCCGACCTGGGGCTGAGGAATGTCCGGCTGAACTACTGGCAGCTGGAGATCACACACTCTCTGGAAAATGTCATCTATCTGGAACTGATCCGCCGCGGCTACAGGGTGGATATAGGGAAAAATAAAGAGAAAGAGATCGACTTCATCGTCTCCAGCAGCAGGGACTCCTACTACATCCAGGCGGCTTATACCCTGGCCGGTGAAGATAAAAAGAAACAGGAGCTGGACTCATTCAGAAACATTGCCGATGGATACAAAAAAATAGTGATCACCATGGACGAGGATCCCTTCATTATTCTGGAAAACGGTTTCAAAAAAATAAATATCATTGATTTTCTGTTGAACGCGGACAGTCTGGAAACAGTCTGACTTCTAACAAATTGATCCACTATCATCCCATAACTCTGAAAAGTGAAAAAACTAACATTGATTTTCAAAGAGTTATGAATCTCAATTTTGAAAGGTACTTTCGATTGATTCATTCAAAAATAAATACATTTTCATTCTCTTACGGGATGCTAGTGATTCTATAACTAAAAGCATATTTTTAAAACGCATGAAGAAAATGACGAATTGGATGCTCGCCGTCATCCTGACACTCTGCATCGCAAATGTGTTTACAGCGTGTTCAAATGAGGATAATGCCATTCAGAAGGGGCAGCTGCTCAAAGTGTATGATGTGCAAGGCAGTACGGCTAAGGCCCGTCTGACTGTTGACGGCAAGGTGCTGTTCGTCACCGATGTATGGATCGGCAAGAATGGCATTGGCAAGACGGGCGAAGGCGATGCCAAAACTCCAACAGGCACATTCCGTCCACTGAGTGCCTTTGGCATCAAACCCAACCCCGGCACCACGATGCCCTATATCAACGTGACACCCACCACATACGCATGTGACGAAGACTGCGAGTACTACAACAAGATTATCGATGCCGCTGCTGTAGGCCATGAGTGTAAAGGTGAGGAGATGTACGCCTATCAGCCACAGTATAACTACGGCATTGCCACCGACTTCAACAAGGAGTGCATCTATCCCGAGGGTAGTAACATCTTCATCCATGTGAAGGGTACAAAGAGCTACACGGGTGGATGCATCGCCTTCGACGAGGACCGCATGGTCGAGATTCTCAAGAACTGTGACATGTCGCTGGTCATTACCGTCAAGGAATAACTTCGATAAACCCAAAAATGCCATTAGGGTTGGGAATCTCTCGTATTGCCTCAAAAATAAAGTGCACCGAAAAAAAAGAAAGGAGAGCAAACGGGCTGCTCTCCTTTGGCGTTACCTCCTTGGAAAGGGGGGTGTCGGTTTAGCGGTTGATGTCGCTTACCAGTTCAGGTCGATCACGATGGGGCCAAGTCTCACCAGGACCCAGTTCCCGCCGTTCAGTTCCCACTGATACCCGATCGGGGCGGGCTGCACCGGCGGAGGGGGCGGCGGAGGCGGTACCGGTGCCACGATGATCGGTGCCGGAACAGGGATCACTCTGGGCGGCATGGGTGCCGGACGCGGAGCCACATGGTGGTGATGATGAGGCGGCATCGGAGCCGGAGCCGGATGGTGATGGAATCCGGGCTGAGGTCCGCGAGGGCCATGGTGTCCCGGTCCCTGAGGTCCATGTCCGGGACCTCTGTTTTCGGGCTGATGCATTGC
>DBVN01000020.1 GCA_002308515.1 Verrucomicrobia bacterium UBA1263 | reverse complement strand
GGCCATTCGATTTGTCTGGATGTCCTAGCGGAGGATAAGGACGGTAAGCAATACAACATTGAGGTCCAGCGGGACAGTAAAGGAGCGCATCCTAAACGGCTTCGTATTTACAATGCGCTGATGGATACAGAGATGCTGGGTAAGGGAAAAGATTACTCAGAACTCAAAGACAGCTATACGATCTTTATCACCGAGGAAGATATATTCAAAGAGGGAGAACCGCTCTACATCTTTGACAGGGTCAATATAAAGAACGGCGAACCCTTGGGAGATGGTTCACATATCATCTATGTCAATGGAGCTTATACCGGGAATGATCCTTTCGGCTGGCTGATGAGCGATTTCAGGGAGACGGATCCCTCGAAGATGCACTACGATGTGCTTGCCGAGAGAATAAACTTTTTAAAAAATAACGGAAAAGGAGAAAAAGAAATGTGCAAAATAATAGAAGAACTTGTTGAAGAAGGTATCCAGAAAGGCCGTTTGGAAGGACGCCTGGAAGGAATCAAAGCCTTGATAGAAGTTTGTCGAGAATTAGGACAAACGGATGAGCAAATTATTGAAAAGGTTTCGATGAAATATCACCTTTCTAAGCGAGAGGCGGCCAAGTACGTTTACGCGGAGTAGAGTCCGATTTATAGAATAGATTTTACAGGGAGAGACTACAAAGTCTCTCTCTTTTTTTTGCCTGATCCTGACGTTCGGCTCCGTGTCCATTAGTGTTTCATAAAATATCGGTCTTGCAGGATGGACAAATATCTGCTATTTTATTCTGGTCGTTCCTCGTGGCACGGTGCTAATGAGGAACGGGAATAAAGATAAATTATTGAATAATAAATAGTTTTAACGCTTAGCGTCAAAACGGTACGGTCTGGCTCAAGATCTCCAAATTTTAGAACTACAAGACCAAATTCGTTTGAAACGCCCCCTCGTGGGGTGTCTCTTCGTGTTTCCTTGTAGTGTGGCTTTGGAGAGCCTTGAGTCGGGAAACAGAATGTTGACCACGTAGAGCAGGAAAAGTCCTGTTGTGGCACTGGTGGAGATTCACCCTTTCTTTTTCCCGCTGAAATTCTTCTCAAATTTCTTCAGATCATTTCTCTTTTGGTCAAGCAGTTAGAACATTTGGAAATAATTCTATGATGACGAATAAATTAACTTATGGCTTAGCAGTAATGACTTTGAGTCTGTCTGCTTTTGTGCTTACCACATCTCAAGTTCAGGCCGCTGTAGGCGACAGCTTTACAGTGGGTGACCTGACTTACAAGGTTCTGACCGAAGCTGATTCCACAGGAACAGTGGAAGTGAATGGAAATTCTGTATGGGATTCTGTTACGATCCCGGCTTCTGTTAAGAATAACGGTATTAAATATAGTGTGACTTCTATTGCAGACAGAGCGTTCTATGAATCCTACAGGCTAACAAGTATAATGATATCAGACAGTGTGACTTCTATTGGAGCTGAGACATTTTATAACTGCCCCAAGTTGACCAGTGTAGTTATAGGAAACGGTGTGACTTCTATTGGAAAGTGGGCATTCTGGAACTGTGCCAGTCTGACAAGTATAACTATGGGAGACAGTGTAACCTCTATTGGCGACAGTGCATTTCAGGATTGTAAAGGTTTAACTAATGTTAAGATTCCATCCAGAGTGACTTCTATCGGAGGTGCTGCATTCTCTGGATGCAGTCTGACGAGTATAACGATACCGGACAGTGTGACTTCTATTGGTGGCTATGCATTTTATTGCAAAAGTCTGACAAGCATTGCTGTTAGTTTGAATAATAAGAACTATAGCAGTAGAGAAGGGGTACTATTCAATAAGAATCAAACAGTTTTGATTGACTATCCTAAGGGGAAAAAGGGAATAAATTACACAATACCATCCAGTGTGACTTCTATTAACTATGGTGCATTCTCTGGGTGCAGTCTAATGAGTATAACAATACCGAACAGTATGACCTCTATTGAAACTCTTGTATTCGCTAGGTGCAGTAGTCTGACGAGTATAATGATCCCGGACAGTGTGACTGATATTGGAGACAGAGCATTCGAGGAGTGTACCAGTCTGAGAAGTATAACGATACCTAACAGTGTGACTTCTATTGGATATAACACATTTTATAATTGTAAGAGTCTGAGCAGTATAGAGATTCCTGATAGTGTGACTTCTATTAGACAAGGTGCACTTTATAATTGCAGTGGTTTGAAGAGTATAACGATTCCTGATAGTGTGACTTCTATTGAAAATAATACATTCTGGGGATGCACCAGTTTGACGAGTATAACAATTCCAGACAGTGTAAATAGTATTGGAACTTATGCATTTTGTGGGTGCAACAGTTTGAAGAGTATAACAATCCCAGACAGTGTAACTTCTATTGGTTATACTGTATTTTATAGTTGTACCAATCTGACGAGTGTTTATTACCGAGGAAATCCGCCTAGTGGAGGAAACGACATATACGCTAATACACCTTCTACATTGACTAGTTATTACCCTGCGGGAAATATATTATGGCAGGCGGTGATAAAGAACGGAAAATGGCAGGATAGAAAAACAGCAACTTGGAATCCTCCTACTTTATCATCTATCAGCATCAATGGCAGCAACAGTGTGCAAGTGGGCGGTACGGCAACTTATACCTGTACGGCAAACTACAGCGATGGAAGTACAATAACAGTGACCCCGATTTGGAGCATCAGCTCCGGGACGAGTTACGCGAGCATTACCAGCGGAGGTGTTCTGACCGGCAAAGCCGCGGGTACAGCAACGGTAAAGGCTGCCTATGAAGGCATGACCGCGACCAAAAATGTGACAGTCAACGCCGCAGCGGTCAAACCGTCAATTACAACTCAGCCGAAAAGTCAAACTGTGAATGAAGGAAGTTCAGTGATCTTCAGCGTGGTGGCGACTGGAACAGCACCTTTGACCTATCAATGGAAGAAGAATGGTTCTAATATCAGTGGAGCGACCAGTGACAGCTATGCCATCAGCAGTGCCAAAACCAGTGATGCCGGAAGTTATACAGTGACAGTGAGCAACAGCGCTGGCAGTGTGACCAGCAGCACAGCGACTTTGACGGTGAATGTGGTGACGCTGAGTTCTATCAGCATCAGTGGAGATAGCAGTGTGAATGTGGGCAGTACGGCGACTTATACTTGCAAAGCAAATTATAGTGATGGAACGAGCAAGACAGTGACACCGATCTGGTCTATCAGCGCGGGAACCAGTTATGCCAGTATTACCAGTGCGGGTGTTCTGACCGGCAAAGAGGCTGGTACAGCAACGATCCAGGCAAAATATACCGAAGGCGGTGTGACTAAGACTGTTACCATGAACGTAACGGTCAACGCGGTAGTGGTCAAACCGTCAATTACGACCCAACCGAAGAGCCAGACTGTAAATGAAGGCAGTTCGGTGACTTTTGACGTGACGGCAACAGGCACCGATCCGTTGAGTTATCAGTGGAAAAAAGACGGTTCCAATATCAGCGGTGCGACCGGTGCCAGCTATACCATCAGCAGTGCCAAGACCAGTGATGCCGGAAGCTATACGGTGACAGTGAGCAACAGCGCTGGCAGTGTGACCAGCAGCACAGCGACTTTGACCGTTACAGCTAAACCAACGATCACGGTTCAGCCACAGAATCAGACGATAAAGGAAGGAAACGCAGTGATCTTCAGCGTGACAGTGACCGGAGCGGAACCGCTGAGCTATCAATGGTACAAAAACGGCTTTGTATTGAGTGGGGCGACTGAAAATCAATACACGATTGCCAGTGTTGCCGAATCCGATGCCGGACAGTATTTTGTTATTGTCAGCAACAGTGCCGGCAGTGTGGTCAGCGAGACAGCGTCATTAGTCGTTACCGTTCCGCCGGTTATTGTGAAACAGCCGGAGAGTCTTTCCGTTTTGGATGGAGAAGAGGCTTTGTTCAGTGTGGAAGCAGAACGCACCACAAAGTATCAATGGTTCAAAGATTCAGAACCCATCAACGGAGCGACAAATGCCGTTTATCGCATCGCCAATACAGTTATGGATGATATGGGCGAGTATTATGTCCTTGTCGAAAATGAATACCATAGTGTTCAGAGCGATACGGTGACACTGGAAGTTTACAGACTTCCGGTTATTACGAAACAGCCTATCGGTGTGGGTGTTTCAGGTGGCGAGAGTGCGACTTTCAGCGTGGAAGCCGAAAATGTGACTGTCTATCAATGGTATAAGAACGGACTTGCTATTACCGGAGCCAATGAGAGCAGTTACACGATCGAAGCGGTGAATGGGTATGATGTAGGAGAATACTCTGTGGTCGTATCCAATGAGAAAGCTAGTATCGTCAGTGATGTGGTCACGTTGGGCATCAGCGAGGCTTATCGTGCCACAGCAGAGCCACAGGTCGCCAATGGCTTTGTGATCGGGTTTGTGGTAACGGATCCGGGCTGGGGTTACGACTTTGTACCGAAAGTCCGTGTGAAAGATGAATTTGGTGAAGGTGCTGAAGCGCATTGTATTGTAGAGAATGGAATGATCGTTGGAATCGTGGTGGATAACCCCGGCAGCGGATATTCCGAGGAAACGTATGTAAAAGTGGGCAGTCCCTATAAGTTCAATTCTCTAAGCATCAAAGTCACAGAGGTGGAGATCACGATGCTCTTGAATTTGGGAGAACTCTATCAACTGGAAAGCACGGTAGATCACATCACTTGGGAGAAAGTGGGCGAACCGTTCATCGCGGAAGACGAGGAAGTGAAGCTCCGTCTGGAAGTGGTTGACTGGGTTCGCTATTTCCGTGTGCATGAAGTGAAATAACCGCTAAACATTGAAAACAAAGATCCCCGGTGTGAAAGACCATCGGGGGTTTTTATTTTGACAGGATTTACCGGATGGACAGAATTTGATTTACAAAAAATTCCTCATGTTTTTGTCCCTGAAACATGAGGAGTTTTTGCTGTTTTTATAAACAATACCTCCAGAGTCTCTTTGATAAAAACTCTGTCTGGTCTATGTTTTTAAGAATGAGATTTTAATGGGCGATCATTCTTCCGGGATGCGGTAAGTGATCATCACACCGAAGTCGGTCATCAGGGCTTTGGTGGCCAGATCCTGCACGGTATAGGCGATGGACTGCATATTGAGTACCCTGTCGTAACCGACCGTGTTGATGAATTCGGTCACTTTTTCATCAAAATGATCTTTACCCACTTCCATACAATCAATGCGGCGGATCGTGCGGACCGCGACACCATTCTGCCATTTCTTGGCGGCGGCGTTCAGGGGAGTCTGCGGTTTCTGGATCAGTTTTTCTTGTTTGACAGGGCCGTCATGCACGGGGACCGTGAAGGTCTTTTTCTCTCTGGCAGCCGCGGAGCTGGCCATGGCGTTGATCACGCCGCCGGCTGCAGGTGTCGCCGCGGGAGCTGCGGGAGCTTCTGCCGGGGAGGCGTTTTCTGTTGTTTCCGGCGCGGCTTCATCGGCGCTTACGTTGCTTTCGGCCGGAACGATGATCTGAGCCGAACATTCCGGACATTCGATCTGCTCACCCACGTAAGAATCATCAACTACCAGTTCCTGGTCACATTTGGGACAATTAAATGTAATATCCATAATTTTTCCTGAGTTTAAGCTCTAAAGCTGAACCTCAGAATAAAGGAGTTTTTGATAAAAGTCCAGCCTTTTAGGAAGAAAAAAACAGAATTTCTTTTTAAAAAGTTGACAAAGATTGTGATTTTTTCCTACAATAGAAACACTTGTGAGTGCATCATGAGGATGATGCAGAAGGGAAAAGATGGGAATTTTTTTTAAAGGCAAGCCGAGACCTCAACAGGCCGGACAGCAGAGTGGTAAATGGCATAAAGGAAAGAGTCGAAACGCCGGTTCGGAGCAACCCCTTCGGTCGGAACGGATCACGATCGAACATAAGACGTTTTATCTGCTCTTGAAGGAAAACATGAGAGGACGTTTCCTTCGGATCACGGAAGAGTCGAATGGAAAGAGCGATACCATTATCATTCCTGCGGCGGGACTGGAGGAATTTGGAAAATTGATCAACGAGATCGTGAAAACATCCGAGGAGACCCCGCTTTCATCGGAGGAACCAAATGATACGGGGAGCAGCTCATCCGAGCTGTATTGAGAGACGGCTGAAAAATGATTTGAGAGGCTCCTCAGGGGGATAAATGTCCCCGGAGGAGCCTGTTTCTTTTTGCAAAATAGTAGAAATCGCTGTATAATATCTGTGGTGAAGATGCGTATTCTTTTCTTGTGTTTATGGATGACTTTGGGCGTATGCCTGGAGCCGAGTGTGTTTGGTGCGGAGTTTGCCGGCGGCGACGGCACAAAAGATAATCCTTGGAAAATCAAGACCAGGGAACAGCTGGCCGCTTTGAATAATTACCTGGGCAGCAAGGGCGTCGGAAGATATTTCTGCCTGTCCAGCGATATCCTTTTCAGTGCGGAGGATTTTGCCGTTGGAGGAGAGTTTTACAATAAAGGTTTGGGCTGGCTGCCTATCGGTACTCAGACTGAAACCAACAAAATGTTCCGAGGCAGTTTGGACGGCCGGGGCCATGTCATTCAGAATTTGACGATCAACCGTCCTCAAGCACCTGATATCGGACTGTTTGGATATACCAGAGGTGCGATCATCAAGGATCTGCGTCTGGAGAATCTGACTTTTACCGGATCTACGAATGTGGGTGGTCTGACCGGGACCGACCGGGGATCCACTTTCCAGAATGTTTCTGTCACAGGCACTGTGAATGGCCAGAAAACGATTGGCGGTTTAGTGGGTTACGCGGAAAATACCATCCTGACCCGCTGCGGTTCGGATTGCCAGGTCAGCGCCAGTCTGCTTTCCATGAACTATACGGAAATCAGTTCCGCGGGCGGTCTGATGGGGTATGGGCAGGAAGTGGAAGCGGTGGAATGTTATGCGTTAGGAAATTTGAGCTGTACGACTTCAACTTATGAAGGAAGGACTTCCGGTTATATTTACGCCGGTGGACTGATCGGCTGTCTGAAATCGGGTTCTATTGTGCGCTCCTTTGCCAAAAGCATCGTATCCGGCAGTACCGTGGCAGTTACCTCTGCCGGTGATGCTTATGTCGGCGGTCTGGTGGGGTATCTTCATGTTTCTACAGTGGAAGATTCTTACACACAAGGAAATATCAAGGCGGACGCGCGTGTGGACGCGCAGAATATATCCGACAATGATACAGGGAAAGTCTATGCGGGAGGTATTGCCGGGTTTGGTGTGACCAGCTCTATTACAAGGTCTTACTCCAGCATGGAAAATTCCGTCTATGTCGGACCGGGCGGAGGCTGCGCAGGCGGTCTTGCCGGAACGGTCAGCTTCGGGACGATCGAAGATTCCGTGGCGGTCAATCCCGCGATCCATGTTTACAGTGAATCTGCCAAGCCGGAAGTGGGACGAATCAGCGGTGTTTATACAGGGACTTTGACCGGCAATTTAGCTTCCTCCGGGATGGTGGTCGTTCTGGATCAGGCAGTTGTTGAACCAGTGGATGACGCGTCTTACAAAGACGGAGCCACCACGGTGATCGAAAGACTCAAGACCAGGATCCCGTACAGGACACTGGGCTGGGATGTGCAAAATGTCTGGGATCAGCAAACCGGCAGTTATCCCAACCTGGTATGGGAAGCGGAAGTCTTTGATATCAAAGAAGCTGTCATCACAGTCCAGCCCCAAAGCGTGAAGGTCAAAGCCGGGGAGACAGCTGTTTTCAGCGTGACGGCAGAGGGCAGCCGCCTCAGTTATGTCTGGTATCATGATGGGGAAGTCCTTCGGGATGAGAATGAAAACATGCTGATGATCGAGAACGCGCAGGCCGAGGATGAGGGAACTTATCAGGTCTATGTGTTCAATAGTCTGGGAGGTGTGATGAGCAGTCCGGCAGAGCTGACCCTGAAAGGCAGCGGCCCTGTTTCGGCGATTTGGCTTAGAAATCCAGAGTATGCGGAAGATGAGAGCGGCGCGGCTTATTTCCTTTTTGATGTGGAAGGTGCCGCCGTTTTCAGTGTGGAGGGTTCTTTCAACGCGGTCGATTGGACAGAGGTCAGCTATACTGTTGAGGGCGGAAAAGTAAAGATCCCGGCCCGTTATAATTATGTTTTATATCGCGCCTGGGCGGAAGGCTCTTATGATGAGGAAGCGCCTAAGATTGTGAATCAACCCCAGAACACCAAAGTCAAGGAAGGGGATCCGCTGACTTTGAGCGTGACGGCGACGGGTTCGGCTCCGCTGAGCTATCAATGGATATTCGAGGGCTTAAAAATCGAAGGTGCAACCAATTCCGTTTATGAGGTGGAAGCTGCCCAAGCCAGTGACGCGGGGCGTTATATCGTAACGATCACCAATCCTTACGGTAGTGTGACCAGCTCGATCGCGACAGTCCGAGTGACCGGGATCACGCCGGTGGTGGAACCTCCGGTCATCACCCAGCAGTCGGTTGATGTGACAGTCAACGAGGGAACCTCCTTTAGTCTGAGCATAACCGCGACCGGAACAGAACCGCTTGCTTATCAATGGTTCAAAGACGGTGCTGAGATTGAAGGTGCGACAGCTTCTGTTTATGAAGTGACGACGGCACAGACCAGCGACTCCGGCAGTTATACTGTAAGAGTCAGCAACGAAGCGGGAACTGTCACAAGCCGCGAGACGTTAGTTACTGTAAACAAGGTTGTTCCTCCAACACCAATAGACAATCTGGAACTGATCTATCGTGAAGTCAGAGAAATTGACGGAGTCTATTATCTTGTTTTTGATGTTGAAGGAAGCAGTGTCTATTTCATTGACGGCAGCCGTGATGGAATAAATTGGGAACAAGTAGAATATGAAACTTTGTCGGATGGAGGAGTGATCTTCCCCATAACGGAAGATTTTAATTTTATCCTCTACCGTGCCCGTGCTGAAAATGTGGTTCCGCCTGTGGCTGAACCTCCAACCATCACACAACAACCTCTGGATGTGACAGTCAACGAAGGAAGTGCTTTTGCTTTGAGCGTGACTGCGACTGGTACAGAACCGCTTGCTTATCAGTGGTTCAAAGATGGTGCCGAGATCGAAGGTGCGACAACTTCCGTTTATGAAGTGACATTGGCACAGACCAGCGACTCCGGCGTATACACGGTGCGTGTGAGCAACATTGCCGGAAGTGTGACCAGTTCTGGCGCGGTCGTAAAGGTGGAGCCTGTTATTCCTGTGGTTGAACCTCCGGTCATTACTGGACAACCGCAGGATGTAACAGTGGATGAAGGAAGCACCATTCTTCTGATGGTAACAGTGACTGGATCTGAACCACTCTATTATCAGTGGTTTAAAGATGGTAATCCTATTAGTGGGTTGTCGGCACGTATACGTATTACATATATTAATGGTCATAGTGGACTTAGTATTTTGCATACGAAAAAAAGTGATTCCGGACATTACACAGTGACAGTCAGTAATGAAGCAGGGACAGTCACGAGTCGGACAGCAGTAGTTACTGTTAATGGGGGAATAGTATATTCCGATTTGGTTTATCGTGAAGTGAGAAAGATCGACGGAGTGAAGTACCTGGTCTTTGATGTTTCGGGTTCCAGTGATTATCAAATCGAATCTAGTGAAGACGGAACAGCTTGGAAACAAGTGGAATGTGAACATTTGGATGATGGTGGAATAATTGTTCCCATGACTGAAAGATTCATGCTCTATCGTGCTGTTACAGATAACACTACACCTACTACTATAAAAATCGTTACTCAGCCGGTGGGTGGAACCTTCAAAGTGGGTGAAACGATCCGGTTAAGTGTAACAGTGGAAGGTTCAGCATCTTATTACTATCAGTGGTATAAAGATGGTAATATACTTTGGGATGCGACATCTTCAGAATTGGTCATTTCTGACGCGAAAGAAAGTGATTCCGGAAGTTATGTTGTTAAGGTTGCAGGCATGGAGAGTGTATGGAATCCTGTCATTGATAGTGATCCGGCTGTGGTAACAGTTGTCGCTGAACCGCAAGGAGAGGGATGGCTGCAAAACGGCGAAGGGATTGTGGATGAGGAAGGAAATGAATACTTTACATTCGATATTGTAAACGCTGAAATTATTAAAGTTGAGAAGTCATTTGATGGAAAGGATTGGAAACCTGCTGAATACAGCATCCCGTCTCTGAAGGTTTTGCGCATAGAGTCCGATTTGGATGCCATTCTTTATATGGTGACCGGCCTGGTGGATGGTCAAGAAAAGAGGATCCAATTCATCAGACAAGATGACGGAAATCCTAAGATACTCAATGAAATGTAATAAAAGGGACTATCTCTAAAGATTTTAAAGAGTAGATATCAATTCTGAGAAAGAGAGCAATTTTGTTTGAAAGCGAAAGCTGTTTTTAGAAAAAACAGTATGAGCTTTACTGGAACTTTTTTACTGTTTTAGACTCGATATCCTGCTACACTCTGACGTGAGTTGTTATGGCGACTATAAAACCTTTCGCTGCAATCAGACCAAGACCCGAAATCGCGGGTCAGCTGTGTGAATTACCTTATGATGTTGTTTCGACTGCCGAAGCCCGTGAACGGGCTCAGGGCAAGGAGCATAGTTTTTACCGCATCAGCCGCGCGGAAATCAATTTTGAAGATGGTATAGACCCTTATTCTAAAGAAGTTTATACCAAAGCACACGATTTGTTTTATTCCTGGATCGCGGATGGCTGGCTGAAACCGGACGCGGAACCCTGTTACTATCTCTATCGTCAGGTGATGGGAAATCATACTCAGACCGGGCTGGTGGCGGCTGCCAGCTGTCAGGATTATCTGGATAATGTTATCAAGAAACATGAGCTGACCCGTCCCGATAAGGAAAATGACCGCATCCGTCATATAGAAGCTCTTGGAGCCCAGACGGGTCCGGCGTTTCTGACCTATCCCTCCAACGCGACACTGAACGCGCTTTTCGCGGAAAAGACGGCGGAGACTCCGGTGGTTGACTTTACCGGTGTGGATGGGGTGCGTCATGAAGCCTGGGTGATCTCGGATAAGGAGAAGCTGAAAACGATCGAGGAGATTTTCGCCCGGATGCCGGCGATGTATATCGCGGACGGTCATCACCGCAGCGCGGCGGCGGCTCGTATCTATCAGTCCCGCAAGGGCGCGAATGCCAGCGGATATTTTCTGGCGGTGATCTTTCCGCATGATCAGATGCAGATCCTGGCCTACAACCGAGTGATCAAGGATCTGAACGGTTTGACTCAGAGCGAGTTTCTGAAGAAACTGGAAGCGGTTTTCGATTTTCAGCCGAAGCCTTTTGATAAACCGTCGCATTCCAAGGAAGTCGGCCTTTTCATTGGAGGTCAGTGGTACGGATTGAAGTTCAAGGAAAATCTGGTTTCCGGCGGAAAGCTGACAGATCTTCTGGATGTGCAGCTGCTGCAAAGTCAGGTTCTGAGTCCGATGCTGGGCATTGATGATCCCCGCACCAGTAAACGGATCGCGTTCGTGGGCGGGATCCGTGGGTCCGCGGAGCTGGAGAGCCTGGTCTCTTCGGGAGAATATGCCTGCGCGTTTTCGATGTTCCCGACACAGATCGAGGAAGTGATGCGGATCGCGGATCAGGGTGAGATCATGCCGCCCAAGAGTACCTGGTTCGAGCCGAAACTTCGTGACGGAATGTTTATTTACCGCTACCAGGAGTAGTTGATCGCTTATGAAGGCAGACGCAAATTTTGAAGAAACTTTGGAAAAACTCCGTGTTCTTGTGGGTGAGATGGAGTCGGGAACCTTAGGTCTGGAAGAGATGATCACCCGCTACGGTGAGGGAATGAAGCTGGTTGCCGTTTGCGAAAAACGTCTGCAGGAAGCTGAAGGAAAAATCAAAGAGCTGATGGAGAAGAACGGTCAGCTTGAACTCAAGGAACCCAAGGAGTCATGAGCCGTTATTTAGACATGGTGAATATGCCGGAGCATGTGAAGAAGCTCACACCGGAACAACTGGTGGCGCTGGCTTCGGAGATCCGGACTGAGATCGTTCAGGTCGTAGCGAACAACGGAGGTCATTTGGCTTCCAATCTGGGCGTGGTCGAGCTGACGCTGGCTTTGCACAGTGTTTTTGAGACACCCAAGGATAAATTTCTGTGGGATGTCAGCCATCAGATCTATGTTCATAAGCTGTTGACCGGACGCAAAGAGCGTTTCGCGACGATCCGCCGCACGGGTGGACTGAGCGGTTTTGCTCTTCGTTCGGAAAGTGAGCATGACTGTTTCGGCGCGGGACACGCCGGGACCGCGCTTTCAGCGGCGCTGGGTATGGCTGTGGCTCGTGATAAGCGGGGAACAGATGAAAACGTCATCGCGATCTTTGGCGACGCGGCCTTGACGAACGGCATTTCATTTGAGGCTCTGAACAATATCGCCAGCAGTACCCAAAAATTTATCGCGATCCTCAATGACAACAAGTGGAGCATTGACCGCAATGTGGGCGCGATCGCGAGTTATTTAAACCGTCTGCTGATGAGGCCGACGTTCAACAAACTGCAAAAGGAATTCGAGCGCTGGCTGAACAAACTGCCCGATCAGCATGCCAATCTGGCAAAGAGGATCTCCACCAAAACAGGCGAGGCTTTCAAACTGGCGGTCACTTCTATCTCGATGCGCCCGAACGAGACGCAGATCGCTCCGGTTTTTCCTGATGATATGGAGGATCCGGAAGTGGGTGACACCGGCGGAAAGGGAGGCAGTGCCACCAGTTCTTTCTTTGAGGATATGGGGTTCAAGTATCTGGGGCCGATGGATGGACATGACATCCCGACGCTGATACGCGCTCTCCAGTTTGCCAAAGAATGTGATTCGCCCATCGTCCTGCATATCATCACGACGAAGGGGAAAGGTTTTGAACCGGCCATGCTGCAGCCGTCCCGGTTCCACGGTACGGGGCCTTATGATCCGACTGACGGTCATGCCATCAAGCCCAATAAGCCGGTACCGCCCACATGGCAAAAGGTCTTTGGCGATACGATGTACAAGATTTGCCAGAGCGATAAGAAGGTGGTTGGCATCACGGCGGCAATGCCCAACGGCACCGGGCTGGATCTTCTGGAAAGAGAACTGCCCGACCAATATATTGATGTGGGCATTGCGGAAGAACATGCCGCTATTTTCGCGGCGGGCATGGCTACGATGGGATATCATCCCGTAGTCGCGGTCTATTCTACCTTTATGCAGCGCGCTTTTGACTGTATCATGCATGACGCGGCTCTGCAGCGTCTGCCTGTTGTTTACTGCATGGATCGCGCGGGGCTTTCGGCCAATGACGGCCCGACGCATCACGGTCTGTTTGATATTTCATTTTTGCGTCCGCTGCCCAACATGATCCTGATGACTCCCCGCAATGAGGATGAATTTCAGGATATGATTTACACCGCGACACGCCAGAATCTGCCAGTCGCGATCCGTTATCCCAGAGGCTGCGCTGAGGGAGTCGATATCAAGGAAACGCCTGTTCTGCTGGAAATCGGCAAGGGTGAAGTCATCCAGGAATGGGAAAAGAACAACGCCCCGAAGATCGCTCTGTTCGGACTGGGAAATATGAACTCCATGGCTGTCCAGGCGGCGGAAGAACTTTCTCTGAGAGGTTACAATACCGCCGTCATCGATCCCCGGTTCATCAAGCCGCTGGATGAGGAGCTGACTTTGTTCTATGGCAAAGAAGCCGACCTGGTCATCACGATAGAAGATCATGTGATCAAAGGCGGTTACGGAGCCGCTGTGCTGGAATTTTTGAATGACCATGACATCCATACGCCGATCGTGCGGATCGGCTGGCCGGATAAATTCGTGGAACACGCGTCCACACCGGATGAACTTCGTTCCAAGTACGGCTTGAGCGTAGAGACTATTTTTGAGAAAGTGACGCTTCACTTTCAAAAGCTGAATAAGATACCCGAAAGACAATTTTAATTTTAAGACGACATATCAGATGAAATATACAACAGTCACACCGCCTCAGGGCGATAAGATCCAAATCGTAAACGGCAAACTGAATGTGCCGGATCATCCTGTGATCCCGTTCATCCGCGGTGACGGAACCGGCCCGGATATCTGGGCGGCCAGTCAGCGTGTTTTTGACTCGGTAGTGGAACAGGCTTACGGCGGCAAGCGCAAGATCGCCTGGTTTGAGGTTTTTGCCGGCGGTGCCGCTAAGGAAAAATTCGACACCTGGCTGCCGGATGATACGGTGGAGGCGTTTCGTGAATATCTGGTGGGTATCAAAGGACCTTTGACCACACCTATCGGCGGCGGTAGCCGCTCCTTGAATGTGGCTCTGCGTCAGATGCTGGATCTGTATGTTTGTCTGCGTCCCGTGCAGTATTTCTCCGGTGTGCCCAGTCCGGTGAAACATCCCGAAAAAGTCAATATGGTGATCTTCCGTGAGAATACGGAGGATATTTACGCCGGGATCGAATATGTGGCCGGTACGCCTGAAGCGCAGAAGGTGCTGGATTTCATCAAGAGAGAGTTTCCCAAGGATTATGACAAGATCCGTTTCGGCAAAGAAGCGGCTTCGATGATCGGTGTGGGCATCAAGCCTGTTTCCCAGCCGGGAACGGAGCGTCTGGTCAAGGCGGCGATCGAATACGCTCTGCGCGAAGGACGCAAGAGTGTGACGATCGTTCACAAAGGCAATATCATGAAGTACACGGAAGGCGCTTTCCGGGACTGGGGATATGCCTGCGCGGAGAAGTTCTTTGGGGACAAGGTTTATACCTGGGCCCGCTGGAATAAAACCAAGAAGGAACAGGGTGAGGAAGCGGCCAATCAGGAACAGAAAGCGGCTTTGGAAAAGGGTGCCATCCTGATAAAGGATGCCATCGCGGACATCGCCTTGCAGCAGGTTCTGACACGGCCGGAGGATTTCTCCGTCATCGCCACCCTGAATCTGAACGGGGATTATCTGTCGGACGCGTTGGCGGCGCAGGTCGGCGGGATCGGTATCGCGCCGGGCGGAAATATCAATTACACCACGGGTCATGCCATTTTTGAGGCGACCCACGGGACCGCGCCTAAGTATGCGAATCTGGATAAGGTGAATCCCGGCAGCGTGATCCTGAGCGGTGAGATGATGTTCCGCTATTTGGGCTGGACGGAAGCCGCGGATCTGATCATTAAAGGGTTGAATGGCGCGATCGCTTCCAGGAAAGTGACTTATGACTTCGCGCGTTTGATGGAAGGCGCAACGGAGATCAAATGCTCACAGTTCGCGGACAATATCATTGCACACACAAAGTAAGGTTTGATTGACTTGTTTTAAAAGGTAAGGTATTTTTGATTTTGTTATGAGTCGCTGGTTCATGTTGTTGGCGCTGATCGTGGCACTGGTTGTGAGTATTCCTTCCAGATGTCCCGCACCCCTTGTTTATCGTCCGGGTGAAGGATGGAGTTATGAACCGGTAGGCGGAAACAAGTGGGAGCGGACCCGCGCTGCGGATCAGATGGAAGTGGCCGAAACCGCTTTCGCTCAAAAGGATTTCTTTGTGGCACAGAAGGCGGCCAAACGTGTCGTCCGTCACTGGCCTCTTTCGGACTATGCGCCTCGCGCGCAGTATCTTTTGGCTCGTTGTCTGGAAGAACGCCGGATGGATGAACGCGCTTTCAAACAGTATCAGCTCCTGCTGGAGAAATATCCTAAGTATGAGGGATATAATGAAGTAGTGGAGCGTCAGCTGATGATTGCCAACCGCTTTCTGGCGGGGCAATGGTTCAAGCTGTGGGGGTATATCCCGATCGGTCCCTCCATGGAGCGTACTTCCAAGCTGTACGAGAAGATCGTCCAAAAGGCTCCTTATCATGATACGATCGGACCGGAGGCTCAAATGAGCATCGGCAAAGCCCGCGAAAAGCAGAAGAGCTATTTAAAGGCGTCTGAAGCTTATGTGAAAGCCGCGGATCGTTACAGCGATCGTCCACGTATCGCGGCGGAGGCCCTCTGGCAGGCCGGTGAGGTGAATCGTATGCAAAGCGCTGAAGCGGAATATGATCAAGGTGCGACAGTGCGTGCGATCGAGACTTATAATGATTTCATTTCACTGTTTCCGGAAGATTCCAGGATCCCGCAGGCTCGTGAGAATATCATTGAAATGCGCACGGAACAGGCTCGCGGCAGTTTCATCGTGGCCAAGTTTTATGAGAAGTATCACCGTTATCAGAGCGCTGTGATCTATTACAACGAAGTGCTGATCAAGGATCCGGATTCTCCTTACGCTCCTAAAGCCCGTGAACGCTTGGAAGTTTTGAAGAAACGCATTGCGGAACGTGAAGCCGCCAAAGAAAAGGCGGAGGCGGCAAAAGCCCGGAAAGCTCTTGAAAAGTAAAATGGCTTTTTTGAAACATATTTCCCTATTTTTATCACTCTGTTTAAGCGTGTTATGCTTGACCGGGTGCGCAGGTTACCGGCTGGGGCCTACGAATGATCAGATAGCAGGGGATGTTTCGGTGGAAGTCAAACAGTTTAAGAATTTAACGATCGAACCCCGCCTGAGCGCTTATCTGATGTCGCCTTTACGCCGCGCGATCCAGCAGGATGGAACTTTCCGCCTCTGCACGGAGCGTGAGACCAGCGATTACATTCTGGAGGGGACGATCACTGATTTTGATAGAAACGGCATAGGATCTTACCCCGGAAATGTATCGGTCCATGTGGATTACTATATCACCATCAGTGTTCACGCGATCCTGCGGGAAAGAGCCACCGGGAGAGTTCTGCTGGAGCAGGATTTTGAAGGAAGCACGGTGTTTCCTTTGGGCAAGGATCAGACCAGCGCGGAACGTCAGGCCATTCCCATCGCGATGGAGAATCTGGCTCGCAATATCGCCAGTGTTCTGGGGGATGGTAAAATCAAATAGTTTTTCAATTAATAATTGAATTCTTCATAATATGGAGCTCCAGTTTTGCTGGAGCTCTTTTCCAAGAGAGGGAAGACAAGGTTTATGGGAAAGAGTTTGTTTGTAACAGGAACGGGAACAGATGTGGGAAAGACTTATGTGACCGCTTTGATCGTGAAGAAGCTGAGGGAAAGCGGCAAAAATGCGGGGTATTACAAGGCTGCCATTTCCGGTGCGGAACGTGACGAACAAGGAGAACTTCTGCCGGGAGATGCGCTGTATGTCAATGAGACCGCGCGGGTCGGGGAACAAACTTCCCGGCTGGTTTCGTATGTCTATCCGGAGGCGGTTTCTCCGCATCTGGCGGCAAAGCTCAATCGCTGTCCCATAGACTTCCAAAGGATCTCACAGGATTTTCAATCAGCAAAGGAGCGTTACGATTATCTGACCATGGAAGGCAGCGGCGGGATCGTCTGTCCTTTGCGCTGGGATGAGCAGGAACATCTGGGACTGGATGATCTGGTACACAAGCTGGGATTGTCCGTACTGGTGGTGGCTCACGCGGGACTGGGAACGATCAATTCTACTGTCCTGACCATCGAGCATTTGCGGCTGCGGGAGATCCCGGTGAAGGGGATACTGCTCAATCATTTTCATCCGGGGAATTGTATGGAAGAGGATAACCGGTGTATGGTGGAGGAAATGACCGGCGTTCCCGTTCTGGCGACGATACAGGAAAACGCGGCGGATCTGGAAATGGGCGCAGAAGTGCTGGCCTCACTGTACGAATAAGGAACAAAGTAGAACAAGAATATGAAGGATTTTGAATTTTGCGGAGACCTGACCCCGGAGCAGACGGATCTGAAATATATCTGGCATCCGTGCTCACAGATGAAGGATTATGAAGAGCTTGCGCCCATCGTTATTGACCATGCCAAAGGTGTCTGGCTCTATGACATCCACGGCAAAAAGTATTTGGACATCGTCAGTTCCTGGTGGGCGAATCTTTTGGGACACAGCAACGAGATCATCAGTCGGGCCATCAGTGAGCAGCTGCGGCGGATGGAACATGTTATTTTTGCCAATTTCACCCATGCTCCGGCCATTCAGCTGGCTTGTGAGCTGGCAAAGATCGTGCCGCCCCAAATCAAGAAGTTCCACTTCAATGACAACGGTTCCGCCGCGGTGGAGTGCGCGCTCAAGATGTGTTTCCAGTTCTATTTGCAGACCGGCAAGCCGCGGAAACAGCGCTTCTTCTGTCTGACAGACGGTTACCACGGCGAGACGATCGGGGCTTTGGCGGTGGGGAGCATGGATCTTTATACCAAGATCTATCAGCCCATGATGATGGAAACCATCCCAGTCCAGGCTCCGGACTGTTACCGCTGTCCTTTTGGCAAATTGCGCGGCTGCTGCCAGTGTGAATGTTTTCAGGCGGCGGAAAAGGCATTCGCCGAACACGCCTCGGAATGCGCCGCCATCATCCTGGAGCCGCTGCTGCAAGGGAGCGCGGGGATGCGTGTCTATCCGGCACTGTATCTGAAAAAGATGAGGGCTCTTTGCGATGCTTATGATGTCAAGCTGATCGTTGATGAGATCGCTACAGGGTTTGGTCGTACCGGGAAAATGTTTGCCTGTGATCATGCCGGTATCTCGCCGGACGTGATGTGCCTTTCCAAAGGGCTGACCGGCGGTTATCTGCCGATGTCCGTCACCTGCGTGACTCAGGATATCTATGACGCTTTCTACGCGGACTACAATGAGGGGAAAGCGTTTTTACACAGTCATACTTACGCCGGCAATCCGCTGGGCTGCGCTGCGGCTTTGGCCGTGCAAAAGATCTTGAGAGAAGAGCCTGTTATCGAAACAGCGAACAAAAACGCGGTCTGGCTGACTCAGGAGCTGGAACAAGCTTTCGAGACTCATCCTCATGTCGGGGAGATCCGTCATATCGGGTTGATCCATGCCATTGAGCTGGTGAAAGATCCAAAAACAAAGGAGCCTTTTGACAGCAGGAAACGTGTCGGGTATGAGATCTATAAACACGCTCTGCGGCATGGATTGCTGCTGCGTCCGCTGGGGAATGTTCTGTACTTCAATCCTCCGCTCAACATTACACGCGAGGAACTCCAGACCGCGATCTCCATCGCGCGCC
>DBVN01000077.1:13598-22218 GCA_002308515.1 Verrucomicrobia bacterium UBA1263 | reverse complement strand
CATCCGCCAGTAAGCCAGCGGCTTGGATTTCAAAACCTCTTTCTCATACCGGGCGCTGTTTGTACTCAGTTCATAATGCTGTGCCACCGCAGATGCCGAAAGAACCGTGTCATAGAGAGCGACTTCATCCAGACCTCCGCTCCAGGGGAAACCGCCATCGCCCCTCTCTCCCAAACCGAAGCCCATCTCTCGTGCCTTGGGATTGACCACCCCACCGTAAAACACCTGTGAATCAGCCAGTTTACCGTTTATGTACAACTGCATCAAAGCCCCGTCATACGTTCCTACTAAGTGAACCCATTCCCCGGCAACGGCTTTGCCGGTGACTGCTTCGCCGACTCCGTTTTCCCCGCCGCCGATACAGAAACTCCAGCCGCCGGGCGTTCCCGGCACCGAACGGAGCATCCAGCCGCGGTATCCTTTCTCGCCGAGCGAGTAACTCCCGGCCATCGCGCGGGAGACCGATCCCCCTTCGGTACGCATCGCCCACAGCTCGATGGTAAACACTGGCCAGGGATCTAGCCACTTCTGTCCCACGGCACGGGTGCCGCCGTTCTCAAACCAGGCTCCGGCATCAGTCTGCACGGCACCCTCGATCGAGCTTCTCCGCGCGGGATAATAGACCGTGTTCGTGATATTGACACTGCCCAGCGACTTCAGAGCGTCACCACCCGGCAGCACCGCGTCATCAAACCGGTAATACGCCGCGGGCCGCTGACGGAGAATGACCTGCTGATAAGCGCACTCCGCCGGAACCATCACAGCCAGAGCGAGAAAAACGATAAAAACAAAAAAACGAAACTTCATCATCAGGCGTTCGGGGTCAAAAACATCACATCATAGACCGGCAGATACCACACCTGTCCCACATTCCGAATGATCCGCTCATTGGAAAAGACATAAGCATGATCCACAGGATAATTCCCGCTCTTCACGAAATGATTCAGCGCGCTGTGGACTGAATAATCCTTGCCGGACTTCACCTCGATGGGCACCACCGACAACGTATTGTAATCATCAACGAGATAATCCACTTCCCCTCTCTGCTTGTTGTCATAATAGAACAACCGGAACCCGTGCGCCTTCAGCTCGCTGGCCGCCAGCGACTCATAGACCGCGCCCAGATTCACGCTGTTCATATCTTCCAGCACAGCCTGGATATTGTTCTGATAAAGGATGCCCGTCAGGATGCCTGGATCATTCAAGTATAACTTCAGCAAGTTCTTGCTGCTGGATTCGATCAGCGGGAAAACCGGATTGGAGATCGCCTTGACATCCAGCGCGATGCCGGAGCTGATCAGATAGTCGAATTCATCCTGATAATCGGAAAAGCGTTTGCCCTTCTTGTTTTCTATATCCTGAACAACAACACGTTTCTTCTTGTTTTCCAACAGGGACGGGATCATTTCAAAGATCCTCCTGATCTTCAGACGATGCTCCCCGTCGTATTTCGCCGCGTCCAGCCCGTAGTATTCATGGATCTCACGCTGGATAGCCCGGACTTTCGCGATATTTTTATCTTTCAGGTACGAATTGACCGCGTCAGGAAGCCCGCCCACCAGCAGATACTTCTTCAGCAAGTCCATCAAACGCAAATGGATCGGTTCATCCAGGCTCTCCCTGGCGAAAAACTTTTGCCGAAGCTCATCCAGCGCATGATCCCCGAAACCGTTTGCCAAAAGGAACTCCTCAAAATCAAGAGGATACATTTGGATAACCTCGATACTCCCGATCGGGATGGAAGAACTCTCCGCCAGCGTCACTCCCAGCAGAGAACCGCTGGCGATATAGGTGTATTTATTATCCTGCTTGAGAAATTTTAACAGAGTGAGCAGATGCGGATATGCCTGGATCTCATCCAGAAAGACCAGTGTATTCTTTCTATCCCGCATCTTGTCCCCGGCTTTCATGCTGAGAGCCAGATAAAAATCCTCCACCGTCCGGACATTTTTGAACAATCCGGCTCCCAGAGAATCTTCCAGCAGATTGATCTCAACATAATTACGGAACAACTTGCCGCCGATATCCCGGATGATGTAGGTCTTGCCTACCTGTCTGGCTCCGGAAACGATCAGCACCTTGTTAGGATCCGACTTCAAGTATTGCTGGATGCGGGATTGAATCTTTCTAAAAAGCATAAAACTACACTTTTCCTATAAAATCACACCCCAAAAACTACACTTTTCCTATAAAAAATCAATACTAAAACTACACTTTTCCAACAAATTTCCGTGTCAAAAAATACACTTTTCCTATAAATTTGAGGGTCAAAAACTACACTTTTCCAATTTTTCCAAGTGAAGAACAAGCTATGACCGGATTTCTAATTCCTGACTGATCTTCTTGCGGCAAAAAATCTTATGATAGACCCACGCGACTATGCTTCCCAAGATCAGAAGGATGAAGATCGCCAGGATCGGCATCAGCATACTGGCCGCGCTGACTCCGGCCGAAACGACCATCTCCCCGGTGGAGACCAGACAATTCCCCGTTCCGAGAGTCGTTCCGCTGATCAGGGCGCGTCCGGCCGTCTTGGCCGCGTGGATGAGCGAGGCCGAACCGCCGCCGGCGATGATCGCCACTGTCCACTTCAGCATCGGCGACATATCCACAAAAACAGCCGCCGCCGCGATCGTTCCCGCCACAGCCGCCGCCGGAGCCGACAGGATATCCAGAAAATGATCCAGCACAGGGATATAGTAAGCCGCGATCTCCACCACGGTCGCGGTCGCGAACACGATCAGCGCCGCGTCCGAACCCAGCCACATCCAGCCCTCGCTGAGAGTCAGATGCCCGCTGCGTTCCGCCAGAGAAATCAGCAGCATCGGAACAAATACCCGAAAACCGCAAGCCGCGCTGAGCCCCAGCCCCATGATGACACTTAATAAAATTTCCTGCATAATATCTTTATCTCAAATGTCTTATCTTAATCCCAGTTATAAAATTTAAACACGCTTTTTACTTTCTTATCAGAATCAAGCTCAACTCCCCGACTCCAATAGCACTGGTCTGATTGAAGAAAGGATTGAGTATAAAACCAAGTGTCACCTGATTTTTTCAAAGGTTCACCCAGCAGTTCAATGACCTGTTCCTGAGTAGTTCCCTCTTTTATTTTATTAAAATTCTCTTCAGTGTAACCGGACGCATATTGGGTATGATCCTCAAAAAAGAAATCTATATGATCAAATATATCTCTGTTGCTGTTATATTTCTCCTCATTTACCAAAACTTGAGGAATGATCACAAAAGCCATCCCCAGTAAAAAGAAAATCACAGCAATACAAGATGTAAACGAATACCGCTTCCATTTCCTCTGGATCAGTTCAACCAGGCGCTGAACGCCAAACATACAGCTGTAGATCACGCAGAATAGCATCAAAAACAGCAATAATACAAAACAAAGCAAAAAAAGCATTCCAAACAGCATACGCTCAATTTCCTCCAATGTTTAATCATTAATCCCACCAATAAGATGTATCTATTTTGCTGACTTTTTTATCTGGACCAAAATAAACCTCTCGTATCCAATAACTATAACGACGATCATTTTTACGCAGCGCGGTATAATCCCAGCGGGCCTCACTCTTCTTCAAGGGTTCACCTACTAATTCCAGGACTTGTTCCGGCGTCATTCCTATTTCGATTTTATTAAAATTCTCCGCTGAATAACCGGGCGCGTACACAGTATCATCTTGGAAATACCAATTTACATAACAAAGTATGTTGCCAAATTTTTCATCATTGCCATATTTGTCGCTGTTTACCTTGACAATAGGATATATCACAAAAGCCATCCCCAGCAAAAAGGAGATCACGGCCACACCGACTGTAACTAAACAATGTCCCCTATTAACAAACGCAAACACCCTTTTGAACCCAAACAAACAGCCAAAAAAGATGTAAGCAAGCATCAACAGAACCGGCGACAACAAAAAAAGCAAAAAAAGCATTCCAAACAGCATACGCTCAATTTCCTCCAATGTTTAATCATTAATCCCACCAATAATACGCATCTATTTTGCTGACTTTTTTATCCGAACCAAAATAAACCTCTCGCACCCAGTAGCAATAACAACGATCATTTTCACGCAGCGCGGTATATTCCCAGTAACATTCGTCTCTTCCGCTCTTCTTCAAGGGTTCACCCACTAATTCCAAGACCTGTTCCGGAGTCATTCCTATTTCGATTTTATTAAAATTCTTCTCTGTATAACCAAGCGCGTACACGGTATCCTCTCGAAAGCCTTCAATCATATAACAAACTATATTTGAGAATTTTGAGTTATTATTATCTTTATATTTGTTACTTAAATATTTTTCACTGATCGCGTCACCTACAGGCACAATAGTAAACGCCATCCCCAGCAAAAAGAAGATCCAGGCCACAAAGAGTGTAAATAAACGCTGCCCCCTATTAACGACCTCAAACACTCTTTTGAACCCCAAAAAACAGCCAAAAAGGATATAAAAGAACACCGCCAGAACCGGCAGCATCAGCCAAAACAAAAGAATCAAAAAAAACATTGCCATCATAATACTCTCAACTTTCTATTCTTCTAAACCCAAAATCATCTTTGGAAATCCAAAAGTCATTTAAAATAACAAATAATATCCTTAACAATAATGACTTGCTGTAGAGACGAGCGATCCGCTCGTCTCGGAGACGCGAGAGTCTCGCACCTCTACGAAACATATTGATTTTGAATATGTTTTGACAAAATCGAAATCCTAATGGCGATTTTGGGCTAAATTTGTTTCTCCGCGTTTTCCTTGTCATGCCCGTCGCACTTAAGACTTTTTCAATCTAACATAACTTCCCGCCAAAGACCAGCCGCTTTTGCGAGCATCACCATTCACCCCTGATCTGCATGACCGTATTTACCAAATTGGTATTAGAATAGCGCATAACTGTAAAAGAACCATACTTTTGGCTCATTCTATTAGAATATTCAGTAGAGATGAGTTTATGTTGGTATTCTTTCTCATCAAAATTTTCACCCTGCTCGATTTTTTGCGTAAGAGTTTCTTTCATTAACTCAACAGTTTCCAGAAAGAAAGAAGGATCATCCTGTTTTAACGGCAAGTTACTCAATAAGTTTAAAAACTGCTGCTGTTTCTCCTTCTCCTTGGTGTTTTCAGTAATGTTTTTAATAAAGACAGAACCAATCCAATCTTTATCGAGCCCTGTCAGACCATCAAGCAGGTTTGTGAACATAGAGTTTGCCTGTTCATTCGAGCCGATGAATTTTCTGACGGTGTCCACAATGTTTATCTTTTCCGTCAAAGTAACATCCGGACGGTTGAAAGTCTCATAAGCGAATGGAATTCCCGCTTCACCTAAATTATCCATTTTCAAACTGAAGATATCCATGGAAAGTTTCCCGTCTTCATCAAAGGGAGTCAAAGCTTGTACTATTTCATTAAAATCCTTTTCACTGATTCTTTTAATATAAGCAAGCAATGAGTTTTGTTCCTCTCGGTCACAAACAGGGAAATACGCCTTGTAAACCGCCAGAACAGGCTGCGCAAAAGATCCTTTGTCCGCTTCCAAAAGAAAATTTCCGGCGCTGATGATTTCCCGGAGATTCCTGGAGCTTTGCATAGACTGGTAAAGAAGTTCCAAAGCCGCAGGTGTTTTGATACTTCCCAAGGTATAGATCAATCCCAAACGGGAAGTTTCCGGAACAGGGTCTATATTATAGACTGTTCTTTTGAAGCGGTTTAAAGGGATATTCGTGGTTACGACAGGGATAGTATATGTACGATTTGAAGGAGCAACATACCGGGAATAATCATAGAGCACGATATTATCTCCGCTGGTCAAATAATCACGAATCGCATCCAGAGACTTGTCTCCTTGGTTTTGAAGTCCTTGAAAGATAAAGAATGACTCTTCCAGTTGGTCATGGCATTTTGTTTTGGAGATCTCATTGGTAAGGGGCTTAATACCGCGGATCTTGCTCAATGGGTCAACAGTGTCGCCAAACAGTTCTATCCAGTCTTTCATTTCCCGGAAACGGGCAATCAGGGCTTTAGGTTCCAGTTCCGGTGAATCTTGTTCCGGGACATTTGTTTTCAACTCGTCCATCCGTATCTTGAGAGCTTCCAGTTCAGCTAGTATCTCTGCCTTTTCCTGGCTCCACTGTGCTTCCTGCCGGGCAAGTGATTCTTCATTGGCATGACGGATATACGCGATGAACGCCGCTGTCAGACCAAATGCGATAACACACAGAATAATAAAAATATAAAACTTTTTCATACACAGTTACTTTTTATCATTTTCGGCTTTATAAGCTTTGTATTCTTCATCAAATTGATTCATAAGATTTTTAAAAAGGTCTTCTGCGGATTGATCCGCTTTCCATTTACCTTTATTGGGATCCGTGCTGGCAGTATGCCGCAGATTAGAGCGGAGAACTTCTACCGCTTGCATCATTTGAGGATCATTCCCGAATTGAGTGGCAACCGTATCCAGAAAGAGCAGACGGTCATTAGCTTTTTGTATCGTTGCCGGATCAACTACATTAGAGTCGATTTCTCCTGCGTCAATAGGAGGCCACCAGAAGAAAAAACCTATATTAGCGCGAAAGTCTTTATCCAGCGTTAATGATACGAGGTTATCATATTTATAAGAAGAAAGAGTATCATTTTTTAATCCTATTAAAAATATTTCAGGAGCCAGTGGATGGGTGATATATTCTTTAGCCAGTTCGGATAATACGGGATTCATATTGAAATGTTTACCTTTTCGATTTTCCAGTTGCCAGAGAGCGGCCTCGTGACAGTACGGGATGATATCTCCCTGCAAAAGTTTATAGGACATTGAGAATACATAGGATTCAATCCCGCCCTTCTCTTTGCGCCAGGCTTTTTGTTCCATAAGATCTACGGCAAAATCCCTGTCCTGAAGAAGTTCCAAAAGAATAGAGCGCATGGATTTTATTTCAGTCGCGTTGGCAGTCGTATCTTTTTGTTCCTCGACCAGACGGTCATGCATGGCGCGGGCAGCCTGGATGCAGTAAGGACGGTAGCCATCGGAAACACTCAGGAGCGCTTCACAGA
Source organism: Verrucomicrobia bacterium UBA1263 (assembly GCA_002308515.1). Taxonomy (GTDB): domain Bacteria; phylum Verrucomicrobiota; class Verrucomicrobiia; order Limisphaerales; family UBA1412; genus UBA1412. The sequence goes on along the minus strand of DBVN01000077.1, from coordinate 15,156 downwards.
GATTGCGCATCTCTTTGGCATCCTGAGCCGCCGGAAGAAGCTGACTGAGCAGATCGGCTGCCGGACGGCTCTTCATGGATATCAAAAGGTTCATGACCTCCTGACGCAAAGTGCGTGGAGAATAAAGTCTTTTGATGTTCAGGTCAAAATTATGGTCGCTGATGAGGAGGTTCCTGATGGCCGGGAGGGCGTTGGTCCCGTTAATGAGAAATCCCTCTAAGCAGTAGAAAGCAAGTTTGTTGCGCTCGTAATCGCTAAGAGAATTGTCGAGCTTGTATAACTGATTGACCAAACGGTCGGGATCCAGAGGATCGTGCGATTCCGCGTTGACGCGGTTCGCTTCGGCCAGGTAAAGAGCATTGGCCTCATCCAGCTGGGCGCGGAGCCGTTCGGATTCTTCTTGAAGACGCTGCCGCTGTTTCTCTTGTGAATGATCATTCCGCTGTTGGGTGTATTTGATCCAAGCCCCGGAAGCGCACAAAACAACAACCAACAAAATGAAACCGGCCAGGAAAGGCTTGTTCCCCGCGCTGTTGTTTCCCTGATTCTCTTTCAGCTCATCCATAATGAACAGATTTACCTCTCTCAGTTTTCCATAACATGAAAAAAAATGTCAATGGTATTTTTCATATTGCCTCAAAAATTTTCAGGAATTCCATTTGCTATTCTTTTGGGAATGTGTTAACCTGTCCGTCTTATGTCCACTGGTGTGGACAAGAACGGCCATTGTTTGCCGTCCGGAGGATGGACGGTTGGCCACAAGAACATCAAACAAGATCCCGTTATTCCGCGGGACGGCTATTGCCCCGGTGGGCGAAAAACCGGAAACAAAGGAAAATAGATAAGATTATTATGAGTATTAATGTCGGCGTAAAAGAGCTGTTAGAGGCTGGTGTGCATTTTGGCCACCAGACCCGTCGTTGGAACCCCAAGATGAAACGCTTCATCTTCGCGGAACGTAATGGAGTCCATGTCATTGACTTAAATCAAACCCAGACCCAACTGGAGACCGCGTGCAACTTCCTGGCCAAAGTGGCCGGTAAGGGCGGCAAGATCCTGTTCGTGGGTACAAAGAAACAGGCTCAGGAAGCCATCAAGGAAGCCGCTGAGATCACGGGCATGCCCTATGTGACCGAACGCTGGCTGGGCGGTACGCTGACGAATCTCAAGACGATCCGCCGCTCCATCGCCAAGATGACCAACATCGAAAAGATGGACGCTGACGGCACGATCGCCCAATACGTGAAGAAAGAGCAAGGCGCTCTCCGCCGTGAGGCCGAAAAGATGGCCAAGAACATGGGCGGCATCCGCAATATGACCGAGCAGCCTGACGCGATGTTCGTGATCGACATCAAGCGCGAACACAACGCCGTGGCCGAAGCCCGCCGTCTGCGCATCCCCCTGATCGCCATGGTGGATACCAACTGTGATCCGGATCTGGTGGATTTCCCGATCGCCGCCAATGACGACGCGATCCGTTCCATCCGTGTGGTCCTGGGCGCTATCGTCCAGTCCGTAGGCGAAGCCCGTGCCGCTTTTGACGCCCGCTACAATAAGG
>DBVN01000077.1:0-13542 GCA_002308515.1 Verrucomicrobia bacterium UBA1263 | reverse complement strand
CCGCCGCGACGGCGGAAGATGTCGCTGCCCTGGCTCAAAGTGTTCAGGAACAGTAATCAACCCTTTAACGAAATAGAAAGAATTTAGAAGAATATGGCTGAAATTACTGCCGCAATGGTCGGCAAGCTTCGTGAAATGACCAATGCAGGTCTGATGAACTGCAAAAAGGCTTTGGCTGAGGCCGATGGTGATATGGACAAGGCCGTGGATATCCTTCGCAAGAAGGGTGCCGCCACAGCCGCCAAGCGCGCTGCCCGCGACGCGAACGAAGGTTCCATCGCTCTGGCCGTCGCTCCCGGAGGCAAGAGTGCCGTTCTGGTCGAGGTCAACTGCGAAACTCCGCTGGTTCCCAAGAACGATATGTTCCAGAAGTTCTGCGCCGAGATGGCTCAGGCTTACCTGAACAATGAAAATCCCGATGTGGAAGCTACCCGTCAGGCCATCATCGCCAAGATCGGCGAGAATATCAAGATCGGCCGCGTGGTGCGCTGGACTGCTGCCCAGGGCGGTTTGATCAATGGCTATGTCCACCACGATACCCGCAAGGCTGTCATCGTGGAAATCGGTGTCGAGAAGGAAGAAACGCTCGCCCGTCCGGAAGTTGCCCTGCTGGCCAAAGAGCTGTCCATCCAGTGTGTTGCGTTCCCTCCGACCGCGACTCGCCGCGAGGAAGTCCCGGCTGACATCGTGGAGCATGAAAAGACCATCGCCCGTGAGCAGATGGCCGGCAAACCTGAGAAGGTCATTGAAGGCATCATCAAGGGCAAGCTGAACAAGTTCTTCGAGGGCATCTGCCTCGTGGATCAGCTCTTCTATAAAGATCAGAGCATCAGCTGTCAGAAGTACGCGGATACAGTCGGCACCCAGGTGGGCGACAAGATGACCATCCGCCGCTATGCCCGTCTGGCCGTTGGCGAAAACTAAAAGACAAACCTTTTAAACGAAAAATCCCCGAAACGCTTTCGGGGATTTTTTTTGCTTTTGATCAAAACAGAGGGGGAAAATCAAAGCTTCCACTTCGCGGGAACGGCCATGATCTTGCCGTTGCGCTCCTTGTAGTACAGCCGGCCGTGTTTGGCTCCGTACTCATGCAGCAGACGGGTGATCTTGACATCATAACAGCAGTACTCGGCGATCTCCAGCATCCGTCCCTCCTTGTACCACTGGAGAGCCTGGAGTCCCTCGGCTGTCTTGCCCACGCCCAGAGTCGTCGTCGCCAGGGCATCCATCCCCAGACGGTGAGGGATATACCCTTTGATCTCTTGCAGGATATCCAGCGAGGGCACCGTGGACTTCAGATCCATCGGGTAATAGCCCATCAACACGGAGTAATCGAAGTCGCAGTGATTGTATCCCACCACCAGATCGGCCCGCTGGAGCTCACGGATCAGATCCATCACATGCGCTTCATCATAAATGGAATAGCTCCCGGAAGCCGTACTGTAGGTCACCCCTACACTCAGCCCCATCCGGTCCGCGTGGTTCCAGCCGCCCACTTCAGTGGAGGAGCGCTGGGTTTCTAGGTCAAAATAGACGATGTTCTTCATTGCCAAGCTGATCGCCTGCTGCCCTATTGCCATTGACGGACGCGGAAATAATCAACAGGTCTGCCCGCGATGGCCGCCGCCGGGATGACGATCTGCGTTCCATTGATAATGGCCGAGGGTTCCGTCTCCCAGTGGAGAGCGTCCGGGGAGCATTCCACCGTCAGATTGCCCGAAACATGAGAAAGCAGCATCACAAAATTGCCGCCGGTCGTATAATCCCAATAAACGATACGCGCCGGCACCAGAGGTGTCTGCTGTTTCTGGAAAATACCCAGACCCGATTCCGAACGAGCCGCCACGATAAGAGAATTGTCCTCCGTGAAATAAGCGTTTCTCGTATTGCCGGGCAGCAGATATTCCTCAAGCAGCAGCGGCTGCAGCGGATTCGAGACATCCACACGCGCCGCGCCGCGGTAGTAACTGCCCACCAGCACCTGTCCGTTCTTGTAAGAAAGTCCTGAGCGGTAACCGTTCAGACTCAGATTAGCCAAAGAGGTCACAGTGTTGGTCGCCAGCAGCTCGGACGGACTGCCCGTATTGGCCGGGTCAGCGAAATTCACCGTCAGCAGACCGCTGGTCCCGGCACTGATAAAGCCGACAGGAGCTGTCTCATTCGGGATCAAAACTTTACCGCCGCCGCCCGGCACGGTAAAGTGACCTTTATAAACAGCGTTGGTATAGGTGGAGCCCTGATCCAGGAAGCTGACATCCATAGAAACATAATTGCCTGTACCGGAAAGCAGGACGGTGTCATTATACTTGGCGATGCCCTCACATGAACCGTAAGTGCTTCCGTAACCCAGAAAGCTTATATTGGACAGATCCGAAATATCTATGATCTCGACACAGGTATTGCTGTCGAACAGGCTTTCCAGATTCACGCCCAGAAAGACGGTATTCCCTTCGATGACAAAGTCACAGACAGAACCGTAAAAAGTCCCCCATGAACTGGGCATATATAACTTGCTGGCGTAATTGGCCAGCTGGACAGGAGCTTCCGGATTGCTGACATCAATGATGTACAGTCCGGCATCCCCGGCTGCCGCGTAAAGGATGTCGCCCATCACCTTCACCTGTCGGACCGCTCCGGGGAAGAACATAGTCGTAACCAGAACTGGATCCTCCGGGTCTGACAGATCCATGACCTCACAGCCCCGCAGTTCATCCGCTACAAAAGCATAATGATCCTTGAACGCCACGGCATAGCAGGAACCGGTCATATTGATCGGTTCACGCAAGGGAACCGGAGTGAGGGGATCATCCCATAAACCGAACAGATTAGCGTAGCCGCGGCCGTAACCCAGATCGTCCCACTGGATCAGGTAGCCCCAGGCCTGCCAGCCCGCGCCGCCCAACACCGGGAAGAAATGATAGAAATCCCAGCCGTAGTACCAGTTATCCTTGGCCAGAGTCAGATGCGCGGGATCCGCGGCATCCATTACGCCCAGCATCCCATACGAATCCCAGACCGCGGAGGATGAACCCATCCGGAAATAAGTCGGGATATAAAGACGATTATCAATCAGAGAGATACCGGCGGCACGCTGATTATTCAGCGGCGAGGGATCGTTCCAGATCTTGGTGGGGTTATAGGGATTGCTCACATCAAGCACATGAACATGATTGGTCCCGTTCGGCGCGGAGGCGTAATCAGTCGTGCTGACCACATAAGCGATATTCCCGTCCGGGCTGACATCCATCATCTGGAGATAGGAACCATAAGGATCATAACTGCCCAGCTGGCGGGGATTGGCGGGATCGGTCAGATCCATGGTGATAAAGCCGGGACCGCCTGTGCTGAGATAGAAGAGGTTGCCCTTCTTGTGCAGGTCAATAACGCTGTAATAGGACTTTTCCGTGGCCAGCTGTCCTGTGGTGGAATTGGTTTCGTAATATCCCAGCTCCCAGCGCTCTTTCAGCTTCAGGTTCCGTGGATCCGAGATATCCACCAGCTGGATACCGTTCGTCTGGCCCAGATAGAGTGTATTGCCCTCGATATAAATACCGTAGCAGTAAGAGGATTCCAGCTGCAGCTGGGAGACCATGGTCAGATCGACCGTCCCGGCGGCCATCACGTTCAGGATGCCCTGCCCGTTCATGCTGGCATAGAGGTAATCCCCCTGAGCCTTCATGTCGAAAGGCTCGCCCCGCATCGTGCCGGGCCACTCGGAGATCTTCTCATACGAATCGGCCGCCGCCTGAAACATACACACGCCCAGAACCATTGCCAGCGCGCCGCGGCATAACATGGATATATTATCCGAAAAATGTTTCTTATCTATCATAACCTCTTTCTATCTATCTGTTTGCGGTTTCTCTGCACAATGAAACCCATTCCCCGACACAGAGTAGCAAAAAACACACCAAACTCCAAGAAAGACCTTTCAAGATATTACACCTTTTGAAAAGATGTTGTTTGAGAAATAGTTATTATGGTTTGATCTTCTTGATGGGATGACGGATCACAGTCCTCCACTTTTCCGGGGGAACTTTTCGGGCATCGGATAAATATATCTCATGGTGACGCCGACTGTCGTTCAAGTCATTTTCATAACCCATCTCCTGGATATACTGATCCATGAGAGCGATCGTCGCGGGTTCATTATCAAAAGCGCCCAGGTGCATGATCTGGACGCATAAACCCTCGTCAATGGTCAAAAACTCCGCCGCGGAACAATCCATCTTTTTCTTTCGGCTCGCGGTCTCGACAGCCCATCTGAAATCTTTTTCCGTTATGAAGTCCGGCAGCCGGATGACCGAGATCCACTGAAAGGATGCCTTGTCCGAATAATCAATGCCCGCCCGGTTCTCCTGCCACCAAAACCCTTCCAAAGGCGGCACCACATATTCAAAGAACCCCTTGATTTTATAGTCGGTCTTGTAACTCATTTTCAGAGTGTAGGCCACGGCATAAAGCACCCCGATCGCCTGCTGAAACGTCCCGTCGGGTCCATTGGGATCACCCTTCCCTCTGACCGCGACATAGTTTGCCTTGGGAACGGTGACGATCCCCGGCCTGTTGGGCGGCAGATAAAACTCCTTGTATTCTTTCTTGAAATCAAACGCCATGTCTTTTCCCTTTCTCCGGTGCGGTTATTTTTGAGGCAACACGATGATATAAAATCACCCTAAAGTTCCTCCATTTCTTTTGCAAAAGGAATCCATGGTCTCGATCATATCCGGGAAAGACTGTGTATGCATCACATTATAACACTCGTCTATCAGTTCGATCCCCCGATGGTCACGAATGTAGCGATAAGCCTCCGCATCCGTCAATGAATGATGTTTCGCAAATTGATTCACAAACATGACGATATACTCTATTTTATCATAAATGGTTCCTGACATGACCCTTGTATCACAACCATCTCTAAGATAGCATAAAACAGAATGGAGTCAACCGCAAAAGGATGTTCTCCGTTGAGTACATCGAGACAAAGGCTGAGGTCGGGTTTCTAAACCCAAAACTGTCATTAGAAACTTCTAACCCTGAATGGTGATTTTAGGATAAGCTTCATATTTTCAGTGTTTACTTGTCCCCACAAAAAAAGGGAGACAGCACGCGTCTCCCTAAAATTTATCTTTCAGTTTCTAAGGATGCCAGATCCTTCGTTACTATTCCTCTTCCTTGGCAGGTTTGAGGGATTCCAGATAAGAGGAAAGCTGTTTCTTCATCGTCTCGTCTTCCACGGCGGCGATGGCCTTCTTGCCGAATTCCTCTCCCTTGGCCTTGTCGCCCAGCCGGATATAGATAGCCGCGCGGAAGAAATCGTTCGGGATCGTCGGCTTCTCGGTCTGGACTTTGTCCGCCTCATCCAGCAGCTGGACCGGAAAATCCAATGTGGCGGCGGTACCCAAACGCATCACAATGGAGTAAGCGGCCTGAGCCATGCCTTTCGGCTCGGTCTTCAAAAGTTCCAGAAGCTCCTTCTCCATAGCGGCTTTATCCTCGGCTTTGGGGGATCCCCCTTCCATCAGCTCCGCGTATTGATCCATCAGCTGACCGATCTTGATAGACGTGCGGAAACGAGCCGCCTTCCTGGCCGACTCCTCGTCAACAGCGGCCAGAGCGTCCAGCGTCTTTTCCGCCATTTCCATATTATCGGTATCGGCGAACTGCGAAGCAAGCATCAGCAGTCCTTCGGGATTGTTCTTCAGCGCGGCAAAGAGTTTGGTTTCAGCCTCTTTAGTAGCCTTTTCATCATTCTTGGTGGCCACATCCAGATATTCCCCCATCGCGCGTTCAGCCGCGATCTGGTCTCCGATCTGTTTGGCACGCTTGGCGGAGTCCTCATCCAGCGAGGCCATCTTCGCCAGCACTTTGTCCAAGATCGGGAAATCCTGAGCCTGATAGGCGGCGTTCAGCATATCGTTGATGGTAGGCTTATCCGTGCCGACTTCCCGCAGGATCTTGTCCGCCAGTTCCGCGGCCTTGGGATCCTTCTTCATGGCCAGCTCAGAGTACTCATCCACATTTTCACGCACCTCTTCCAGCTTCAGCGCGGCACTCAGATCATACTTGCCCTCAATGACTTCCTTGAGAGGTGTCTCCATCTCCATCGGATGACCGACCCAGACCACCTGGCTTTCCTTATTGATAATGAAAGCGCAGGGGATGCCGTTCTGACCGTAGGCGGCCATATAAGCCTTATCGGTAGCGTCATCCTTATCCACAGCCACATTGTAGTCCATCTTGTCGCCCATCTCCTGAACGAACGGCTTCACTTCCTCCGCCTTTTCGCTGGAGACGCCCACAAACACGACTCCCTGATCTTTATACTTCTTCTGGAGTTCCGTCAGATGCGGGATCGTATTCCGGCAGGGACCGCACCAAGTGGCCCAAAACTCCACCACGTAAACATTCTTGCCGTCGGTGACATCCACCGCGCTGCCCTTGACCCACTCGGAGATCGTCAGCGCCTTGGCCTTTTCACCCAGCTTGGCGGAGGGCACGGAAGGCACTACCACCGGTTCTTCTGTCGGGTCGGAAGAACCCTTGTTGCAGCTGTCACAGCAGCCTGTTAAGCCAGCGGTCAAACTCAGACTGGCTAATAACGCGATTACCAATAAAGAATTGATCTTCTTCACAAGAACAAAGGTAGGCTTTCCGTCCGCCGGCGACAAGCTAAAAATGAAAACAATGACCTCCCTTTGGAAAAAGAAAATTGAACTGCCGCCCTTCTTATGTTAGATTGGCGGCTGGAGTTATTTCGTAAATATGAAAAAACTGTTGTTATTACCCATGATTTTAGGAGCGGCTCTGCTGGCCTCCGGATGTATGATCAATGTGGCCACCACCGCGCCGCAGGATCTGGACTGCCTCAAAGCCAATAAGAAGACCACTAAGAAAGCCAAAGCCGACAAGAAGGATGCTTCCGGGAAATTTGAATGCGCCTTCATCTATGTGGCTCCGGGTCTGGATCCCAGCGTGAACCGCGCCGTCATCGAGTCCACCGACATCAACATGAACGTCGTCGGATGTGCTACCTATGACGAAGCCGAAGAAGTCGTCAAAGAAATGGTCGCCAAAGGCTGCACAGGCATCGAGCTTTGCGCCGGTTTTGGCAACGAAGGCATCGCCCGCATGAAGAAAGCCGCCGGCGAAGGTGTCGCCGTGGGCGCAGTCAAATTCGACTTCCATCCCGCCTTTGAGTTCAAGAGCGGTGATGAAATGTTCCAATAAAAGAGGAACATTGTTTTCTTTTAAGACGAACCCAAAACTGTCATCAAGTCTGATAACGGTTTTGGGTTTATATGTTGATAATAAAATAATTTGATTTGAAATGACTTAAAATATGACGGGAATAGGTAATTTGAGCATCATATTATTTTTATTTGTTTTCCTGGCCGTATCTATTTCATGGATCGCTTCAGAAATAAGAAAACGAGCATACCGGGAACTGATACTGGGGATCTTCACAACGATTCTCGCGTGTTTGTTTGTCGGCTTTTTTGTCAATATGATATGCAGTGTAAAACCGGCTTATGAACGCAGTTTTTACAGAGGAGCGATTGAAAATATTGCTGAATTTGTCACGGAAGAGGAAAAACCTTTTATGCAGGAAACCCTGAAAGAATTTGATGAAAACAGAAAAAAAGATTCTTTGACAGCGGCTGCTAAATTGAGTTCAAAATTGAAAAAACACATTGCTGAAAAATCAAATCCCGCTGAAAAATAAAGCTCTGTCATTTTTCTTATCATATTATAACTTTTTCATAATCAATAAAATATCTTTATCTGTGTGTATCTGTATTCATTTGTGGTTCAAAAATATTTGACAATTACGACAAGAAGTCGTATATTGAAAGAGATGGCGCGAAACGTCGTCATCATTTGACAAATGAAAGAGAACACGATGAACAAAATCAAGACCGCTCTGGCCAATTCGGAACTGAGCATCATGGAGCTTTTATGGAAAAAAGGCTCGCAGACAGCGCGGCAGATACGGGAACAGCTCTATCCCGACACGGATCACGCCCAACACGGAACCGTCCAAAGGCTTTTGCAAAGGCTGGAGGAGAAGGGCTTTGTAAAACGCGACAACGGTCAAACCGTTCTGACCTTCTGGCCGCTGGTCTCGCGCAATGAATATGCCGGCGCGCAGCTGGAATCCCTGGCTAACCGTCTGACCGACGGAGCGCTGACACCGCTGATCACTCACTTTGTGGAAGAGCGCAAGATCTCCAAAGATGACATCCAACAGCTGAGACAGCTGCTGGACAATTTGGACGACAGCCGCGAATAGGAGAACCGTCTCATGGATACCTTCTTCCAAGTCATTCTGAGCAATATCCTGATAGCCGCCGCCCTGGCCGGAGCCGCCTGGGCCGTGGAACGCTGGCTGAAACGGCCGCTCCTGGCGCATCTGCTTTGGCTGCTGGTCTTTGTCAAGTTGCTGTGTCCGCCTCTGCTGGAGGTGGAGGCTCCGCTTTTATCTCAAACCGGTACAGCGGCGGCCGATGCAAGCTGGCACTCAGCCGCGCTCCAACTCTGGGTTCAGGCTCAGACACTGATCCTTGTATGCTGGCTGACGGGAAGCGCTTTTGTGCTAATCTCCTCCCTGACCCGCGTCTTTCGATTCAACCGGCGGATCAGCCGCTATTCCACTCCCGCGCCGGAAGATATTCAACATCTGGCACGCGAACTGGCACCGCGGCTGAAAGTCAAAAAACTGCCCCGCATTCTGATCACACCGGCACGGCTCTCGCCGCTGGTCTGGTGGACCGGCGGGAGCGTTCGTATCCTCTTGCCTCAGATCCTGCTGGACAAGATGGAACCAGCCCGGCTGAAGTGGGTGCTGGCTCATGAACTGGCTCACATTTCCCGACGGGATCACTGGGTCCGCTGGCTGGAATGGCTGACCGCGATCGTCTTCTGGTGGAACCCGCTGGTGTACCTGGGCCGAGACCGTCTGAGAGCCAACGAGGAAATCTGCTGTGATGACAAAGTGCTTTCCACGCTGTCCGTCACTCCGCGGCAGTACGCGAGTACCCTTCTGGATGCTCTGGAGCATCTGGCCGGCACAGAAGTCCAACCCCCGGCAATGGCCAGCGCCATGAACAACGGCGGCTATATGGAACAGCGTCTGAAAGAAATTATTATGGGACGCAAGCCGATCATTTCCCGCTGTCAGAAGATCGCTTTTGGTGCCGGCGCGGCGGTGATCCTGCCCCTGGCCTGTCTCTGGACCCAAAGCGAGACCCCGGTCGAAACCATCCAAATTGCCCGGACTCAGCCGGAAATCATCCCACTGCTGGCCGAAGAACCGTCTGAACCTAAACTGGAAATCATTCCTGTGGATTACGTTGAAGCCAAAGATACTCCATTGACCCTGGAACAGGTGGATGGACTCCTGAAACAGCTCAACTCAGGTTCTCTCCAACAAAAAGGTCAAAAACGTTCCATGGAAGAGACCTGCCGCCGGATGCTGGAACTTCAGACGGGATTCTCTGATCCTACCCTGCTGCCTTATCAGGAAGAACTTAAGAAACAGCTGGAGAATCACCTGAACGACCCTGCCGCCCAGGAACAGCTCAAACAATATCAAGAGCAGTTCAGGAACAAGCAGGAGCAGCTTAGGAACCAGCAGGAACGGCTTAAGAAGCAACAGCAGGAGCAGCTCAGGAAGCAGGAAGAACTCAAGAAACAGTTGGATGATCAACTCCGCAAACTGCAAAGACAGCTGCGCCGTCAGCAGGATGTAAACTCCATCTAACAAAGGTTCAGCTCAATTTCATCAATACAACAACTAAACGCGCGCGCGAATAAGATTTATAAAATAAACGCGCGCGAATATCCAACGATCAGCGCGCATTTAGATAGTCAAACAAGAATCACTTTACGACCTTGTAACGAGTCGAACGGCCTTTCTTGATGATTTCCAGTTTCGTCTGCTGTGTTAAATTCCTCAACAGCCGGTATGCCTGATCCTTGCTGATGTGCAAAGCATTCATGACCTCTTCCCGGCTGACAAACCCCTGATGCTTGTCTGCCAGACGATGGATCGCATCCAGGTCTTTATCCTGAAAAACATACTTCTGTCTGGTCTGCCGAGGTATGCTTCTGCTTTCCCGGTACGCTTTGGGATCCAGGCGGTACACAGGACTTCTCCCGCTGCCAAGTTCTTCCACGAGACCATCCTCCATGAGTGTAAGGATATTGTTTTTTACCCGGACAGGATCGATATGGGTCTTGTCTGAAATCTGCTCAATGTTCATACGCTGATCCCCTTGCAGTGCAGAGAGTATCAATAAAAAGTTGATGGGCAGAGAATGCCCCAGTTTGCTCTCTTCATGGGAAAGCATCCTGATAAACGGGATATCCGGTTTGGCTCTTTGTATGAACAACTTTACATATCTTTCCGTAGATTCGGTATAACTGGGCCAGGGCCGTCCATAGAGGATACTGCCTTCAAAGATGCGGTCGATCCCGCGGCCTGTTTTCTCGGCCAGTCCAATGCGCTTAAATACGTCGGCCAGAGCCTGATTGCGTCCGTTTGGCTCCACCGTCAGCAGATTGTTCAAGTTGACTCCTTCAATAAAACCGCCCGGACTGCTGATCGTCATTCCTTCGTCATTGATAGCAAGACGCACATTCTGCAAAACAGAATAATCCCTGTGGCAGAACGCATTGACCAAACCCTCGCGAAAAGCCGTCATGGAAAACTCCGGGATGGGTCTTCTGTACAGACCTTCTTCTATTTCATGCTCCGGGTTCCATGCCTTCAAATAATTCTCAAAAATTTCAAAAGTCGTCAGCAAAGGTTTCTTAAATTCTTCATTGACCTTGACTTGTGTTCCTTCCAAAACTTGAAATGCAGATTTTGCAGTCGGGATCAACTCACTGATTTTCTCCTCTTTGCCCAGAATAAGCATTCCCGTCAGAGTCGGCTTGAGTTCTCCATTCTCCTCTTTCACAAACCGCAATGCCTTATCCAGCTCTTCATCTGTCAGTTCCAATAAGGACTGATCGCCTTTCCGGGTCCGGATGATTTTTCTCAGCTTCAAACGCTCATCCGGGTCAAAATCACTTCTCTCCGCACCGGGAAGGATCTGTGCTGAAAAATCCAAAAGACTCAGCTCCGACAGCCGGGAATTGATCTCATAAGGATAAATGGGTGAATTTTCCGGTGTGCCATTCAATTTCAATCTGCGCTGGAGGATCTTACCGTCAGAAGATGCTACCACGAATTTAGAACTCATGGGAACCTGTATCCGAAGAACCGGATGAGACTCTTCCCGGACAAGCTCCGCCTGAACGGTGATCGAAGGCCGGGTCTTGTTGGCTATAAGTGCAACAACGCCTGTTTCATCTGCATGTTTGGGATGGACCCCGGTGATCTCGCCGTCATCCTCTACACCCAAAAACAAAGTGCCACCTTTGGCATTTGTCATGCCGACAACAGCATCTATCAGCTCTCCATCAGGAAGCAGATTTCTATCGCTCTTGAATTCAACATTCAGACTTTCTTTCAAAGGGATCGTTCTCATAGCAGACCCATCAGAAAAATTTTAGGAAAAAAAAGAAAGGATGCAAGCTTATTCGCGCGCGCGAATAAGATTTATAAAATAAACGCGCGCGTGTTTATTTTGCGCGCGAATAGTTATTTCCTATTCTTGTGCAATATCTTAAAAAATAAACGCGCGCGAATATCCAACGATCAGCGCGCGTTTAGATGGAAAAACAAAACTAGGAGATCACTTTTTCCATGACGTAGTCGTCCATGACAAAACCGTGACCCATTTCGGTGACTTCGGCTCCTACATTCTTCAGGCCCAGTTTTTCATAAATCTTGATCACTCCCAGGTTCTTGCGGTTCACATGGAGATAGATCTTTTTCAGCTGACGCTGACGGCAGAAATCCTCAAAGTAATTCATTCCGGCCCGCGCGATCCCCTTACCGCGGAACTCTTTTTTGATGTAGAACTTGCTGAGGAAAAGCACATCCCCCTCCACACGTACCGCCATGTAGCCGACCTTTTCTCCGTTGAAGGTCAGGAAATAATAGACGATGTTTTCTTCCCGGATCTGGTGAGCCATCGCTTCGCTGGACTGTATCTTGTCGAGCAGATAATCCACAAGGGTCTGCCCAACGAGAGGCGGAAAATGCTGATTCCAAATCTCGCAGGCCATGGCGGAAAGAAGCGGAGTTTCATCCAAACGGGCTTGAATGACCGCTATCTCGTTCTGATTCTTATGTTCATTCATATCTTATTATATTTAACCAATTTGTGAAAAAATATCAGCAAAAATATTCTGTGCCGCTTCCTGTGTGGGAACAGTCCTCATGATCACATCGGAACGCTCCATCAGCTCTTCCGGCATCTCCATCAGGAATTGGGACGGATGACACGGCATGAGCTGGCCGTATTGTCTGCGGCCGGTACAGTGACTCAGGTAAAGGACTTCTTTGGCGCGCGTGATAGCCACATAGAAAAGGCGGCGCTCCTCATCCAGAGTTCCTTCCATTTTGGAACGGCTGTGCGGCAGGATACCTTCTTCCAGCCCAACGATATGCACATAAGGATATTCCAGCCCCTTGCAGCTGTGCATGGTGATCAGAGTGACCGCGTTCTCCTTCTGTTCTCCTTCTTCAGAAAGTTCATTATCCAGGGTGATCTCCTCCAGAAATTCCTGCAGCGCCTCCATGGGAGAATGTTTTTTGGTGTGCGGTTCCAAATCTTTAAGCATCTGTCGGATATTGGAGATTTTCATATCCCCGGCCTCGGCGGTTTTTTCCACGCGGCGGATGTAGGCATACAGTCCCTGATCATCCAGGAATTCATCCAGCCAGTCGTTCAGCGGAAAACCTACTTCTTTAGCCATCAACATATTCCGTGTACTGGTGATCAACTCGTGGAAATTATTGATGGAAAGCTTTGTCCGGGAAAAGAATGGCTCCAGCAGCTCATCATTTCCCATGACTTCAAAGACCGATTTATGATGCTCCTGACTGATGCCGAGCAGCCGTTCCATGGTGACATCACTCAAACCGCGCGGAGGCGTATTAGCGATACGCAGCAGATTGATGTCGTCATTCGGGTTGATCAGCGTTTTAACATAAGCCAGAAAGTCACGGATCTCACTGCGGTCAAAGAAGCTCTGACCGCCTACCAAGTTGTATCGGATCTGCTTTTTGCGCAAAGCCATTTCGATGGGACGGGACTGCTGATTAGTACGGAAGAGGATGGCCTGTTTCTGCCAGGGAACACCATTGACTCGATCCATTTCGATTTGATCTACAACACCTTGCGCTTCATCTTCAGCATTGTCATAGGTAGCCAGCTTGATCAGTTCTCCTGTCTCCTGCGTTGACCAGAGATTTTTCTCACGGCGGCGCACGTTCTTCTGGATCACCTTGTTGGCGGCCTTGAGGATGATATTGGTGGAGCGGTAGTTCTGCTCCAGCTTGACGATCTTGACCTCCGGATAGAATTTTTCCAGATCCAGAAGGTTGCTGATCTGAGCCCCACGCCAGCCGTAAATGCTCTGGTC
>DBVN01000019.1:3145-3288 GCA_002308515.1 Verrucomicrobia bacterium UBA1263 | reverse complement strand
ACTTTCGGCTGCGGTTCCGCGATCGCGAGTTCCAGCATGGCAACGGAATTGGTGAAGGGCAAGACGATCGAGGAGGCGATGCAACTGAGCAATAAGAACGTAGTGGACGCGCTGGGCGGTCTGCCGCCGGTCAAGATCCATTG
>DBVN01000019.1:0-3092 GCA_002308515.1 Verrucomicrobia bacterium UBA1263 | reverse complement strand
GCCGCGAAAGCTCAAAAGCAGCCGAATGAATAAGGTCTATTTAGATTACCAGTCCTCTACGCCGGTCCTGCCGGAGGTGCTGGAGGCGATGCTGCCCTGGTTCCGGGATTATTACGGGAACGCGTCGGCACTGCATGAGCTGGGGATCCGTTCCAAAAAGGCGCTGACCCGTGCGCGGGAACAGTTTGCGGCGGCGATCCATGCCGCGGAGCCGGAGGAGATCATTTTTACATCTTGCGGCACGGAGGCGAATAATCTGGGTGTCAAGGGGTCCGCTTATGCTCTCCAGAGCAAGGGGAAACATATCATCTTGTCCACGGCGGAACATCCTTCGGTGGAGAATTCTGTCGCGTTCCTGGAGAAACAGGGCTTCACGGCGACACGAGTGCCGGTAGATCGCCAGGGACGCATTGATCCGGCGGCTGTCGAGGCGGCGATCACGCCCGAAACGATCCTGANNGACACATTACGCCAACCATGATATTGGCACGATCCAGCCGATAGCGGAGATCGGAGCTATTGCCGAACGGCATAAGATCCAGTTTTTTGTGGACGCGGCTTTCAGTGCCGGCTGGCTGCCCATTGATGTGACACAGTTCAAAACAGGACTGATCAGTCTTTCTGCTCACCGGTTCTATGGCCCCAAGGGAGTCGGTGTTTTGTATAAAAACCGCAAAGCTCGTCTGCTGAGTATCATCAGCGGCGGCATCCAGGAGGGCAACCGCCGCAGCGGCACGGAGAACGTTCCGGCGATCGTAGGTGCGGGGCTGGCGATGGAAATCGCTGAAGCGGAACGGGAAAAACGTGTTGCTCATGTATCGGCTCTGCAAAAGCGTCTGTGGGAAGGTTTGAGCAGTCATATCCGGTATATCTGTCTGAACGGGCCTTTGCCGGGAGATGGCCGTCATCCCTGCAACCTGAACATCAGCACGGAGTTCATCGAGGGCGAAGGTCAGCTGCTGCTTTGCAACGCGGCCGGGATCGCCGTGGCCAGCGGCTCCAGCTGTTCCAGCAAGAATCTGAAGGCTTCGCCGGTCTTGAGCGCGATCGGACAGGCATTGACACTGATGCAGGGGAATCTGATTTTCTCTCTGGGCAAGGATAATACAGAGGAGGAGATAGATTATGTCATTTCTTCTTTCACGAAGATCGTGGAGCGTCTGCGCGGAATGTCACCTGTCTGGGACGCTTTTCAGAAGGGACAGGTCCAGTCGGTGATCGCTCCGGCAAAGTAGTCTTGAAATATTGAATATTTAAGAAAAATGGAAAAAAAGCTCCCTTGGTTCGTTGGCGGAGACCTGGACGGTTTTCTGGGTTTGTTTATTGATAACCTGCTGATGCTGATGGTTATCTCTGTGTTTTGCTCGACATTGTGCGGAATGTCCGCGGATTTTATCAATTCTCGCATCATGACGGGAGCCGCTGTGTCTCTGGTGGTCGGTAATCTGTTCTATGCCTGGCAGGCGCGCAAGCTGGCGCTCCGCACGGGGAATCCTGATGTGACGGCTCTGCCTTACGGGCTCAATACGACGACGATCGTTTCTTTCACGTTCCTGATCATGCTGCCGGTCTATTTGCGGACGAATGACCCCCTTCTGGCTTGGAAGGCAGGTGTTTTTGCGTGTTTGCTGAGCGGCATTTTTGAGACGATAGGGGCTTTCTGCTGTGACTGGCTGCGCCGGAATACACCGCGGGCGGCTTTGCTTTCCTGTCTGGCCGGGGTCGGCATCACGTTCATCGCGATGGGGTTTTTGTTCCAGATATTTGCCAATCCCGTCATCGCGATCGCGCCGGCGTTTTTAATGATCGCGGCTTACGCGTCGAATCTGCGTTTTCCCAAGCGTATTCCGGGCGGTATCGTTGCTTTGGTGGTGGGTGTCATTATTGCCTGGGGAACAAAGGTTTTAGGGTTTGATTTCTTTACGCCTTCCACGGAAGTCTGGAAGCCTGCTTTTTACTATCCCGTTCCGGTCGTGGGTGATCTGTTTGACTTTATCATCAACGGCGGCGGCTGGAAGTTTCTCTCGGTCATTATCCCAATGGCTCTGTTCAGCGTGATCGGCTCGCTGGAGAATCTGGAGAGCGCGGATGCCGGCGGAGATCACTTTGAGACCCGTTCCAGTCTGCTGATCAACGGATTGGGCAGCATTGCCGCTGCGATTTTTGGAAGTCCTTTTCCTACGACTATTTATATCGGGCATCCAGCCTGGAAGCAAATGGGGGCGCGCCACGGATATTCCGTCTTGAACGCGGTCGTGGTGACGGTGCTCATTTTAGTAGGCGGGATGACATTGATCCTGAAACTGATCCCCCTTGAGATCCTGCTGGGGATATTGCTCTGGATCGGCCTCATTATCAATGCTCAGGCTTACCAGGCCACTCCGAAACGTCACGCGATGGCGGTCACCATCGGCATGATCCCTTGTATTGCCAGCTGGGCACTGATGCTGATCAAGACCACGATCAGTACTTGCGGGGCCAGTTTCCCGGAAATTGCTTCCCGTTTTGGGAGCGATCTCTATATTTTCGGACTCCTTGCCCTGGATCAGGGTTTCATCCTGACAGGGATCATCTTATCGGCTGTGTTCGCGTTTTGCATCGACCGCCTTTTCCTGAAGGCGGCGGCCTGGCTTGCGGTGGGCGCGGTGCTTTCCTTCTTTGGTGTGATCCATGCCTATCAGTTGACGGAAACAGGGGCGGATCCCGTCTATGGATGGAACGCGGCACCGAATTTTGCCATTGCTTATGCGCTGTCCGCTCTGCTTCTGGCAGCACTGCATTTTATCCACCAAAAAGAACCACAGATGGAATGAAAAGAACCACAGATAAACACAGATAGACACAGATAATATATTGTTATTGAATAACTTATCTGTGTTCATCCGTGTCCATCTGTGGTTCTTTTTATCCCCTTGCTGTTTCGGGAAATGTGTGCTATCTTTGGAAAGGATATCCCTTGAACGGGAACATATTTTAATCATGAGAGACAAACTATTATCCAGCCTGGTGGGGCTGGCATTAACGGGAGCTATGGTGTACGCGGCGGAGCCGACCATTGACTACAGTCTGGAATTGAAACTGACTTACACCGG
>DBVN01000083.1 GCA_002308515.1 Verrucomicrobia bacterium UBA1263 | reverse complement strand
GATATGCACAGATATTTTTATTATGACAGGATTCACAGGATTTGATTATGGAGGTGGTGGGGATTCGTCTGTCGTCACCTTCGGGACTTAAACAGTTGTTGATGTCGAGCAGGGATTTCGCTTCGCTTCATCCNNTCAGGACTTTATAATGGAGATGTGTTGGCTGTACATCTACAATATACTCTATATTAGTTTTTTACGTTTGTTTTTTGAGAGGGTTTGCCCACGAAGAGGAGGATGGCACCGATGGCGGCGTTCAGCCAGTAAACGCCCAGGCAGAGGAGTGAGGCCGCTACCGCGTCGGCCTGGACGACACCGTAGTTGCCCAGCAGAACCAGAGAGGCACCTTCGCGGACACCGACTCCGCCCACCGAGATGGGAAGCGTGGCCAGCATGGCGATGACCGGAAAGACCCAGAGCATCTGCACCCAGGGCAGATCGGTTTGAGTGACCGAGGCCAGTGTCCAGGCCAGGATGCTGCTGAGCAGGATCTGTCCCACACAGCCCAGAAGGATGACGGTCAAGGCGCGTCCGGGGGCTTTGTACATCCTGACGATGGCGGCGGTAAAGGTGTCCTTGAGTTTTTTGACAAAGGCGATCTTATCCAGCAGACGGAATTTCCAGATCAGGAAGCAGACCGCGGCGGCACCAAGAGCGCCGGCGGTGAGGAACCATGGGTTGACTGAAGGCAGTTCGATTTCCAGACGCTCGCCCGTCATCAGGGTAAAGATGATCACGAGGATCGCGAAAAGGATACTGCCGACACCGGCCAGCAGACGATCCAGCCATGAGGCGGAAAGAAGATCGACCAGGGGAATATCCTGTTCTTTGGCAAAGAGGGTGGATTTGAAAATATCTCCGGCCGCCGGTCCCAGCAGAGCGGTGTTGAAGCAGTGGCCGTACCAGGTGGCGCGAATGACCTGCCAGAAGGACAGATGCCAGTTTTGACCGCGCAGGACCTGATCCCAGCGCACACCGGTAAGAGTGATGGTCATCGCCATGACGATGACGGCAATGCCCATCCAGAAGGGACTCGCGTTTTTGAGAACGTGCAGGACTTCCCGGACCGGGACTTTGTAAAAGACGGCGGAGAGGAAAATGATCGAAAAAACAAGACTGATCGCGATCCGCTTTTTATCCATAGGACATCAGTGTTTTTTCTTGAACTCAACGATGACGCGGGCTTCGGGTTCCAGAGGAGCGATCAGCGCGTGGACCAAACGTTCCATTTCGCGGGCGGCATTGTCCTCGGCCATGTTCATGTAGTAGCGTGTGCGAGCCGTTCTAAGGACGTACTGACGCAGATTGTCTTTGGCTTCCTGAGCCAGTTCAGATTTACCGGATCCGCGCGCCCAGTCAAACCAGCTGTCCTCGCCCAGAAAGAGGATCTGCCGGGGATCCTGCTGAACTTCCACCAGATCGGAATCCACGATCGGAGCGGGGACTTTGAGGGTGAGCGTTTTCTTTTCGCCGTCCCAGACGATATCGCTCTCGGCGACATCATTCAGGGGGATGTAGTACTGGACCCGGTTGCCCATGGAGACCATGCGCAGATTGGACGTTCCCAGACCAAAGGCAAAGCCGCCCAGCGAAAGGACGGTTTCTTTTTCCAGGCTCTGATCCACGGTGATCAGGGCGCTTTGGATGACCAGCTTGGATTGTTTGTGCAGGCTTTCGGCCACACTGAAAACAGAGAGCTGTGTGGTGGAGTTCAGCCCGGTACGGGTAAAATTCTCGACCGTTTTGAGGGTGCGGTGCGTGATCCACGCGACGGTCAAAAGCCCGGCCAGGATCATGACAGACAAGGTGATCAAAACGGTTTTATCCTGCCAGAAGGAAGGACCCGGTTTCGTTTCGTTCTGAGGTTGATTCAGATTTTCTTCGCTCATTTTTTTGCCTCCTAAAAAAAATCCCGCTTGCGCAGATATTAACTAGCCGCACAATACGGGAATCGGGACTTCTTAGCAAGATAAACTTTGCCGCAGAAGGAAAAATTTTTACTTTTTCGCGGATTTAGCCTGTTTTTTAGGAGTTTTCCGGGAAGATTTTTTGGGAGCTTTCTTCTCTTTCTTTTCTTTCGGCTGTTCTTCCTCTTCAAACAGAAGCCATTGAGGAATGCCCTCGTATTTCCAGGTGGTATGGATATTCTCGCGCAGACGGAGGTAATCCGCCTGATCGCCGCTGACCAGGATCTCTGCCGGCAGCGGACGGCCATTATAGTTGCAAGCCATCGTCATGCCGTAAGCACCGGCACTCATAAGCGCCAGATAATCACCTTCTTTGACAGGAGCCAGGGTGCAATCGTGGCTGAAGCAGTCGCCGGATTCGCAGATAGGCCCCACAATATCAGCCTTGATCGTCTTTTGGGTGCGAGACTGTTTCAGCGGAACGATCTGATGATAAGAGTCATAGAGAGCCGGACGGATGAGATCGTTCATAGCAGCATCCACCACCACGAAGTTTTTCTTCGGGGTCTGTTTCACATATTCCACACGAGTGACCAGGATCCCGGCGTTGCCCACGATAAAGCGGCCGGGTTCGATCAGGATCTTGACACCCAGCGGCTGGAGCAGGGGGATCAGAGCGTCCGCGAATTTTTCAGGGCTGATGAAATCTTTGCCTTTCGTCTGCCACCAGTCGGCGGAACCGCTTTCCAGCGCGTCCTGATAAGCGATGCCGATACCGCCGCCCAGACTGAAGAACTCGATGTCGTACTTATCGCGCAGGGTCTTCACCAGCGGGATCATCTTTTTGACCGCTTTCACGAAGGGAGCGGTATCTGTCAGCTGGGAGCCGATGTGCATTTGAACACCTTTCAGATGAAGATTCTTGTAGCTGCGTTTGGCTTTGCGGTAAAGAGCTTCGACCTCCTCAAAAGCGATGCCGAACTTATTGGCGTAAGTGCCTGTGGTGATCTTGGCGTGAGTTTCCGCGTCCACGTTTGGATTGACACGGATGGCAACGGGGGCTTTTTTGTGGAGCTTGCCGGCGATGCGGTTGATGCGTTCCAGCTCAGGAATGCTCTCCACGTTGAAAGAATAAATGCCCAGTTTGAGAGCGTCGGTGATCTCCGCCTCGGTCTTGCCCACACCGGCAAAAACACAGCGCTTGGTATCGCCGCCGGCAAAGTGGACTTTGCGCAGTTCTCCAATGCTGACGACATCGAATCCCAACTCCATACAGGCCATCAGCCCCAGGATGCCCAGACTGGCGTTTGCTTTCATCGCGTAGCAGATAGTGACATCCAGCGGTGCCAAGGCGATCTCCAGACGATTGACGTTTTCCACGATCGTCTTTTGAGAGTAAACATAAAGAGGAGAACCGGCCTGTTTGACCAGATCTTCTACGGCGACATTCTCGCAGAAGAGTTTTCCGTTTTTATAATGAAAATCGTGCATGGTGATAAAAAAGTTTAGTTTTTGGCAGTAGCGATTTTATCGGCCTTAGCGGCTTCCGGGAAGAAAGCGGCATGAAGTACCTTCAGAGCTGTGTCGGCGTTTTCGATATCTACGATGATGGAGACCTTGATCTCGCTGGTGGAGATCATCTGGATGTTGATGCCGGCCTCGGCCAGAGCGCGGAACATCTGGGCAGCGACTCCGGAATGACTTTTCATTCCTACGCCCACGATGGATATCTTGGCGATTTGATCGTCATGAGCCAGACCGTTGAAACCCAGGTCGTTCTTAATGCCAAGAAGCAGATCGGTCGCCCGTTTGAGGAAAGGCTTTTCGATCGTGAAGGAAATATCTGTGCAGGGTTCCGCGGTCTTCGGACTGCCATTCTGGATGATCATATCCACGCTGAGATTCGCATCACCCAGCGCACCGAAAACACGTGCCGCCGAGCCCGGACGATCCGGTACTTGGGCGAGGGTCACCTTGGCTTGATTTTTATCCATGGAAATGCCGCGGATAATGACATCTTCCATGCTCTTGGTTTCTTCTTTCACAATCGTTCCTGGTTTCTTGTTCATACTGGATCGGACTTCAAAAATAACTTCAAATTTCTTAGCGAATTCAACGGAGCGTGACTGCATGACTTTGGCTCCCAGACTGGCCAGCTCCAACATTTCATCATACGAGATCTCATCAAGCTTTTGCGCGTTGGGTACGATGCGGGGATCGGCCGTATAAACACCTTCCACATCCGTATAGATTTGGCACAGATCGGCCTTCAGAGCGGCTGCCAGCGCGATCGCCGTCAGATCCGAACCGCCGCGGCCCAAAGTAGTGATGTCGTCATCATCCGTCTGTCCCTGGAATCCTGCGACGATCACGACATGGCCGGCGTTCAGACATTGGCGGATACGGACGGGCGAGACATTTCTGATCTTGGCCCGTGTATGAGCTCCGTCGGTAGTAATGCCAGCTTGCGCCCCGGTCATTGAAGTGGCCGGGATCCCCAAAGCATGCAGGGCGATGGCGGTCAAAGCAATAGTCGTCTGCTCACCGGTCGCGAGCAAAACATCCATTTCCCTTCGGTTGGGAGATGGGAGAAGACCATGCGCCATTTTAATGAGAGAGTCTGTCACACCGCTCATAGCCGAAACCACGACAACTACTTGGTCGCCGCGTTCCCAGTACTCAGCGATCCGGGAAGCGACATTTTTGATTCGCTCCAGATTTGCAACAGACGTGCCGCCGTATTTTTGAACAACTAGCATTTTTATAAAAATAGAGAGCGCCAGGAGGCTTCCTGAGCCCAAGCGCTCGCAAAAGGCTACTAAAATGAGAGAGAAGTGTCAAAGCAAAGTGAGACAATTATTCAAAAAACTTGACAGGGTCATTCAAAAAGCTAATATATCGCTGTGCGCGGGGAGAAGGAATATCCTTGTGAAAAAAACAGATAAACTCAGATAGAAAACACTGTCATGCAAATAGAAAGCATTAAAATGTTTTGTGATTTGGCTGAAACCGAAAGTTTCACCAAAGCAGCTCAAATCAATGGAATAACTCAGTCTGCTGTGAGCCAGCAGATCCGTGCGATGGAGAAACATTTTGGGTGTCACCTGGTAGAGCGAAGCAAAAAGAAATTCCGCCTCACCCGTGAAGGAGATCTCCTGAACCAATACGGTTTGAATCTGGTCAAAGAATTTGACGAACTCCGCTGTAAACTGCTGGAACTGCGTGACGTTGTTTCGGGAACGATCCGTCTGGCCACCATCTACAGCATCGGTCTGCACGATCTGCCCCTTTATCTGCGTAAATACCTTCGTCAATATCCCTCTGTCAGCGTTCAGGTTGAATATCGGCGTGCCAATCAGGTCTATGAAGATGTGCTGAGCAATGTGGTGGATATTGGCATGGTAGCCTATCCGATACGGGATACCAAATTGGAAATCATTCCGCTGCACAGGGATAAAATGGTTCTTATCACCAGTGTGGATCATCCCTTCGTCCACAAAAAAGAAGTTAAACTAAAAGACCTGAATGGACAAAAATTTGTCGGTTTTGAAAGCGGGACACCGACACGCAAGGCCGTCGATAAACTTTTCTTGGATAATGATATCGAGGTGGATATGGTGATGGAGTTTGATAATGTGGAAACAGTCAAACGCGCTGTTGAGATCAATAACGGCGTATCACTGGTTCCCAGTCGTACCGTAGCACAGGAAGTCAGTGCGCACTCTATCGTAAAAATCATCCCCGTGGATATTGAACTCTATCGCCCGATTGCCGCTATCGTGAAGAGAGAAAAGCCTTTATCCCCGGCAATGAGAGAATTTATCGCCGCGCTCAAAAACAGCGGTGAGGACGAAGAATAAAACAGAAAATAAACAAGAATTTCCGGGCACAGTGGGAAAACTGTGCCTTATTTTTTTTGAGGAAGATAAAAAACTGAAAAAAATTTTCTGTTCTATAACACGGTGAAAAGGAGGACGATACAAATAAACAGTGAAGTTTGAATAAAAAAATAAGTTGAAAGGAGGTGGAGGTTAGAGTACATTTTTGGGCGTTGCGCGTCATGCGCGATACG
>DBVN01000051.1 GCA_002308515.1 Verrucomicrobia bacterium UBA1263 | reverse complement strand
TGGTAGCCCTTCACCGCGCTCACGAGGGCGAGACCGACGCCGGTGTTGCCGCTGGTCGGCTCGATGATCAGCGCGCCGGGTTTCAGCTTGCCCTCCTTTTCGGCCGCCTCGATCATCGCGAAGGCGATCCTGTCCTTCACGGAACTGCCCGGATTGAAGGATTCCACTTTGACAATGACTTCCGCCCCGCCCTGATTCAACTTATTGATCCTGACCAGCGGTGTTCCGCCGATCTTATCCAGAATGTTATTCGCGATACTCATAAATTATATGCTCTTTATCTTTTAAAAAATCACAACTATTTTAGTTGTGTATTGAGAAAAATATACATCACCGCCCTGAAATGTCAAGCGCTGAATCCAAATAATCCTCACTTTCCGCAATGTCTTTTAATTTAGTATTGATTTTTCCAACCGGAATGCCATAGTAGGCACAGCCGTCTGAAACAACAGACACACGCAGGAAACGTTCATGAAAATTTCTACCAAAGGCCGCTATGGATTGCGGATCCTGATCGATCTGGCCATGCACGACCCCGAAAAGCCGCGCCTGATCCGGGACATTGCCCGGTCTCAGCAGATTTCAGAAAAATACATCAGCTGTCTGATGATCAGCCTGCGCCGGGGGCGCCTGATCCGCTCTGTGCGCGGCATGAACGGCGGCTACCATCTGGCCAAGGATCCTAAAGAAATCTCTCTGTTGGAGATACTGGAGATCATGGAAGGCTCCCTCTCCATCGTGGACTGCGTCCAGTGCCCCGAAAAATGCAAACGCAGCAAATTCTGTCCCGCCCGCGGCATCTGGCAAAACCTCAATGAAGGCATCCGGGATCTCATGCGGAACATCACCCTGGATGATATCCTGCACACCTACGGCACCCAGGAAGCCAAAGAAAACATCTTCGACTACTGCATCTGAGCGGATCTTTGTTTGATAAAGCAAAAACACCGTTGGAGATCCAAACTCTTTAAAAAAAAACAAATAATATCTTTAACAATAACGACTTATTGTAGAGACGAGCGATCCGCTCGTCTCGGAGACGCGAGATCTCGCGTCTCTACGGAACATGTTTGTTTTGAATATGTTTTGAAAAAATTGAAATCCTAACAGCGATTTTGAGATAAATAGAAAAGTTGGACTTGGAAAGAGGTTTAGGGTACAAAAGAGAGGGATGTTGAGAGGAGACATGAGATTTTTACTGTTTTGCATGGCATTTATCTGGGCGGCTTGTTCCGTGAAAGGCGGGACCCCGGAGACAGATTTCTTGTGGGCGGATGTCCCCGATGGGGCATCTCTGGTGAAATATATTGGATCGGAAGAAGATATCGTTATCCCGGAGACGGTCGGCGGTAAGCCTGTGACCGAGATCGCGCCGTGGGCATTTTGGAATTGTCTCCGGGCCAAAAAGGTCAAAATCGGTTCGCGAGTCACCCGGATCCGTCAGAGGGCGTTCTGGTTCTGCACCGAGCTGATATTTCTGGAACTGCCGGCCGGTGTTTCGGAAATCGAAACGGCGGCTTTTGATGAATGCGTTCAGCTCCAGTCTTTTACATTAGATCCTGAGAATCAGAAGTATGCCTGCCGGGACGGTGTCTTGTTCAGCAGGGACATGAAAAAGCTGATTCGTTATCCGGAAGGGAAGCGGGGGAGCTATACGGTACCGGCCGGAACGCGGATCATTGGGGAAGGAGCGTTCCACGGATGCGCTTTTCTGGAAGCAGTGACCCTGCCGGAGGGGCTGGAAGAGATCGAAGGCCGGGGATTTTACAGCTGCTGCAATTTGACGGAACTCATTCTGCCGAAAAGCCTAAAAGTCATCGGGAACAACGCATTTACCGATTGCAGCCGGGTGGGGAAACTGATCATCCCGGCCGGAGTCGTTCGTGTGGGAGAGGACGCTTTTTCATGGACAAACAGTCTGGAAGGGATTTGGTTTGAAGGAGATGAACCGGAAGCGGCCGGGCGGCTGATAGGGCATTTTGTTCCGAATTATCCGGTGGTGTACCATCAGAAGGATGCCAAAGGATGGTCCGGTACCGGCTGGCGAAGCATGAAAACACGGGTTTACGAACAGGAATAGATAGTTGATTCACGAGCAAGGAGATTTTATACTTGGGAGCGGAGTTATGGGGCAAGACAACAAGGACTTGATGATCGAAGTAAAGGGGCTGACGAAACGCTATGGAAATTTCATCGCGATCAGCAATTTGAATTTTTCTGTCAAGCGCGGTGAGATCGTGGGTCTGCTGGGCCCTAACGGCGCGGGCAAAAGCACCACGCTGAGGATCCTTTCCACTTTTATGGCGGCGACATCGGGTTCGGCGCGTGTGGCCGGGTTCGATATTTTCGACCAGTCCGACGAAGTCCGCAAACGGATCGGCTACATGCCGGAGAACAATCCTTTGTACACGGATATGAGGGTGAGAGATTACCTGAAATTCCGGGCGCGTTTGAAAGGACTGGGGATCAAAGAGAGCCGCGAGCGGGCCGATACGGTCATGAATGAATGCGACCTGACGGATGTGTACCGCAAGATGATCGGTCAGCTTTCTTTGGGCTACCGTCAGCGTGTGGGACTGGCGGACGCGCTGGTCAGCGATCCGGAACTGATCATTCTGGATGAACCGACTCTGGGGCTGGATCCCAACCAGATCCGCGCGGTGCGCCAGCTGATCAAAAACCTGGGCATCAAACACACCGTGCTGATCTCAAGCCATATCCTCCACGAGGTGGAAATGACGTGCAAGCGGGTCGTGATCCTGAATCAGGGAAAGATCCTGGCCTCGGATGACACCAGTCATTTGCAGTCCATCATGGGACAAGCCGCGCGCATCGTGGCGGAGATCAAGGCACCGCTGGAAGATCTGAAATCCGCGTGGAAGGATTTCAAAGGAGTAGCGGCGGTGGATATTTCCGCGGCATCGGGAGATTTTTACCGGTGTATTCTTTCCTTTGGAGCCGAAGCGAGCGATCCGCGTGAACAAATCTATGAAATGGCCAAAGAGAATCACTGGGGTCTGAGAGAGCTAACAATGCAGCGGCCTTCGCTGGAGGATGTCTTTGTTTATCTGACCCGTTCGCAGGAAGAAGAGGAAGAAGAGGAGGAAGAATAAAAAAGTATGCAGGTTTTTAATACATTGCTAAGGCGGGAACTGGGTATCTATTTCGGTTCGCTGAATGGTTATGTGATCGTAAGCACGGCATTGCTGCTGGTGGGAGTTTGTTTTTCCGATCTGGTGATGAGGCTGAATATGGAGCCGACGGATATGACGCTGACGGAAATGTTTTTCAGCTCCTGGTATTTCTGGCTGATCATGCTGCTGTCGGCGCCGCTCATCACGATGCGGTCCTTTGCCAGCGAGAAATCCAGCAATACCTACGAAACGCTGATGACGACGCCCGTGACGGACATTCAGGTGCTGATGAGCAAATTCTGCGGAGCCTTGTCGTTCCACGCGATCATCTGGCTGCCGGTGATGCTCTCCATACTGATCATCCGCTTTTATGTGAACGACGCGAAAGTCGTGAATATCCCGGCTGTCTTTACCACCTATATCGCGATCCTGCTGGTCGGCGCGCTTTATATGGCGATAGGCTGTTTCAGCTCGTCCATCACCCGAAGCCAGATCGTGGCGGGAATGATCAGCTTCACCCTGGGGATGGGGATCTTCATGCTGAGCTATAAGGCGCTGTACATCATGCCGGATACCGGGCCGATGCTGCAGCTGCTGACCAAGCTGTCTCTGGCGGATTATATGAACGACAGCTCGCGGGCTATTTTGGATACGCGGCCATTGATCTTTATCGGGTCGCTGACCTTTTTCTTTTTATTTGCGACATACCACATTTTACAATGGAGGAGATGGAGATGAATCATTCGGAAATGAGTTTTTCAAGTGAGCGCCGCCGCCGGATAGGGCTGAGCGTGCTGGGCGCGATCGCGGGCATGGTCGTCATTATTCTGCTGCTGAACAGTCTGGGGATGCGGCATTTTTCCCGCTGGCATCTGGATTCGGAAGATATTTCCATTTTGTCGCCCATGACGAAATCCGCTTTGAAATCATTGAAGCAGGATGTCCATGTGGTGGTCCTCTTCAAGTCGGATTCACCGCTGTTCGTTTCTATTGATAACCTGCTCAAAGAGTATGAGGATGTCAGTCCGCACATCAAAGTCGAGAGAGTGGATTACACACAGGATCCGCAGGCGGCGGAACTCGTCAAAAACAAATACCGGCTGAGTCTGCCCGCGCTGGAAGAGAAGACATATTTTCGGGATCTGGTGATCTTCCAGACGGAGGGAAAATCACCGCGTGTCATCTATGAAAAGGAATTTTCCGATTACAATATCGCCAACATGGTCAGCGGCTCGGAACAGAAGATCAAGAGATCGACTTTCAAGGGAGAGATGCTCTTTACGGCGGCGATCGTTTCGCTGATGGAGGATAACGAAAAGGTCGCGTATTTCTCGTCAGGGCATCGGGAGTACAATCCCAAGGATGATTCGGAGCTGACAGGCTATTCCAAGTTCGCGGAGATCCTGACCCAGAATAATATTCAGATCAAAAGTCTGAATATCTGGAACGAGAAAAAGATCCCGGAGGATTGCAGTCTGCTGGTGATCAGCGGGCCGGGTGATCCGTTCATGGAAGATGAAGCCAATTACATCGGTGAATACCTGGATCGCGGCGGACGAATGTTCCTGCTGATGCCGCAGAGCCGGGAAACAAATCTGGAAAAGCTTTTGGGAAAATGGGGAGTGAGCGTCACCAATGGGATCGTGTATGACCCGCTGTCCGTGCTGAACAATAATTTGATCATCACCAATTTCAACGCGCAAAGCAAAATTTCACAGGCTCTGGTCAATTCGCAAATGTTCATGCCTCTTTCGCGTGAAGTCAGCAAACTGGAATCCAAAGATCCCGCGCCGGACGCGCCGCAAGTGGTAGAACTGCTGCGTTCCAGCAAAGAGGGCTATCTGATGAAGCTGAGTGAGGAAGGGAAATATGTGAAGGCGTCACCGAGTGAAAAGGGCGAAGAACTCAGCATGGCCGTTTCAGTGGAAAGAGGCGCGCTGCAGGGGATCGGTGCCGGCAAAGGAACGACGCGCGTCGTGGTGACCGGGAACGCGAGTTTCCTGGATAACGCGCGGATAGACTCCGCGTTCGGAAACAGAGACTTCGCGGTGCTGACGGTGAACTGGCTGCTGGACCGCACGGCGCTGGTGGCCAATCTGGGGCCGCGCCCCATCCGGGAATACCAGCTGAACATGAGCCAGACCCAGATCCATCTGCTGATGTGGATCATGCTCTTCATCATACCGGGAGGCGTGCTGGGAGTCGGGTTTGTCATCTGGATGCGCAAGCGCAATTAAAAGGATCGTTTCATGAAACAGGGATCGACATGGTTGATTATTTCGCTGGCGGTAGTGCTGGGTATGTTCGTTTTCTGGATCGACCGCACGCCAATGAAAACAGTCGTTTCCAAGGGTGAATTTCTATACCCGGATTGGGATCCCGGCAAAATAGTGACGGTTGATTTTTATTATACGCCCGATAAATGGATAAGCGTCGCCAAGGTAAACGGACATTGGAATCTAACAGCGCCCATCAAATATCCGGCGAATGAGGCCGCTATCGAAAAGATCATCGCGTCCGTCAAAAATTTGACAACAGATGACTATATTTCCAAAGAGGAATTGGAAAAAAACAAGAGAACGATCGAGGAATACGGGATCAAAACAGATACCCAGTTCCAGAGACTCACCCTGCGCGAAAAAAACAGCGTGACGGAGTTTCACTTGGGGAATAAAACGGTGGGCGAAGATGAGGTGTTTTTCAAGATCACCGGCAAAGACGAGGTCTATCTGGCCAGCGCTGACTTTTTTGACCAGATCCCCAAAGATGAAAACGGATGGCGGGATTCACGAGTCTTTCAGCCGTACAGACACCATGTAGAGAAAATCAATTTCAAGGGTCCCGCTCCTTATGGATTTGAGCTGGCGCGCAATACGGTCAATCCTAACCGCTGGGATATCCTGAGCCCGACACCGTCCCGGGCGGATGAGGGAAAAGTACAGGAACTTTTTAATGATTTTTCAAAATGGCATGTGGAAAAATATGTCGGGGATGACCTTTCCAAGAAGATGATCGAATACGGTCTGGACAGACCCCAGGCGCAGATATCCTTTGAATACAAAGACGAAAATAATTCCGCGCAAAAGAACACACTTATTCAGTTCGGGAACATTGATATCACTCATACCAATCTGGCCTATATCGGCCTGATAACGGATATGAACACGAATGTGGTGCTGGCGCGGGGAGAGTTTCTGAGGAGCTTGATGAGGCCCTGGCAGGATTTCCGCTGTATGAAAATTTGGGATGTTCGGACGAATGACATCCAGTCGGTGCTGTTCAGCGCGTTTCCGGAAGAGAGTCAAAGAAACAAAGCGTTCCTGCTGGAAAAGAACGGAGATACCAACACATGGACAGCGACCGGGCTGAGTGCCAATTCTCTGAGCGGAGAACAGACTTATCAGACAGACCCCCAGGTGGTGGACTGGATCCTTCAGGAGCTTGCCCAAATAGAGGTATTAGACGTGACCAAAGAAGTGGTGAATGATTTTTCGGAATACGGCCTGGACAAACCGTTCCAAAGGATCGTGACAACGGGTCCCAAAGGTGATCAGCAGATGGTGGATTTTGGTGTCGTAGTCACGAATGAAGATCCGCCGGAGGAGAAAATTTATATGCGCTGCAAAGAAAACGGAGGATCGTCACTTCAGACTTCCGTGTACGAGGTATCCGCGAAGGACGCGCTAAAATTCCCCACGGAAGCGTTCCAGCTGTATCCCAGAGATATCATGACTTTCAGCACGAATGATTTCAGGCAAATGAAATTCCGACTGGGAGATCGTGAGCGTGTCGTCAGCCGTGAAAAGAAGCGTGTCAAAAACGTAAATGGCAAGAAGGTCGAAGAATTTTCATACAAGATCAAAGGCTATGATGACACAAAGGAGCCGATCCCGGAGGCAGTCATTCTACTGATGGATGAGTTTGCATTCCGTCTGGGGGAATTGCGCGCCGACAGCTGGCTCAATATGGGGGACGAAGTCCCTGCCGAGTTTGAAGTGAAAGAGGCGGCCCGTTCTTTGCTGGTGGAATACAAAGTCAATGGCAAGAACGTGGAAAAGGAGATCCTTTTTTCTGATCTCAAAGTGGATCGGATGCCGGTCGGGATCGTTAAGATGAATGGGAAAATGTGGATCTTCAGATTTCCGCCGGCGACGTATGAATACTACGCGGATCTGCTGGCTATTTTAATGGGAAGGGAAGGACTTGGAAAAAAATAAACAGATGACTCCGGGTAAGCTGGAAGCGCGAAAGGGTTTTTGTGGTTTCGTGTGCCGGAAACGGAAGATGCTCCGCTGGATCTTTTATCCGGTGTGGGGCATAGTCCTTTTGTTGTGCTTCATTTTTATCTGGCTGGCGACGATTGGATTTCCTGATTTCGCGACCAGAGAGATCACCCGGGAATTAAAAGAGCGCGGCTTTGATTTCACCGCGCAGAAATTGAAGCTCTCCTGGAATCTGGGAGTACAGGCGCACGGGCTGAATTTGTCACAGGATAAAGAGGGCTCCGCCAAGTTTTATCTCGCTTCCGCGTTGCTGAATTTGGATTTCTGGAGATGGATGCGCGATCAGGGATTGATAGATTCCATCACGATCCAGGAAGCCAACTTGAGCTGGCCGTTAGGTGACAGCCCGGAAGATTCGCTGAAGATCGAGGAGATATCCGGCGCGATGGCTTTTGATGAGAAAGAGAAAAATGTCTGGACTCTGCGCGATCTGCGGGGAAAACTTTTAAATACACAGATCCAGATCGGCGGTGAGATGATCCACGCGAATATGCTTTCTTTCAAACAGAAGAAAGAAAGAGACCCCGAAGCGCTGGAAAGAACACGGCGATTCATCAAAAGGATACTGGATACCTTGCGGACTTTTGATACACAGATCCCGCCCAAACTGATTTTGAATATCCATCTGGACGCGGCGGACTGGCTGGCATCCAGCGCGGATATTGTTTTCGATCTGCAAGAGGTGCGGAAGAATCATGGAATGGGCAAGCACTTCCGGGTCCAGCTGGCATTAGATGATTTTCAGGATGACTCCGCGCAGCGTACTTTGAAAATCAATGCCAGCCTGCTGCAGGTGCAGGGGCCGCAGATGAATTTTTATCTGGATCAGATCGCGCTGGACGGAGCGCTGGTTTTCACCACGAAAGATATGATCCCGCAAAAGTTCGATTTGACCGGCAACGCGGGATGGATCTCGAATCAGGTTTGTCTGGCACAGGATCTCCATTTCGATTTGACGGCGAAGCATGTTCCCGAAGAAGAAAAGAAAATTTCCATGGCGTTGGATTTGAAAACGGATAACTTCCAGATCCACGACATTGGCGGCGCGAAAAGAGTGGACTTCCACACGGACTGGGTCGGGAACTGGGATTTTGAGAAAGATGTTTTTGATATTTTCAGTTCGGAGCGGTTCAGGGATTTTGATTTGGTACATTATCAGGAATTGCTGGATCATCCCGATTTCCCCCGGCAGGCGAATGTGCAGTTTCATTTTGCCCAGCCGGAAACGATCTGGGGAAAAATGGATTGGATCGACGTGGATGTAGATGTTTTCAACAGGGCTCCCGAAGAATACGCGCTGTGGAATACAGAGGAATACGGTCCGTGGCGCTGGGCTGTCCCATTGAAGGTGGATTGCAAACTGGATTTCGGCGGGATAGACATATCTGAACCGGAGATCGTTTCCGATCAGATTTCTTTAGAACTGGGATGGGCCGCGCCGACATTTTCGATCAAGAAGATTTACTCCGCTCTGCATCATGGCGAGTTGAATTTAGCGGCCGCTCTGGATTTGGAAAGCCGTGTCGCCCAAGGCAAGGGTGAGATCAATTTCAACGCGCACCGCATGGCGCATTTGCTGGATGCCGCCGGCCGCCGCTGGCTCTCTCAATACGGATGGAATGATGATCAGCCTCCCACTGTGACCGCTGAGGCAAAAATAAAACTGGCGGAGTGGACGAATCTGAAACCAGACTGGAAAAACGAGGTGCTGCCTTCGCTGGAGCTGCGGGGACATCTTCAGGGGACGAACGCGAATTTCAGAGGGATCCCGGCTTTGTCGGCGGAGGGTGATTTTTGTCTGACGAATAATTTCTGGACGCTGCCGGATTTCAAGGTCGTTCGTCCGGAAGGGAACCTTATTTTCACTTACAAGGAGAATTCCACAACACACGATTATTTCTGGGATTTCACCAGCGACTGCAATCCCAAGGCGCTGGGTTCCGTTCTGGGTGAAGGCGCGCAAAAGGCACTGGACATGTTTGAATTTACCGAGCCGCCGCATATCGAGGCAAAACTCTGGGGCCGCTGGCACGATCTGAGCAAGAGCGGTCTCGATGGAACAGTGAAGGCGAAAGATTTTGTTTTCCGGGAACAGGCGTTGGAAAGTATATCCTCGCATGTGACCTATACGAATGGGCTGGTTTGCGCGACGGGAACGGAGCTGTTTCTTCCTCCGATGCCGGAGCTGTTCGCTGTAGATGGAAAGACAAATCTCGTGTCGGGTCAAAATCTGAAAGTGGATGAGGTGACCTTCTCCGCGGACGATCAGCAGGTGCGCATCACGAATGGAGTCTGTCATCTTTATCCGCGGCTTGTCACAAAGATGATTGGTCCGGTAACGGATCGCGCCATGGAGAATTATCACTTCACCGCGCCGCCGGATGTGATCGTCAATGGAATGATCCCGGTTGAGGAGGCGGAACATTCTTTTATTGATTTCGAGCTGGTTCAGTCCAAGGGTATGAAATGGTGGAAAATCTATCCTGAAAACCTGACCGGCCTGGTGCGCTGGCAGGGAGATCAGCTGTCCCTGACAAATCTGTCGGCGGATTTCTATGGCGGTAAACTGAAAGGATGGGCGGCGTTTGATTTCACTGAGCGGGAATCCAGCAAAACTTCTCAGAAAGAAACGGAAGAAACAAAGGAAACAGGTGCGGATTTCAAGTTCGACGCGAATTTTGAAAATTGCCAGATCAAGCCCTTCATGGAGTGTTTCAATGCCAGGACGAATACATTGGCCGGAACGATGAATGGACGGTTGGCGGTAACAGAAGCGAACACTTCCGATTGGGACAGCTGGAACGGTTACGGTTCCCTGAATATCACAAATGGATTGATCTGGGATATTCCGGTGTTCGGATTATTCTCCGGGTTCCTGAATGAGATTTCTCCGGGATTGGGCAATTCCCAGGCGACACGCGGCGGCGGTACTTTCACCATCACAAATTCCGTTGTCCGCACAGAGGATCTGGAGATCGCTTCGCCTACTTTCCAAATGCTTTGCAAAGGAACGATCGATTTTCAGCGAAAATTAGACGCACAGGTGGATGTGGATATTTTCAAAGGCTGGGGCGATATCGGCAAGGCGATCAATTTCACGACAACGCCTTTCCGCAGAGTCTTCCGCTGTTCCGTGAAGGGAACTTTTGAACAACCGGATGTGCAGTTCACCTATCTGCCCAGGGCGACCATGAAGCTGATCCATCCAATCCGATCCCTGAAAGAACTTTTCAATTCCGGTAAGACGAAAGAACAGGAAGAATCGGAGAAACCTGCCGCGAAGAATCAGAATCCTTCCGGCAAACCTCTGATCCTGCCGCAGAAAGAACAAAATTTAAAATAAATCGAGATATGAAGAAAAGAGTACTTGTTATCCTTTCGGGCTGTGGAGTCCGGGATGGTTCAGAAATCCACGAAGCCACACTGACTTTGCTGGCTTTAGACCGCGCGGGCGCGGAGATCTGCTGCGCGGCTCCTGATATCCCACAGACCCAGTGTGTGGATCATTTTCGAGGCACCACTGCCAAGGAAAGCCGCAATGTGCTGACGGAATCCGCGCGCATTGCCCGCGGCCGGATCGTTCCATTGACCCAGGCAGATCTGTCCCAAATAGACGCAATCATTCTGCCCGGAGGAATGGGCGCGGCCACGAATCTTTGCGACTTTGCTTTGACATCGGGGAGCGTGACTGTGGAACCTTCTGTAAAAAAGATCCTGCTGGATGCCCAGGCAGCCGGCAAGCCGCTTGGTTTTATTTGCATCGCGCCTGTGATCGCGGCAACGCTCTTTGGCTCAATGGGTGTCCGTTATACAATAGGCACAGATCAAGGCATCGCGGCACGGCTTGCTTCCACGGGTGCTGTTCATGTGGAAACAACGGTCACCGAAGCCGCTGTGGATCCCCGTCTGAAGATCGTTTCCACTCCGGCTTATATGCTGGCCGGCCGCATCAGCGAGGTGGAGGCAGGTGTCACGGCATTAGTACGGGAATTGCTGAAAATGGCGTAAAGTTCAAACGTGAAGGAACAGCTGCCAACAGTCACGGTCATTATCCCGGCCCGACCGGGGGATTCCCAGGTTCCGGCTGCCGAAGCCGCGCGGCGGATGGATTATCCCGCGGAGCTTCTGGAGGTTCTGGTCGTGCGCGGACAGCAGCCTTCCGTCCAGCGCAATATGGCTTTGCGTCAGGCCGCGGGTGAACTCATTTATTTTTTGGATGACGATTCCCTTCCGCGGAAGGATGCTCTT
This sequence comes from Verrucomicrobia bacterium UBA1263, assembly GCA_002308515.1. Lineage (GTDB taxonomy): Bacteria > Verrucomicrobiota > Verrucomicrobiia > Limisphaerales > UBA1412 > UBA1412. The sequence goes on along the minus strand of DBVN01000051.1, from coordinate 9,080 downwards.
CGCCGCGGGGCTGAACTTTTCAAAGATCCTGTCGTCCAAATCATTGGCGGCCCGAATCTTTGTCCGCCGGAGGCTCCTGCCCTGGAGCAGATCTTTGCCTGGACAATGGCCAGCTGGGTCGCGTTTGGTCCCAGCCGTGCCCGTTATGCTTCGGTTGGCAGCCTCAGATCCACTTCCGAGAAAGAACTCATCCTTTGCAACATGATGGCGCGCCGGGAGACACTTCTCCGGCTGGGCGGTTTTGATGAGTCGCTTTACCCGAACGAGGAGAACGCCCTCATGGATGAGATCCAAAAACAGGGAGGCAAACTCCTTTATGATCCCGGTTTTATTGTTTACCGCCGGCCCCGCCGTTCCTTCCGGGCTTTTTGCAAGATGCTGATGACCTATGGCCGCGGCCGTGCTGAGCAGTTCCGTCTCCATCCGGGACCGGGTTCCGCGCTGAACCTGATCCCGCCGGCGTTCTGTCTTTTCATCCTGGCCACTCCGTTTTTTCCGCTTTGGGCGGCTCCGCTCTGGGGATTTTACTGGCTGATTTTGCTGGTACAAACTCTCTGTGTTGGGAAAGGGATTCGCCGTCTGGGAGTTTTTCCGTTCTTATTCCTGACTCATCTGCTTTACGGTCTTGGTTTTTGGAAGGGACTTTTCACTCATCCCCGGCCCCGGTCCCGATCCACTTATGACGAGATAGAGATCAGCCGTCATTAAAAGCACCCGGTGCATAATACCCGCTGTTTTTATAAGTAAATATTCTTCATCTCGTTTGAAATTTTGAAACGGCGCGGCAATACGAAATCGCAGAGTTTCAAAGAAATATGTTGAATTTTTCAAAACGGGAGCCATATAATACCACGTCTGTGTGCGGACTGTCATTGGGCAGTGGCTGAAGGTATATTGAGAATTCATTTTTATTTATGAGTGAGACACTTAAGCAATTTCAGGCTTATTATGGAGTATTGTCTGAGGGCATCATTATTGTCACCAAAGACGGCGAGATCATTTGGAATAATCCTTTTGCCACTAAAAATTTGCCAGGTTATCTCGTAGGAGAAAAATTTCATGACGTTTTTCCCAGCCAGTATTTTCATCAAACGAGGAATAAGAATGTCGCTTGTTTTCGGAGAGGTTCTGTCCATATCCACTTTTCTGTTAATGAATCAGTCTATCAGTCCAGGATTTATCCCAGTATATTGACTGAAATGGGGCAGATGTTTCCCAAGTATCGCATCGCGATATTCCAGAAGGTGAATAATGACATTGAGATAGACGAAGATGTAGATCAGCTTTTTTCGATCATTCTGAAATATATCCCTTGTCAGCTCTTTATTAAAAATCCCAATAACCATTTTATCTATACTGTAGCTAACCGTGATTTTCTGGAGTACTATAAACTGTCTGAAAATCAAGTTATTGGGCATGATGATTTTGAGATTTTTGATTCGGAAGTCGCCCGCCAGCTGCGCGAAAATGATCTCAAGGTTTGTACCAATGAAGGTACGATCTTCCGCCTGGATGAAGATGTTTCTTTCCATCGGAATCGAAAAGATGTCTTCAAGAGCCTGAAGGTCGCGTTCAGGAACAGCAAGAACGAGCTGTTGATGATGGGCATCTGTGTGAACGTTACCGACATGACCCGACTGTTGAACCGTGAGAAACTGCTCAATACTTGCATTAATATCTTCATTCAATCCAAGGATTTCAATTCATCTCTGCAAAACGTGCTGCAGCTGATCTGCTTTGACATGAAGGCGGATGAAGCCTTTCTCTGGAAGGTCAATGAAGAGGATAAATCTTTGGAACTGGAGCATAATTTCACGATGATGCGGTTTAGAAACTCTCAGGCAGCTCCCGTTGCTTATGATCCAAGAAATCCGCTCTTAAAGAAAGTTCTTAGTAAGAAGTATGAGCTGGTCCACTCAAATTCTTCGGAAGTGCATGAATTGTTTGGGGATGAATTCAAGAAGAAGAATGATGAAAAAGAGAAGCTGATTTTCATTTCCGCTATAAAGACTTATGGAGATTTTTCAGGTCTGTTCGTGTTGATTTTCGATGAAGATCGCGTCCAACTGAGCAAAGAAGACTGCGATACGCTGGCCGCCTGCGGGCATTTGATAGAAGCCATAGTAGGACAGATTGATTCCTATAATCAAATGGTACACGCGGCTGAAGTAGCTCAGAAAGCCGATAAAGAGAAGAGCAATTTTCTGGCTACCGTTTCCCATGAGATACGGACTCCGCTCAACGCCATCATCGGTTTTTCTCAGCTGCTGAAGGATCGCGATGTTTCCAATGATGAAAGACTGGATTATATCAATAATATCATGGTCTCCAGCGAATCTCTCCTGACTCTGATCAATGATATTCTGGATCTTTCCAAGCTGGAAGTGGATCAGATGCCGATCATCCTTTCCGAGACAGATATGTACACTTTCTGCAAAGATGTCTCCCTGGTATTCACTTACGCTTCCAAGAAGAAGAATATCCGCCTGATCCTGGATATTGATGAGAATATGCCGATCCTCTTCGTGGATAACATCCGCATGAGACAGATTTTCTTCAACCTGATCGGCAACGCTGTCAAGTTCACGGAAGAGGGCAGTATTACCTTTAAAGCAACTTTTAAAAAGACGACCAGTTCCGTTGGTGATTTCTTCTGCAGTGTGACCGATACAGGCGTAGGAATCTCACAAGCGGATATCGAGAAAATCTTTACACCGTTTGTTCAGGTGGAGAAATTGAGCGGTAACTACATGGCTGCCCGCAACGGAACAGGATTGGGTTTGCCCATCTCTCGGAAATTGGTGGAACGTATGGGCGGAAAGCTGGAAGTCACAAGCGAATTAGGCAAAGGCACCTGTTTTTCCTTTACGATCCCCAATGTCAAATACGATGAGAGCAGGGGTGCTAAAGTCCTTAAAAAACAGGCTGTTTGCAAATCTTCTTTCACCTTTAATCACAAGATCCTGGTAGTAGATGATGTTTTGATGAATCTGAAAGTCATCGCCGCTTTGCTGAACAATCAAAAGGTAAAATACAGCATGGCATCCTCCGCCAAAGAAGCTTTGAAACTGCTGGAAAAGGAAGAGTACTCTGTGGTGATGACAGACTTATGGATGCCGGAAATGAATGGTATCCAGCTGGCTCAGGAGATTCGCAAGCGTAAATACGATGCCAAGATTGTTGTCATTACCGCGGATACAGATGCCGGCATCGTCTATAATGACTTCTTTGACAATGTGTTGATAAAACCTATCACCAAAGTGAGTTTAACTAACTTATTGAACGAAGTAAGCGATTAACCGCAAGCCGGTCATCATTTAAAGCCACAGAGGAGCGAACCGTTCCCTGTGGTTTTTATTTTTTGGAGGCCTTTTCAAAAGATTCGTGCAGACTGCCCATCCGGTACCCCTGCATATCCAGGCAGACGTGGGCGTAGCCGATCTCTAAAAGCTTGTCGGCGATTTGTTTGAAAAGGGAGGGATCCGCGCAAAGTTTGGCTAATTCCGCGGGGCCTGTTTCCAGTCGGGCCAGAGCGCCGGTGGAGACCTCATGATAGCGCGCCCTTATCACTTGAAGCCCAAGGGAATGGATAAAATCCTCAGCGGCCTCGATCATCTTTATTTTTTCCACAGTGATCGCGCAGCCATAGGGGATGCGTGTTGCCAGGCAGGGCATAGCGGGTTTGTTTGCTGTGGGCAGTCCCAGCGCGGCGGAAAGCTCCCGGATCTGTGTTTTGGTGATCCCCAGTTCCCGGAAGGGTGAGCGGATGCCCAGTTCTTTGATGGCCAAAGCTCCCGGACGGTAGTCGTTTACGTCATCCGCGTTGGAGCCGTCCAGAACACAGGACAGTCCTTCTTGTTTGGCGATCTCAATGAAACGGGAGAAGATGTTTTTCTTGCAGTAGTAGCAGCGGTCGTGTGGGTTAGCCAGAAACTGAGGATCGCTGAATTCGGTGGAAGTATGGATCCTCAAAGGGATACCCAGCTCCTTTGCCGTGTGAATGGCCGTATCCCGCTCACTGGCGGGCAGACTGGGAGATTCGGAGAGAACAGCCAGCCATTTCAGTCCGGGTGTCTGCCGGGCCACAGCCGCCAGCAGGGTGGAATCCACCCCGCCGCTGTAAGCGATCAGCGCGCTCCCGTAAGATGTTAAGAGTGTCTGGATCCGCTCCAGCAGGGTCTGATCGGCAGTGTTCATGATTTCAGGATTTCCTGAACAACGATCTTCATGCCTTCCACATGAACTATTTTGACAGGAACCCCCTTTTCGATCCCTTCGCCGGCGGTGATGGCATCCAGTATCTGGTTGCCTACACGGATCTTACCACAGGAGTAAAGACGGGTTTCCGCGGTGCCGGTCTGTCCCACGAGGTTTGACGGCAGCTCCTCTCCGGCATCCCCGTGGATGGAACGGTCAGAGATAAATCTTTGAATAAAAGCACTTTTAGGAATAAAGCGGAACCAGAGCGCCAGGGCGATCATCAGGATGATAACAGAGCAGACCAAGACCCATATACCAGTCTCTGTGCCGTAATCCCGATAGGAAAAATAGACCCCTGTCCCCATGAGAACGGTTCCGATCGCGCCGGCGATCATCCCGGGCAGAAGTGTTTCAAGCACAATGAGTAAGATTCCAACACCGATAGTAATGGCAACTAACATAGTGATACTTTAAACAAAATGAGACCATTGTAAAGAGCAAAATCTGTTTTTCCGCCGGCGCATTGCCTCAGAAAAACGCGCCGGAAAAAATGTCCTTTGATGATTTTTAAAAAAATTGAACTGAAAGTCATTGACTTTTAGTTCAGTGTTTTTATAATTTCCTCTGTTAGGTGCATTGCCATGAGTGCCAGACAAGAAAACGCGCTGAAAACACGTCAGAAGATTTTAGATGCCGCGGCCATGCTGATGGCCAAAAATGAATTTGACGAGCTGAACATTGACGAGATCACACGGACCTGCGGTGTGGCAAAGGGTACTTTTTATACCTATTTCAAACATAAAGAGGATGTTATCTTTGAAATTTGCCGGAGCCTCTTCGCGCAGATCGAAACCCGTATGCGTGAGATGAAAGATAAAAACATCATCGAACGGCTCGCTTATTACTTCGACAGCTTTATGAATGAGATCGAGCGTCACGGTGTCAATATGTGCCGCGTCTGGGTCAAGGGAGTCATCGATCCCAACAAAGCTCCCAAAAATTATGACTCCAGGAAATGGCAGTATGATGTGGATATGCTGCGAAACATATTGAATAATGCCATTCAACATAAAGATTTAAAGGAAGATACACCTGTTGAACTCCTCACTCACCTTATTATTTCTCAATTATACGGTATGATGACCTGCTGGTGTATGTCCGACTGTGAATTTGAGCCCAGGGACTGGACCCATAAATTCACGGAAATCCAACTAAAATCCATATTGGAAAAATATATTATTGAGAAAGAGAACAAGTTATGAAATACGTTAAATTAGGCAACACAGGTGTAGATGTTTCCAAAATCTGTCTGGGCTGCATGAGCTTCGGCAAACCCGGAAGTGAAAACGGAGTTTTTCCCTGGGCGAGAGATTTTGAGGACGCGAAGCCTATTTTCAAAAAAGCCATCGAACTGGGTATCAACTACTTTGATACAGCAAACGTCTATCAGCTGGGATCATCTGAAGAGATCACCGGCCGTCTGATCAAAGAATACGGACTGGATCGGGATGAGATCGTTGTCGCCACCAAAGTCCACTTCGCCATGCGGGAAGGCCGGCCGAACGGTGCCGGATCCAGCCGCAAGAACATCCTGTCCGAAATAGATCACTCTCTCAAGAGACTCGGTCTGGATTATGTGGACCTGTATCAGATCCATCGTTTGGATCATGAGGCACCTATGGAAGAGATCATGGAAGCTCTGCACGATGTCGTTAAATCTGGCAAAGCCAGATACATCGGGGCCAGCACCATGTTTGCCTGGGAATTTGAAAGACTGAACCAGATCGCGGAAAGGAACGGCTGGACAAAATTCGTTTCCATGCAGAACCAATACAACCTGATCTATCGCGAAGAAGAACGGGAAATGATGCCCTTGTGCCAGGATCGGAAAATAGCCGTTGTTCCCTGGAGTCCGCTGGCAGGCGGCAGATGCACCCATCCCTGGGGCACTGTCACCGAGCGAAACAAAATAGATAACGTTTCACCTATGGTATGGGGCGCGACAGACGCTCAGGATAAAGTGGTTGTGGATAATTTGGAAAAAATCTCCAAAGAACTTGGCTACTCTATGGCTCAGGTCGCATTAGCCTGGATGCTGTCCAAACCCTATGTCACGGCTCCGATCGTCGGATCCACCTCTCCCAAACACATTGAGGAAGCCGTCGCCGCGCTCGATATCCAGCTGAGCCCGGAAACGATCAAAGCCCTGGAAGCACCTTACGTTCCGCATATCAAAACAGGAGCATTCTAATGAAAGTATTATTACTCAACGGTTCACCCCATAAAAACGGCTGCACCTATACAGCCTTGGAAGAAATTGCCAAAACACTGAAAGAAGAGGGAATCGAATCAGAAATCTATCAGATCGGCACCGATGCCATTTCAGGCTGCCGCGGATGCGGTGCCTGTGCCAAACTGGGCCGATGTGTCATCAAGGACAAGGTGAATGAATTCGTGGAACACGCCAAAGACTTCGATGGATTTATTTTCGGCTCACCCGTTCACTATGGTTCCGCCTGCGGTTCCATCACATCCTTCCTGGACAGAGCGTTTTTTGTCAACTTCTGCGGAGGGAAAAAGGTATTTGAACACAAGCCCGGCGCGGCTATTGCCCGCGCCAGACGAGCCGGAACGACCGCTACTCTGGATCAACTGAATAAATATTTCACTATAACCCAAATGCCCATGATCTCCGGCAGATACTGGAACATAGTGCATGGCATGAGCAAAGAAGAAGTCCTGCAAGACGCGGAAGGAATGCAGAATATGCGGGTGCTTGCGCGCAACATGGCCTGGCATCTCAAGTGCAGAGAGGCCGCGGAAAAAGCCGGTATCCCTTTGCCTAAACAGGAAGAGATCACATTCACAAACTTCATACGGTAATTTCGATGAAAAAGAAAGCACTTGGTAACAGCAGCTTGTTCATATCTCCCATAGGCTTGGGCTGTATGGGGTTCTCTCACGCTTACGGCATGGCGACTGAGAGATGCGAAGCCGAAAGAATGATCAAAACTGCCTATGACATGGGTTACACATTCTTTGACACAGCCGAGTGCTATACCGGCATGACCCCGGACGGCACAGTTTCTTATAATGAGGAACTAGTCGGCAATGCTCTCAGATCCGTCCGGGATCAAGTTGTGATTGCCACAAAGTTTGGTGTCTGTCATAATCCCGACAAGTCCCTGACGCTGAACAGCACACCAGAAGCTATACGGAAAGCTGTCGAAGGAAGTCTTCAAAGATTGGGGATCGACTGTATCGATCTTTATTATCAACACAGGATCGATCCCAAAGTCCCGGCCGAAACGGTTGCCGCGGCCATGGCAGAACTCATCAAAGATGGCAAAATCAAGCACTGGGGCATTTCTGAGGTAAATGAAGATTACTTGCGAAAAGCCCACGCCGTTTGTCCAGTGAGCGCTATCCAGAACCGCTATTCCATGATGGCCCGCCACCATGAAAAATTGTTCCCGGTACTGGAGGAACTTGGCATCACATTTGTGGCTTTCTCTCCTATGGCCAATGGGTTATTGTCGGGCAAATTCTCCGCGGAAACTCTTTTCACCGACAACAGCGATTACAGGAGCTTCATGCCCCAATTCACAAAAGAAGGTATGGAAAAAGCTCAAGATCTGCTGGATCTGCTGAAAACTCTCGCGAAGGAAAAGAACGCGGCACCGGGACAAATCTCTCTCGCCTGGATGATGTGCAAAAAACCCTATATCGTCCCGATCCCCGGAAGCCGCAAATCGGAACGTTTGCGGGAAAACCTCGGTTCCGCGGACATCATCTTGACTCAGGATGAAATCAAAACAATAGACAACAAACTGGACACCATGGACTTTCTTGTTTTTGGCGGCAGTGTGTTGAAAAATTAAAAAGCAATCTATGAAAGACGTGATATTATGGACAGGAGCGGGACAGATCGGCATGGCCATTGCCCGCAGAGTCGGTTTTGGCCGCAAGATCCTTGTCGGCGATAAAAACATAGAAAACGCGAAACAAATCGCCAGGATCATGACGGAAGCCGGTTTCGACATCGAACCGGCAGAGTGTGATATCTCCTGCCGTACCTCTATTCTGAGCCTCATCAGCAAAGCACAGCAATACGGCCAGATATCTATGCTGATCAACTCGGCGGGAGTCTCTCCCAGCCAGGCACCCATCGAAGTCATTCTGAAGGTCGATTTGTACGGCACAGCAGTCCTGCTGGAGGAAGTCGGCAAAGTCATCAAATCCGGCGGCCGAGGTGTGACCATCTCCTCCCAGTCCGGTCACAGGATGCCGGCGCTCTCTCCTGAGACAGATGAACAGCTGGCCTGTACACCGACAGAAGAACTATTGAAACTGGAAGTGCTTCAGCCTCAAAATATAAAAGATACCCTGCACGCTTATCAGATGGCCAAAAGATGCAACGTAAAGCGTGTTATGGCCGAAGCCGTCAAATGGGGCAAACGCGGTGCCCGGATCAACTCCATTTCACCCGGAATTATCGTAACACCTTTGGCTATAGATGAATTCAACGGTATCCGCGGCGAATTCTATAAAAACATGTTCGCGAAATGCCCCGCCGGCCGACCGGGAACAGCGGATGAAGTTGCAAATGTTGCCGAACTTCTCCTTACCGAGAAAGCTGATTTCATCACAGGTTCAGACTTCCTCATTGACGGAGGCGCGACCGCGTCCTACTTCTACGGCGAATTAAAACCCCAGAAAACAGAATAAATACAACAGAATCAACAATAAAAGAAACTATGACAGAATCAAAACATTCCAAGATCCTCATTGCCTATTTTTCACGCACGGGTGAACAGTATAGTGTCGGCAATATCACCGAAGGCAATACAGCCATCATCGCCAAAATCATTGCCGATAAA
>DBVN01000062.1:2538-10744 GCA_002308515.1 Verrucomicrobia bacterium UBA1263 | reverse complement strand
TTCTGCGGATCGCTCAGCACCTCGTAGGCTTCTCCCAGCTCCTTGAATTTCTCCTCGGCTGTCTTGTCACCCGGATTCTTATCGGGATGATACTTGATAGCCAGTTTGCGGTAAGCCTTCTTCAGCTCCTCATCCGTGGCGTTTTTCTCCACGCCTAAAACAGCGTAATAATCTTTTGCCATACTCTCCTATTTTTCCTCCTCATTCTTTTCCGCCGGCTTGCGGGCCACGATCACACGGGCCGCGCGGATCAGACGAGTGTTCATCTTGTACCCCTTGCGCAGCACCTGTGCCACATGACCGTCCGGCACTTCATCTGTTTCCTTCTCGGAAACAGCCTCATGGTAGGAATGGTCGAATTCCTCACCCTGCGGATCTATCGTATCCACTCCGCACTCTTTCAGAACATTATGGAATTGAGACAAAACCATCTCGATCCCCATTTGAAGCGACTTGGCCGCCGGATCCGTCACCTGGGCGGAAGCCGCGAACGCCATCTCAAAATTATCCAGCACCGGCAGGAACGTCTCCACGACAGCCACCTTGGCCGACAGGACATCATCCTGCCGGCGACGCTCCGAGCGCTTCTTAAAATTATCAAAATCCGCTACCAGCTGAAGGAGCTTGTTCCAGTACTCCTCCGCCTTGGACGCTTTTTCCCGGAGTTCTTTGATCTCCTCCGGAGTCAAAACCTTTTCCTCTTGTTCCTCAGACGTTTCCGTCTTTTCCTCATCCAAAACCTCAGTCTCAGCCGCCGCGGTTTCTTCCGCGTTCCGCTCGGTCTGTTCCACCGGTTCCTGATCGGTGTTTGTTTCCTTGTTTTCTTCTTTGTTCATGCTAAAAGGATTCCACATAACTGTAACGGGATCACACTGGGAGACCACTCTCTCGGATCCCTGTCACCTCCGTCTTCATATTAGCGCAGAAACTTGTCTTCTGCAACCATAGAGACACAAATTCTCAATTAAATTTTAAAATAAATCTAAATAAAAAGCGACAAAATGTCTCAATCTTTAAAATTTGACCCTAAAAACACCATTGGAGATTTCCATTCCATCCACTCGCTGTAATAAAAAAACCGGAGAGGACTCCGGTCTTTTATATACTGATTTTATTCAGGTTATGAGTTGATCTTCTTCAGCAGCAGGTGCAGAAGATCATCGATTTTCACGCGGACCTGTTTCATGGAATCGCGTTCACGCAGAGTGACGGTATCCTTCAGGGAGGGATCCTCGTTCTCGCCCAGTGTGTCGAAGTCGATCGTCACACCGAACGGCGTACCGGCTTCGTCCTGACGGCGATGNNAGCGTCTGCCGATGGCGCCGGCCTCGTCGTAGAAAACGGTCATGTACGGGCGCAGCATGGCCAGGACTTCGCGCGCTTTGGCCACCAGTGCCGGTTTGTTCTTGAGCAGCGGGAAGACACCGACCTTGATCGGAGCCACGCGCGGATGGAATTTCATCACGATGCGGGTCTCGGTCTTGCCTTTCTCGTCGGTCACTTCTTCCTCATGGTACGCGTGGCAGATGAGTGCCAGCACCATGCGATCCACACCGGCGGAGGGCTCGATGACGTGCGGGATGTATTTGGCCTTGGCGCTCTCGTCAAAGTATTCCATGGATTTACCGCTGAATTTCTGATGCTGACTCAGGTCAAAATTGCCGCGGGCCGCGATGCCTTCCAGCTCCTGAGTGCCGAACGGGAATTTGAAGAGGATATCCACCGTGGCGCGGGCATAGTGAGCCAGCTCTTCGGGTTTCTGCCAGTACAGCTCCAGATTCTCGCTGGTCAGGCCGATAGAGGCATACCACTCCAGGCGTTTGCGCAGCCAGTAGCGGTGCCAGGCTTTCCAGCCCCAGTTGGGCTGAGGTTCGCCCTCGACTTCCCCGTCGGGGACTTCGCCGAACTGAGCGGCGACTTCATCCGGACGGATAAAGAATTCCAGCTCCATCTGTTCAAACTCACGGGAGCGGAAAGTGAAATTGCGGGGATTGATCTCATTGCGGAAGGCTTTGCCGATCTGGCAGATGCCAAATGGAACAGCCTTGCGCGAGACTTCACAGATGTTCTTGAACTCGGTGAAGATGGCCTGAGCCGTTTCCGGACGCAGATAGGCCACATTGTCGTTGCTTTCCACCGGGCCGACATACGTCTTGAACATCAGGTTGAAGGCGCGGGGCTCGGTCAGCAGAGAGCCGTTTTCCTCATTGTAGCGGGTAGTATTCGTCACCTGCTCGGTGGTTTCACCCTGGAGCACCGGAGATTGCAGACCGCGTCCTTTGTAGAACTGCATGGCGCCTTTGCGCACCCAGTTGGCATCTTTGCCCGGCAGCTGCAGCATGGAGAATTTATCGTTGCAAACCTTGTCGGATTCGGCATCCGTGGCACCCGTCCAGAACCAAGCCGTGCCGGAGAGCGGATTGATCTGATCCGCGCGGAAGCGTTTCTTGGAAAGAAGACAATCCACCATCGGATCGGAGAAAGTGCTGGTGTGGCCGGAGGCTTCCCAGACTTTGGGATGGAGGATGATGGTCGCGTCCAGCCCGGCAACGTCTTCACGTTCCTGGGTCATGCTGCGCCACCAGAGGTCTTTCACATTGCGTTTCAGCTCCGAACCCAGTGGACCGTAGTCCCAGAATCCGTTGATGCCGCCATAGATTTCAGATGATTGGAAAATAAAACCGCGTCTCTTGCACAATGAGACGATCTTTTCCATCGTATCCTGTTGTTTTTGATCTTTAGAATCTGCCATAATAAAATGATTTTGAAATGTTTATAATTTAGAAAGCGTTAATGTCTTCACTTCGTCCAGCCATTGAGCGCGCTGTTCGGGAGTGCTGGTGATGACCGGACCGATCAGTTTCTGAGAAGTTTCCTTCACACCGCAGAGACCAAAAACGATCTCCTTCCAGTGCTTCAGCATCGGATTGCCCAGGATCTGATCCTCTACGGTGACAGGTGTGTTCAAAGTGTTGATGACCAAGGCAAAACAAGCTTTGAGCATCCCCACGGAGTAACCGCCGCCTTTGCCGTCGGATTCAAACCGGTAAGCCAGTCCGGCACGGATGCAGCGGTCGCGCCATCCGGCGATCATCGCCGGCGGAGCGCTCCACCAGTTCGGATGGATCAGGACGATGCCGTCCGCGGCGGAGAGTTCCTCTGTATGCTGTTTGACTAAAGGCGGAAGACAGTCCGTGCGGTCGAGTTCTTCCGTGGGCATGACAGGATCAAAACCTTCGGCGTGAAGGTCATGGAAAAAGAGAGTATGCCCGGCACCGCGCACCGCTTCGCAGACTGTCCGCGCAATGGCATGGTTGAAGCTCGCCGGATTGGGATGGCTGAGGATAACAGAAATATTCATGATTGCAAAAGAGAACCAAGTCCGATCTTGTTTTTCAGGTGATATTGAGCGACTTCCGCGTATTCCATCGCCCAGTTCTTCAGTCCGTCCACTTCCTCCTGAGAAAGTTCCCTCACCACTTTGGCTGGAGAACCCAGGATCAGTGTGCGCGGTTCGGCCTTGAGCTTGGGCGTGACCACAGAACCCGCTCCCACTAAACAGCCTTCGGGGATGACAGCATCGTCCAGCAGGATACTGCCCATGCCGATCATGCAGCCGTCGCAGACTTTGCAGCCGTGAACGATCACGTTATGCCCCACCGTGACATAATCGCCCAGCTCGCTGCGGGTTTTGGAACCGGTGTGGAAGGTGGCGTTGTCCTGAACATTGGAATACTTGCCGATAACGATCTCATTGATATCGGCTCGCAGAACAGCATTGAACCAGACCGAGGAATGATCCTTGAGCGTGACCGCCCCATAGACGATCGCACCCCGCGCCAGGAAAACTTCTTTCCCTACAACCGGCTTCTGACAAATATAGCGTTCAAAAACACTGCCCATTCTAAAAATAAAAGACGCACGGGGTTACCGCACGTCTCTACGGTAAAAGTCTTTTTTAATAAGTACCGTTGTGGCACTTGGAGCAAGTCGTGATATCGGACTGATCGTTGCCGTCCAGGTGCTGGAATTCCAGACCTTTGATATCCGCTTCATCCCATTCGCCGTCTTTGAATTGCGCGGTAATAACGTGGCAATCCTGACAGCCGTTGCGGACGGGTTCGCCTTCTTCCTCATCGACCATGCTCTCGTTGTGACAACGGGCACAGCCAATGGATTCTTTGTGACCGATATTATCCGGATAGGCCTGCCAGCTGGCTTTCATCGCCGGGAAAATGTTCCGGCTGTAAATGTTCTGCACCGTCTTGATGGCTTGTTCCAGATGTTTATTTGCCGGTTCCGCGCCTTCTTCTTCCTCTTCTGCTTCCGCGTCTCCGCCGTACATCTCTGTCAGACCATCCTTGATAGCCTTCATGGCTTCTTCCTTCGTCTCATACTCTCCGGTCAGAAGCTCGATGGCGGTGTATTTCACATTTTCGCCCAGTTCCAGCGGCAATGTCCCCAGCTCCAGAGCCATATCCACGGCTGTGACGGGTGAGGCATAACGGTGCGCCGGGCGGTTGTGGCAGTCCAGACAGCCCATCGTGAAGACGGTTTGTTTCTTGGTATCCACTTCATCGCCATTGGTGTAGATCCGGGTCTTGCCGTCTTCAAAGGTCTGGCGGATCCATACGACCTCACCATTGCGTTTGTTGTTGTCCGTGATAAATTCTAATTTCTTGCCGTTCGGGGTGACGTGAGAATGCGCACCGCCCACGATGCCGGTCTTGGGATCACATCCGCCCACTTTGATGCTCATGCGGAGAGAAGCCTTGAGGTCTTCTTCATTCTTGAGGAAATGGGTAAAGCTCTTTTCTTTGTTGCCGACATACTTCGGGTTCCAGTGGCAGGACATACAGGTGTGCTGTGTCTTGGTCTTGCCGTCCAGATGTTTGCCGTACATGGCCGAAACCGGAACATGGATAGGTGTGTGATAGGTCTTGGTCACGTTCTGAGCCAGCTGGCGGATGCCGTTGATCTTGGCATAAGCGTAAGCATCGATGCCGGGGCCGACATGGCATTCCACGCAAGCGACATTGGCGTGAGGAGAATCTTTGTGGGCCACATTTTCAGGCTCCATGGTCACATGGCAAAGCTCACCGCAAAATTCATCGTCTTCGGTCCAGTGATAGGCATTGATAGCGGCCAGACAAAGCACCGCGCCGGCAATACCCAGAACCACCAGAATAACAATGAGATTTAACCATGTGGAACATTTGGTGAAGCTGATCGTCAGATCGGGCAGTCTGAAACCCTTTATAAATCCCTTGAACCAGGTACAACAGCAGCATTCGTCTTTATGGGTCAGACCGCAGCTCTGCGCCGGATCCCCCTGGTAGTTGTTCACCAGATACTGCATGATCATACCCGCCACGATCAAACCCAGTCCGCAGACGAGCGCGCCCGGCACCATGATATAGGCAACCAGGCCGAAATAGGGACCGCTGTGCCCGTAAAGGACATCCACGATCATCAAAAGCGCAAATACGAACAAAGCGCCCAGAGAAATAACGATCCCGAGCAGACTAAAACAGTTCCTTAACAATGATTTTCCAGAACTCATACCGGTTTTTGTTTCTTAGCAAATGACAAACTTGAGGTGAATACCGCCGCGCGCGTAATGTGCATGGGGCTCACCGCGCTTTCAGAATAACTCACACAGGCTCAAAAGTAAATCTAAAAAGCCAATAATCGGTCAAAAACTTGAAAAGCCATGCCGCCTGGATCCGTCACAGGAAAAAATGAAAAAGACGAGCTGTTCACTCGTCTTTCATGTAATAAATTTATATCAAATAACTTATTCTATCTGATAAGAGTTATTTCTTCTCAGCCGGTTTCTGGCGGGTCAGCTTGTTGTGATTGCCTTCCATGTTCCAGTAAACGGTCTGAGGGATGCCCTGATCGTTAAAATCATCGAAGTCAAAGCTGAAGGCCGTGCGCTCGGTCACAAAGTGGGTCGGGCTTTCGGCGGTCATCTTCCAGACCTTGCTGCGGTTGTTCGGCCAGCTCAGATACAGGCTTTCACCGTCACGATAGATCTCCCAGGTCTGTCCGCCTTTATAGATGCCGGTCAGACCGTCCAGATATTTGTTGGAGTATTTGAAGACTTTGTCTTTGCATCCCATTTCACGCACCCAGACATTGCGGAACTTCACGGGGTTGCCGTGATCCTGGAAAGCGATGGGCTGCTTATAGTCGTGAGCCTGATACGGGTCACGGCTCAGCCAGTTGGTCGGACCGGTCAGCTCGCGGTCCCACTGCACCAGCACGCCGTTGAAGAACAGGGTGATGCGGGCCGGAGAGGTCACATTGCCCTCTTTATCGAAACGGGGCGCGATATAGACGATGTCGTAAGTGTTCCACTCGCCCGGTTTGCGGATGGGGTTCACTTCCGGCGGATACTGGGCATAGATAGCACCCGCGTAACCGTCAGCGTAAGTGCGGTTATTGTAATTGTCCAGCACCTGTATTTCATAACGGCCGCCGCCCAGGAAGACACCGCTGTTGCCGCGGCCCTGGCTGGAACCGGAAATGTTTTCGGGCTCGGCCCATTCCACGTGCAGCTGGCAGTCGCCAAAGCACTGCAGGGAGCGGATCATGCCGGAACCGGGCACGCATTCCATCACGCCTTCTTTTACGACCCACTTGGTCGGCGCGCCGTCCATGGCGACCCAGTTATCCAGATTAGCGCCGTCAAAAAGGACGACCGCGTCGGCAGGAGCCTTGCCTGTTCTTTCGTTATTGCCCACAAAACCGGGGTCGATCTGTTCGGGCTGAGGACGTTCCCAGTCATGGATCCGATAGCGGGGATCGGGTTGACCGGCTTGAAGCTGAGAGACAGCGGCCACGCAGGTCATGCCGACCAGCGCGGATACGATATAGTTTTTAGAAATGATATTCATACGATCTTTTTCTCCATGATACGGCCTTGAGAGCTGTACATTATGACAGCGCTTATTCTACAAAGAGCGAGGCACGAATGCAACCTGTATTTCATCGGCGCGGCGGCTCAAAAAAATACTTGATGCCTCTGCCGGGGTCGGGTAGGCTCTGTTCCGGGTACATGGCTCCTAACCATGTTTGTGTAAAAAATTTATGACAGTTGAACCGGGCAAGTCGCCTGGATTTTTGTTTTGTGAACTCCGTATAGCGGTCGGTTTATGTTACTTGGTGCGATCCTTTGTTTTATAACGGCTTTTATCCAATCGGTATCCTATATTTTCTCCCGGATCTATATCGCCAAAAACCACAGCGCGTTCGGCTTGGCGATCTATTCGCAGCTCTGGATCGGTATTTTTTCGGCTTTTCTTTTACCGTTTCTGTACAGACGGTTTTCGATGGAGATCAATTCTTATAACGGCTGGGCGCTGTTCGGGATCATTTTCACTATCCTGCTGGGGCAGATCGCGTTTTTCAAGTGTTCACGCGAGATCGAGGCTTCGCGGCTTTCGTCTTTGACGGGGCTGAAGCTGGTGTTCCTGGTGGGGATGTGTTTTTTCTTTCAGCACACGACGTTTTCCCTGCTGAAGCTGGGAGCCGTTTTCCTTTGCACGGCAGCCGCGGTGGGAATGAATTTTTCCGGGACACGCATCAGTCTCAAGGGCGGCATCTGGATGTTTATCATGCTGGTATGTTTCTGCGAATGTGATATTTTGATCAAAGAGCTGATCGGCGCGGTCGAGGGTGAGAATATTCTGATCGGCTCGCTGGGAACGGTCGGCGTGGTTTATACCAGCTGCGCGGCAGTCACACTGCCGCTGCTGGGGTTCACCCAGCGCTCCACCCGGCTGATGATGGACGCTCTGCCGTGCGGTCTGTGCTATTTCGCGGCAATGATCTTCTTATTCATCGGGTTCTCGCTGGTGGATGTGGTCTTCGCCAATATCATCGTTTCTTCCAGAGGGATCATGTCCGTGCTGATCGGCGCGCTGGTCTCGCACTGGGGGATGCGCCATGTGGAACCGGCGGTGCGCTCCCATGTCTGGAAAAGGCGGCTGGTCATGTCCGTGCTGATGGTGGCGGCCATGGCGCTGTACAGTTTTTCCAATTAGCCCCGGAAGCATCATCGCAACATATTGTGGCGTTTTTTTCACTTTTCTGTTATTCTCAGCCCTGTGACGTTGTTTAGGTAAAAACAAACATCCATACTATGAAAAAACAGATTTTAAAAACGACTTTAACACTTTTTGCGGCCGCGGCCGCTATA
>DBVN01000062.1:2332-2512 GCA_002308515.1 Verrucomicrobia bacterium UBA1263 | reverse complement strand
CCGACGGCCGGAGCGGCGGAAACCGCCACAAACGAACTGACTTCTTACGAGAAGCTGATCCAGACCAAAAAGACGCTCCGTTTCCATGAGGACGGCACCTTCAAGATGCTGTTCTTTTCCGATATCCACGGCGGCGGCGATCATCTGCCCGAACTGGTCATCACCAATATCCAGACACTG
>DBVN01000062.1:0-2322 GCA_002308515.1 Verrucomicrobia bacterium UBA1263 | reverse complement strand
CGCGCGGGAGAATCCGGATTTTGTCTTTTTCGACGGCGACAATCACTGGGGACACAATATCACCGAGGAATCTCTCCGCTCGTGCCTGAAAGACATGGTCGGCTACATCGAAAGCCGGAATATCCCCTGGGCGCATGTCTTCGGGAACCATGACAGTGAGCACAAGGATTCCATTTCCCGGCCGGAACAGCAGAAAGTTTATGAGAGCTTTGAGTGGTGCGTTTCCAAGGCCGGTGATGAAAATGTCACCGGTGTGGGGAATTATATCCTCCCCGTGCTGGCGCATAACAGCGACAAGATCGCTTTCAATATCTGGGCTCTGGATTCCGGCGACTATATCAGCAGCGATCTGAAAAAGCAGATCATGCCCGTAAAATCGCTTTTCGAGGGTTACCGCAACAGTTCCTATGCCTATCTGAAAACCGATCAGGTCCTGTGGTACTACCAGTCCTCTATCCTGATGGAGAAGGAAAACGGCAAGAAGATCCCCGGTCTGATGGCCTTCCATATCCCCATCCACGAGGCCTACAACGCCTGGGTGAACCGCGAGGGGATCCGCTGGACTGGCGAAAAGAATGAGGATATCTGCGCCGCGGAGCTGAATTCCGGTCTCTTCACGGCTATCCTGGACCGCGGCGATATCAAGGCCATGGTCTTCGGCCATGACCACGTGAACGACTTCATGCTCGATTACTGCGGAGTAAAGCTCTGCTACTGCTCCACGGTCAGTCCCCTGGCCTACTGGGATGAGGAAATGAGCGGCGCGCGTGTCTTTATCGCGCACGAAGACGGTTCGGAGCTCGAGACCTATATGACCTACATCCACGACCGCAAACCGGATATCGTGCCGGAGACCGTGGTGATCTTCCAGAACAATGTCATCCTGGATTTTGACAACTACACCCCGGAATTCCTTCTCTGCGGCTTCAAAGACAATCTGACCGAGGAGGCTCACCCCACGGAGATCCTTGCCCGCATCAGCGCGGACCGCGGACAGGACGGCGGCAAAGCTCTGTCCGTTGCCCGCGAAAAGTATTACGGCAACAATACAGCCGATAACTTTGAAGTCAAAATGACTCTGGAAAAACCGGGCCGTCTGGGAAAGAACAAGTATCTCAAAGTCTGGATGGACCTGACCGGCGACACGGCTCCCATTGATTTCCGCAAAGCCAACTTCGGCCTCATCGTCAACAACCGGCTCACTCGCGCCTACTGCACAGACGTGCTGGATGAACCCAGCGAATTCTTCTACAAAGCGGACGGCTCGAATGAGTGGGTCCAAATGAGCCACGGCGATGACGGCTGTTTCGGCGCGGCGCAGGGTTCCTCTGTCAAAGGTTTCAAAGGATGGTTCGCCTTCCCGGTCCAGAATATGCCCCAATACGGAACCAAGGCACGGCTGACAGAAAACTCCGTCATCACCGGCGTGTACTTCTTCGGCTGTCTGAGCGATGCCTCCATGGCCGGACAAAACATCTATCTGGATAAGATCTCCCTGGTGGAAGACTACAAGGATCGATAGGTTTAAAAGAACCACAGATAGGCACAGATAAGTTATTTATAACAAATATATTATGTAGAGACGCGCAACCTGCGCGTCTTTATATTTTTTCATCCTGCAAATCTTGTTGATTCTGTCAAAATAACAATTTGATAACGGGAAACAACTGATGTAAAATCAACTCGTTGCGGGTGAAAGCTTGGTGCTGAAGTCTTTTGTTTTCATCACACTTCCTTGCCTATGAATTTCGTTTGGGTACTTTCCAAAATGAAAGGGGAAAAATGAATAACTATAGGAAAGGTGGTGACAAAAAAAGATGATCACAAACGATTATAACACCCTCGTAGCAATCATCCTGATTATCAGTGCGATACTGATAATTAAGCGGAGATAATAAATCCGCTCAACAGCGTGCAAGGTGACAGCCATGCACGCTCTTAATGTACCTCATACCCACCCCTTTTGCAAATAAAAAATGGAAACGCGAAAAAAATCCCCGGCGGGGTAAAAACCGTCGGGGGTTTTGTTTTTGGCTCGCCCTCCTTGCAGGCACCCGGCTCCGCGCGGGTGCCGGGCCGGAGGGCTTCGCTTTTCTTTTTTTAGCTCAAGAAAACAATGGATTTTGGCTCATTGAACTATAGAAAGAGCAACTCGGAACCCGAAGTAGTTGCGGTTGAAGTCGCTGGGGGTGCTGTCGAACCGATATGCTGAACGGCAGCTGTACGCGTTGAAGTTCCAGCTGCCACCGCGTATCACGCGGTACGAGCCCGAACTGGAACCTTTGGGATCTGTTACTGCTGAAGATGGATAACTTCCATACC
>DBVN01000017.1:9082-9280 GCA_002308515.1 Verrucomicrobia bacterium UBA1263 | reverse complement strand
CCCCCGCCGTTTTTTCGATCTCTGTCAGTGCCTTGCAAAAACTCATCGCATGATCCCAGGAGATATTATCAACCGGCATATCATCTCCTTTGAACATTGAAGGATTGCTTGCCATAATGGTTTCATACTGTGCCTGAGTCACCTCATATTTACCTATCCAGTACTCCTTGGTCAGGGTCACTTCATGCTGGATTTCAT
>DBVN01000017.1:8826-9025 GCA_002308515.1 Verrucomicrobia bacterium UBA1263 | reverse complement strand
TCGATCCAGATCATATCCAGATTCACTGTATTGGAAAGGGGAATGGTGAAATTCTGATTTTCCGAACCTTCTGTCATGGTACGGTAGAATTTCTGTGTTCCATCTGGTTTCACGGTATAAGGAGAGGCCGCGTCAAGGGTCTTCCAAGTCTTGGTATCCGTGCTTTCCTGCAAGTTTCCTGTAAAGGTCAGGATCAGAA
>DBVN01000017.1:148-8762 GCA_002308515.1 Verrucomicrobia bacterium UBA1263 | reverse complement strand
TCGTTCCTTTGCGGTAATAGACGATTATATCTTCTTCGCCCCAGTACCCAAATATATCCCCATCCGTTTCAGGGGCATTGCCATTGAAATAAACTCCTTTCAGCTCCATACAATCGGGGAACATTTCTGCGCCCAGATGTTTGATGCTGGCCGGGAATTCTACTTTGGTCAGAGTCTCGCACAGACCGAAGCATCCGCTTTCTATTTCTTCAACACCTTCCGGGATGATCACATCCTGCAGGCTGATGCAGTGCCAGAACAATTGTTCGGGAAGACTTTTGACCCCGGCAGAGAGTCTGATCTTTTTCAGGGCTACGGCGGAACCGAAAGCGCTGAAGCGTATCTCAGTGACAGAGTCGGGCATGTAAAGCTCCTCCAAAGTTTCGTTGAAAGCAAAGGAGTATGACTCCAGTATTTTGACAGTAGAGGGGATCGTGTAAGAGGAAATTGCTCTGGTTTGCGGATAGTAGATGATGGTCGTTTGTTCCTTATCCATCAAAACTCCATCCGGGCTGGAAAAATAAGGACTGGCTTCATCCACTTCCAGAGACTTGATATCCACCATATGACCAAAGGGCAGTTCAGCAATGAAGTTTACCGTCTTGGGAATGAAAAAACGGGTGATGGAAACCTCATGGAAAGCGACAACCCTGGAGCCGATCTCATCAACGGTATAGGTGTATCCTGTTTCACCGCTGTAAAGAGTTTCCGGGATAATGACTTCAGAAGCATCGCCAGCGACCTCCATGAGTCTGAGTCCGCCTGTTTGAGTTTGCGGATTTTCACTGATAATTTGAAAAGCAAAGATACCAGTATGGATCCATTCACCCGGATTCGCTTGAGCAGAAGAAACGGCTAAAGTCATGAGCCCTAAGCCCACGAACGCGCCAACTGTTTTGGAAAGATTTCTGATTTTCATAATTTTATACTGCGGACATCCTTGATTTCCGCACAAAACAAGGCATTTATAACTGATACAGTTTTAAATGTAAAGCAGGAAACAATAAATAAAAAAGAGCCGCTGTTTCGCACGGCGGCTCTTTTGAGATCAAACTGATGTTTTAAGACTATTCAGCTTTGATCCTGTAGTAAGTGTGTTTGCCGACAGTGGTATCTACTGTGTAAACATTGCCTTCAACAGTGACCGGTGTCCAGGTTTTCAGATCAGTGCTGCTTTCCAGAGTCGAGCCCGCGGGGCAGGTGATATTGAAAACGAGTTTGCCGTCCACGATGGTCGGAGGATCGAAATGAACAGTCGGTTTATCAGACGGATTCCAGACCGCGGTCGGACGGCCGCAGAAGGTTTCACCCCATCCGGTTGTACCTTCCAGATAATAGACAGTTGCCTGGGTCATTTCTTCACCTTCACCGAACGCGTTTTCCGCTGTGGGAGCGTTGCCGTGGAAATAGACACCTTCCAGACCACTACCGTAAAAGGCATCTTCATCCAGAGTCTCGATGCTGGCAGGCAGTTCCAGGGTCTTCAGTCCCTCACAGCCTGCGAAAGCGCCTGACTCGATCCCCTTGATGCCTTCGGGAACGATCACTTCTTTCAAGCCCATACATTTGAAGAAAGTTTGGCCGGGAACTTTTTCCAGACTGGAGGGAAGACGGACCGTTGTCAGATTGACACAGCCGCCGAACGCGCCCATTTCGATTTTTGTAACATTCTCCGGGACATTGATTTCGGTCAGCAGATCACACCAGACAAAACAGAGTTGTCCCAGTGTTGTGATAGTGGAGGGTATCTCATAGGTAGAGCCCGGTTTGATCCTGGGATAGCGGATCAGCAGGCTCTTGTCTTTATCCATCAGAACGCCATCCGTGCTGGCGTAATTGGGATTTTCCGGATCTACGTTGATGGCTTTGATATTTACACTGTAGGGCAGAAAGAATTCATCAATATAGGTGACCGTTTTGGGAATGGAAAGGAAGTCAACATCCCAATCAATATCACTGCCGACCGCTGCCCAGCCGATCCGGGTCACAGTGTAGGAACTTCCGGTGTGAGGATTTGTAACACGCTCCGGGATCGTGATTTCAGAGGAGTGAATACCATATACGGAAGTGACCATGGCCCCAGCGTAATCGGTAGCTATTTCGTATGAGATGCCATTGGAATCAAACCAGTCTATGACATCGGCTTTGGTTTGTGTCGCGGTAAACAGGGCTAGCCCCAGACTCAGGACCGCACAGATGAGTTTAGATGTGTATTTTTTCATAGCACGAATGATTTCTTTTCAGATCCCGCGGAACCATTTTCCGCGGAAAACGAACTGTTTATATAGAATCTTGCTTGAGATGTAAAGAGTTATCCAATGCATGGCCTCAAAACATGTACACCGGAGAGGAACGGAAAAGGGAAGAAAACCGGTCAGCGTCTTTTTCGTGGAAAGAAGATGTCCCAAAAATAATCAAACAAGGAACAGAAAAAATCAACTATTCTAAGAGGATTACTTGTTGAAAAGGAATATTCTGACAGACGAGGTTTTCTTGGAGTGTGTACAAGATATGGTGTAGATATATTCTCCAGGAAAGATCGAAAGAGAGATTTTCCATTGTGTGTCTGAGATGTTTGTGGGGATCGTTCCGTTTTTTGACGGGGAGGCAGTTTTATTTTATGGCTTCTTGACCTGTTGTTTCTGAGTTGTTTATTTCTTTCTATATCAAATTGATATTGAAGAGTGCTGAAAGAGTATTTGGGCTTTTTATCCTCTTGTTCTTGAGGACGGCGTTTTCTCCGGCGCTTTCGTGTGGTTTGATATGATTTCTTTTTCTCTATCATTTATTTTTTATAATTTTTAACGACACGCTGGCTGAGCCATTCATCCGGGTTATCCACAACCGTTTCATCCAAAAGGAATTCCTCTTCCTGCTGGATGAGCTTGAGGCCAAACTGGAAGTCTTTGAAGCTCCTGGCGCAGTAATCACGAATGGAAACACCTTCCGCTTCCGCTTTTTCCGCGATTCGGACGGCGGCGGTGTCGGTAAAGCGGATTGGGATCCCGTAGGATTTGGTGAAGCGTTCCGCGAATTCATGCACGACCGCGCTGCTGATCTTGAAGCGTTCCCGTTCACCTTCCTTCAGCAGCAGCCGCAGCTGTTCTTCGGGATGAAGAACGATGTCGCGTGTGACGACAAAGCGCTTCAGGTCGGTGCTGGGCAGCTCGAACTTGTACTGGCGGAAGACCCTTTCGCAGACGGTCATCAGACCGCGCGCGCCGGTCTTTTCCAGAGCAGCCAGCCGGGCGATCTCGCGCAGAGCGTCATCCTGGAAGAAGACCTCGATGCCGTAAGCGCCAAAGGACTGCTCATACTGGCGGATGATGCTGCCCTCGGAGGATTTGAGGATCTGATATAAATCATCTTCATCCAGAGGTTTGCAGACGACACGAACGGGAAGACGGCCGATAAACTCCGGCTCGAATCCGTAGTCAATGAAGTCACGGGTAGTTGCTTGCTCAAAAATATCCTGCTGCTGAGGTGTTTCCGAGAAGTTGCGAGCGGCGGAAAAACCGATGGAGGCATCCCTCAGACGTTTGGAGACGATCTTCTCCAGACCGTCAAAAGCGCCGCTGACGATGAAGAGGATATGCCGTGTGTTGATGGTGGAGGGCTGGCGTTTACGGCCGTCGCTCATCTGCATCATCATTTCAAACTGGCCGGAGATGTCATTGGGCGCGCGGGTAGGGACTTCTGTCTCTTCCATCAGTTTGAGCAGATTGGTCTGGACACCGCGTCCGCTGACATCACGTCCGCTCTGGGTGCCGCTGGCCGCGGCGATCTTGTCGATCTCGTCAATGTAAATGATGCCGTACTGAGCGCGTTCCACGTCCCCATCTGCCTGGCGCACAAGGTTTCGCACCAGTTCTTCCACATCCGCGCCGACATAACCCGTTTCCGAGAACTTGGTGGCATCGGCCTTGACGAAAGGAACGCCGATCAGGTCGGCCATGCTGCGGACCAGATAGGTCTTGCCCACGCCGGTGGGGCCCAGCAGGATGACGTTCTGCTTGGCGTAATGGCTTTGGGCAATGGCCGCGGACTTCTTTTTCTTCTCACGAGCCAGCCGCACATGGTTGTAATGATCGCACAGAGCCACGCTGAGGACCTTTTTTGCGTCGTCCTGGCGTATGACATAGCGATCCAGATATTCTTTGACCTCACGGGGCTTTTTGTTGAATTTGCGCACATCCTCTTCCGGATCCCGCGGAGGAGGCGCTGACTTGGTTTTCTGTGGATCGGAGGAAGGGGGATTGGGACGAAAGAAGGGGCTTTCTTTGATGCCCAGCTGCTTCATCATTTCTTCCACTTGTTTTTGGAGTTCTTCCGGAGTGGGAGGTTTCTCACTGTTGA
This sequence comes from Verrucomicrobia bacterium UBA1263, assembly GCA_002308515.1. Classification (GTDB taxonomy): domain Bacteria; phylum Verrucomicrobiota; class Verrucomicrobiia; order Limisphaerales; family UBA1412; genus UBA1412. Next base: position 4,406 of record DBVN01000017.1, on the reverse strand, counting down.
TGGGTTTATTTTCCATAAAAGATCGCTATTTTGACCTCAAACGCCTTAACTATTGCCTAAAATAGCATTTTCTGCAACATTTTCTACAGCTGTACTTGACATTGGAGCCAGAAGAGAGTTTCCTCTTTGCCGCTGAACGCAGCAGCCGGTCAGGAAAGATCGATGATTGGGGCTGTTTTTGATTTTATAGAACGATGTACGACGTAGATGAATTTATAAATGGGGTGTTGGAAGGAGACCGCACTGCTGAGGAGAATAAAAGAGCACTGGTCAAGGTGCTGGATCCCGCCGCGGCTTCCATCTTAAAAAGGTTGAATATCGCTGAGTTAGAGAAGGATTTCGAGGAAACTCTCTGGGAATTGTTCCAATGCGATACACCTCCTTCTTCTACGAAGATCATCCATTTCGGTGTGCGTGAGGCGGCCGATGGGTGCAATTTGTATGTGGTGGGTACCCGCCAGAAAGAACCCCCGGAATTCCGTGATACCGAGGAGTGGGACTGGGTCGGCCCGCACAACGGTGTGCTGAAACTGCCTTTGCTGAGTGTGCTTTGGGAGAATCTGAGCGGCGGCAAAGAGGAAGAATGGGAGGTAGTTCTGGCTGTTGTCATGATCATACTCAAGAGCTATTTGAGCCAGAATATGGAGTCCTTCCTGGACATTACCGGACTGAGCCGGGTCAAGATCACCGCTGGTTTTGATGACGGCGATCTGTACGAGATCCCTCTGGAATAATCCGTTGTTTTGATTGATTTTACCCCGTTTTTGCTTGTGCGGAAACGGGGTTTTGTTTATGGTGGGTCTGGTTATGAAGTGGAAGATAGGAGTTCTGTTATTTGGTATCTGTCTGGGGATTGGTACTCAATCCTATGCGGATGAAGCAAATACGAATAAAGAAGGAACAGACGGGTCGGATTGTTTCGTCGCGTCGTATTATTTCCCGAATTATCATTACGGCGATCCCCGCAATGAGAAGGTAAAGGGCAAAGGCTGGTCGGAATGGGAGCTGGTGAAAGCGGCCAAACCTCGTTTTGAGGGGCATCATCAGCCGAATATCCCGGCCTGGGGTTATACGGATGAGGCCGATCCGAAGCAGATGGCGCGGAAAATAGATGCCGCCGCGGATCACGGGATCAACGCTTTCATCTTCGACTGGTACTATTACGAGGATGGTCTCTTCCTGGAACGCGGTCTGGAGCAGGGTTTTATGAAAGCGCCCAACGCGAACCGGCTGAAATTTGGCCTGATGTGGGCCAATCATGACTGGATCAGTATCCATCCGTGGAAGTTAGACACACCGCAAACGCTTTTGTATCCCGGCAAGCTCTCGCCCGAAGCCTTTGACCGGATGTGCGATTATGTCATCCAAACCTATTTCAAACATCCATCGTACTGGAAGCTGGAGGGCAAGCCGTATTTTTCCATCTATGACTTGACCAAGCTGATGGAGTGCTTCGGCACGGTCCCGGCCACACGGGAGGCGCTGGACCGTTTCCGCGCCAGGACGAAAGCCGCCGGTTTCCCCGGTCTGCATTTGGAGGCGGTGGTTTGGGGCAATGCGGTCCTGCCGGTGGAGAAGGTCCCGGCCGATCCGGCCAAGCTGGTGGCGGATCTGGGCTTCGACAGTGTGACTTCGTATGTCTGGATCCATCATGTGCATTTGAAGGATTTCCCCCAGACGGACTACAACTACGCGCGGGATAAGTACATGGAATACTGGGACAGCGCGGAAAAGAAGTTCTCCGTGCCGTATTATCCGAATGTGACGATGGGCTGGGATTCCTCGCCGAGGGCGGATCAGTCCGATGAGTACGTGAACCGGGGTTATCCGTTCATGGCCACGATCAAGGGCAACACGCCCGAACGGTTCAAGGAAACACTGAGGATGACTCGCGAGCGGCTGGCCAAACGTCCTGCCGGGCAGAGGATATTCAACATCAACTGCTGGAACGAATGGACAGAGGGCAGTTATCTGGAGCCGGATACCCGCAGCGGGATGAAGTATCTGGAAGCCGTGCGCGATTCGGCCAAACCGGAGGTAACGGGTAAGAAGCATCTGGTGGAGCTGGGATGGGATATCCCGAACACCGATTTCATGCGCCGGAATTATGAGAGCATGGAAGCGGACGCTCCGTTTGAAGGGGTGATCTTCAAGCTGGAAGCCCGGAACGCTGAGGACAAGACGGTTTCCTCTGAGTGGGCCTGGGATGCGACACCCTGGAAAAAGGATTGGTTCCTTCAGTCAGTGGACGATCTGAAGCAGTGCCGGTTCCAGCGGTTCAAACACAATTTCATTCGTTTCAACGCGTCGCCCGGTGATCTGGACTGGGCGGATGATGCCGGCTGGTCGGCGCTCGCGAACAAGCTGGCGGTCACAGCCTGGGTTGCCTGCCAGGGCGGAGCCAAGGGGATCGCTCCGGATTTTGAATCTTACGGCAAACGCCAGTTCGGTTATGACGCGACATCCGGAAGAAGCTATGAGGAGACCGCCGCGCTGGCACGCAAACGCGGGGCTCAGTTCGTCAGCGCGATCGCGAGCGAGTATCCCGACGCGATCCTGCTGCCGCTGTGGCTCAACAGCATCAATATCCAGTCGGGACGAAGCGATTCCCCGGATGAGTTGCTTGCCGCCGCGCCTTATGGTCTGCTGCCGGCTTTTGTGAACGGGATGCTGGACGCGCTGCCGCCGGGCATGATCATCGTGGACGGCTGCGAGAACGGTTACTACATGAACAGCCGGGAGGAGTATCTGGCCGCGGCGCACGAGATGCGTTCCTGGAACGGAGCAGCGGTGAATCTGGTCGCCCCGGAGAACAGGGAAAAGTATCGCCGTCAGGTGCAGGCCGGTTTCGGTTTTTATCTGGATATGTTTTTGAATGAGGGCGGCACTTTTTATTTTCCGCCTCTGGACGGCTCACGCCTGAAACGGCTGCACCGCAATCTGAGCGCGGCGATCGAGGCCGCCGATGAGTATGTCTGGGTCTATGGGGAGCAGTCGCGCTGGTGGAACGCTCCGACTTCCAATGAGGGGCTAGAGAACCGTCTCAAGGATACGGTCGGCAAGGGGCGTCACTGGGAGAAGGCACTGCCGGGAGTGACGCGTATGATCCGCTGGGCTCAGGATCCGCTGGCGGCCGGGCGGGATGAAGTGCGCGCCGACTCTGCCCGTGTGAATCTGGTTCCCAATCCGCAGTTCGCGGAGAAGCCTCAGACCGAAGGCGCGGTCCCGCCGACTTATATCCCCTGGCAGGATACCGGCAGCGCGGGAACTTTTACCTGGGATCCGTCAGTGGGGGACGNNCCGGCCGTGCCGCCAATGTCAGACGGGGTACGCTGATGCAGCGGTACCCGGTCGAGCCGGGACAGGTCTTTTTTGTGGAGTGCGACTGTCTGAAAAAGGGAGCGGGACGCACGGATCTGATGATCCGCTGGCAGAAGTCCGATGAAAGCTGGACCCGCTGGCATGACGATGTGACTTTCAATTTCAAACCCACAGGCCGGATGGAAAATGGTCTGGAATGGATGCACGCGGAAGGTGTGGTCACGGTGCCCGAAGATGTGGGGCTGTTCGTGATCCTGCTGGATGTCATCGGACAGCTTTCGGATGAGGATGTGTGCTGGTTCGACAATGTGGGACTTTATCGTTTAAAGGATCTAAAATAATATGAACAGAAGAGATTTTATCAAACAAGTCGGTGCCGGCGTGGCGGCGCTGGCGGTTTTGCCTCGTCTGAACGGCGCGGCGGCAGAGGAAAACGCGAACGTCGTTTTCGAGCCGAAGGATCATGGCCGCGCGCTGGTCAATCCTGCCATGGGATGGACGATGCACTATTATTCCAACATTATCACCAATTACGGTTCCAAGCTGGAGCCGTCCGACACGCTGGATGATTTTCCGGGGCTGTCCACGGTCTATCTGCGGGTGCCCTGGTCGTTCATCGAGCTGGAGGAGGGGCGCTTCAACTGGGAGCTGCTGGACACACCGGCACAGCGCTGGATTCAGAAGGGCAAGAAGGTCGCCTTCCGCATCACGGCGCAGGAAAGCTGGATGCGCTATGCCACGCCGGAATGGGTCGTCAAGGCCGGAGCGCAGGGGTACAACGTGATGCAGGATCGCTACTGGGAGCCGAAGTATGATGACCCGGTCTTTCTGGAAAAGGTGGAGAATTTTGTCGCGGCCATGGCCCGGCGCTATGACGGCAATCCCAATGTCGCTTTTGTGGATGTCGGCCACTACGGGATGTGGGGCGAGGGGCACA
>DBVN01000017.1:0-124 GCA_002308515.1 Verrucomicrobia bacterium UBA1263 | reverse complement strand
AGGAGCATATCAACATTTACACGCGCCATTTCAAGCACACGCTCCTCTGCATCAGTGATGACTTTGCCGGACACGACAAACCGGGCAAGCGTTTTCCCATCACCGATTACGCTTTTTCCAAAGG
>DBVN01000041.1:2260-4929 GCA_002308515.1 Verrucomicrobia bacterium UBA1263 | reverse complement strand
TGATAAGTATTGGTTGCTTCCGGAATGTAGTGCATGTTCAAATCATCCACTTTCCATTCATAAGAATGTTGCCAACCGCCGGAAAGAGGAGACGAATTCAACCCCGGAGATTTCCAGGAACGGATAAACTCTAAACCTAAAATCGGAGTCTGAAGAACAAGATCCTTTTCCTCCAGAAGAACTTTACCGCTCACCAGACTGATGGGATCTCCGGCAAAATCGGACTCCACACCAGGCTCCTGAAGCGTGTTGATGTTGGTCTCACAAGGACAGCAGGCAAGTGCTGTGTTGTATGCCAAGGTCAGCAAAAAAATGATTGCTGATAAGCCTAATGCTTTTATTGTTATTTGATTTTTCATGGCTTTAGTTTTTAATTTTTTCGGGTTGCCCCTACCAACAAATCTATTAAACTTTTTCAAAATGCAAACGTCAAGTGATTTTTTTGAAAAAATTTTTCGACAAAAAAAAGCCCCTCCACCCGGAGGGGCTCCCAGTTAGAATCTTTGGCCAGAATTTTTAATTTTGCTTCAGATCTTCACTGTATGCTAAGCGTTATAACTATGTATAAAAGTTTGTCATTACTTGAGCAGGTATCCGCAAAAAGCTGACCGGAGGCTGGAAGTTTGTGACGCTCCGTGTCTTTCCGCGTTTATCTGTGCATAACCGGGGACAACTCTGCCGCGCTGTTAGAAAACGTAGCAGATATTGCCTGTGATGCCGAAGGAGTTGTTTCGGCTGCCGTCGTCAGTCATCCTGTGACTTCCGGAGAGGTCATGATCCCAGCGGAATTCCGCGCGGGTGATGACGTTTTCCCACAGTTTATAGCTGACGGTGAAAGTATTAGCAATGAATTGATCCTGCTTGTCACCCCAGGCAGTATCAAAGTTTTGCTCGTAAGTTCCCGCGGAACCTTCAGCGTATTCGATACGGTTGGCAAAGGAGAGTTTATCCGTTGCCTCGTAGATCAAATACAGGGCGTAGGCATTGGCCCAGCTGCTGTCCACGGGTGCCGCGCCGTGACGGTGACTGTTGGCGAGCATGTCATAAGAGAATGCCCAGGACAGACCCGTGACCGGCAGAGGCATGGTCAGGTAAGCGTTGAAATTGGTGACGTTCGGCTGGGAATCGGCATCCATGCCGCCATCAGCCGGCAGACCGTTGACGATGGCCGCGTAGAGTTCCGTTCCTTCCAGAAAACCGGTGGATTCCGGGAAGACTAAATCAACGGATCCCATGTAGGAGAGACGGGATGAATTGGAAGAACGGTCATTGATGGTGATGGGATTATCATAAGCGTTGGCCACACCGGCGGCAACGCTCAGCAGCCAGTCGTTGATGTCAAATGTATAAGAGGCCAGACCGCCAACAGATTGTCCGTGTTCCAGATACGCGCCATAGGAACGGCTGAAGTTCGGGTTCTCATACGTTTCCAGAGCTTCAAAGCCGATGATGGATTCAAAGGCACCGAAGCGGAAGTCCAGACCATTGCCCAGCGGTGCCCGCAAATCAATATAAGCGTGCTGAAGGGCAAAGTTGCCGTCCGAATAGGATAATTCTTCGGAAGTGGGGCCATACAGCACGGATGCCGCGTAACCCGCGCTCCAGGTGGAGGCATCATCGTCCAGTTCCTTGGACACGCGCAGCTGGGCCGTGTTCAGATTGAAACCGTTTTGATGTTTGGCCGGATCATTGACACGACCGGCACTGGTTTTCTTATCCCCAAACTGCCAGTTCATGGAAGTATCTACATAGCCGCTCAAGGTCGTTCCGGAAACAACAGTAGCCACTTGATTCTCGGATTCCTCAGCCTGAGCCCCGGCCGCGGCCAGAAGCAGCCCCAGAGCTATGATCGTAAATGAATATCTCTTGCTCATAATTCGTGTTCAATAAATGTTGCCGTATCAGCAACAACAGGGTTGATATTAACGCTGAAAATATTTGTTGCAAGATAAAAAATTAGTTTTAACAAACTTTTTTTGTTTTTTATAATTTTTTAAGTACAACAGAACAGGTAACTCTCTGTTCTCAGCTGTGAAAAAAGATAGCGTAATTGCAAATGATTTGCAATTAGTTTTTCATTTTTTTAGAGTTTTATACGGGGAATAAATTTTTATCTCCTTTTAGTTCAGTATATTGAATGCTGATAAAAAAGGGACACCTTGCGGCGTCCCCTGATCAGATTCGTTTTTTGTTTATGAAATGGCTTCTGCCTGGCTGGCAAAGGTCAGCTTGTCGTTCTTTGCGTCCGCGTCCACATGGATCAGATCGCCCTGGCGGAATTCTCCGGCCAGGAGCTTGGTAGCCAGCGGATCCAGCAGATGTTCCTGCAGAGCGCGCTTGAGCGGCCGGGCACCCCATTGAGGATCCCATCCGCGCTGTGCCAGCAGGTGCTTGGCCGCGTCGGTCAGGACGATGGAGAGCTTTTGGGCTTCCAGCCGTTTGGCGATGCGCCTGAGCTGGATATCCACGATCGCGCCGATCTGGTCTTCGGTCAGACTGTGGAAGACAATGGTGTCGTCCACACGGTTCAGGAACTCCGGACGGAAGTTGCGTTTCAGCTCTTCCAGAACGGACTGTTCCATTTTTTGGGTCTCTTCCGCGGAGGGTTTTCCGTTCTGGAAGAATTCCTGTATGATGTGCGAACCGATGTTGCTGGTCATGATGACGAT
>DBVN01000041.1:0-2132 GCA_002308515.1 Verrucomicrobia bacterium UBA1263 | reverse complement strand
TGGCCGCCTTCCTCATAACCGACATAGCCCGGAGGCGCGCCCACCAGACGCTGGACGTTGAACTTCTCCTGATATTCGCTCATGTCGATACGGACCATAGCCGTTTCGTCATCGAAGAGGAATTCCGCCAGGGCCCGCGCCAGCTCGGTCTTGCCGACACCGGTGGGTCCCAGGAAGATAAAGGAACCGATCGGACGATTGGGATCCTGCAGACCGCTGCGGCTGCGGCGGACGGCGTTGGAAACGGCGATGATGGCTTCCTTTTGCCCCACGACACGCTGGGCCAGACGGTCTTCCATCCGGATCAGCTTCTGTTTCTCGCCTTCCAGCATCCGGGAGACGGGGATATGCGTCCAGGCGGCAACCACTTGGGCGATGTCTTCCTCGGTCACTTCCTCGTTCAGCAGATGGTTTTCGCCTTTTTCGGCTTCTATCTGCTGATGGGCGGCCTTCAGTTTGGCCTGGAGTTCCGGGATCTTGCCGTACTTGATCTGCGCGGCCAGGTTCAGATCGCCTGCGCGCTGGGCGCGTTCTTCTTCCAGTTTGGCCTGTTCCAGCTGGGCGGCCAGGATGCTGGAAGCGTTGATGGCGGCTTTCTCATTCTGCCACTGCGCCTTGAGTTCGCTGGAGCGTTCCTTGAGCTCGGCCAGTTCTTTCTCGATCTTTTGCAGACGGTCTTTGGAAGCATCGTCTGTTTCCTTTTTCAAAGCGGTCTGCTCGATCTGTAGCTGCATGATCTGGCGTTCCAGCTGGTCGATCTCCACCGGCATGGAATCCAGTTCCATCCTCAGACGGCTGGCGGCTTCGTCCACCAGATCCACGGCCTTATCGGGCAGGAACCGGTCCGAGATGTAGCGGTTGGAAAGCGTCGCGGCGGCCACCAGAGCGGCATCACGGATACGCACACCATGATGATTTTCATAGCGTTCCTTCAGTCCGCGCAGGATGGCGATGGTCGCCTCCACACTCGGTTCTTCCACAACGACCGGCTGGAAACGGCGTTCCAGAGCCGGATCCTTTTCCACATGCTTGCGGTATTCATCCAGCGTAGTCGCGCCGATACAGCGCAGTTCACCGCGGGCCAGCTGCGGTTTGAGCAGGTTGGCCGCGTCGGTCGCTCCTTCGGCCGCGCCGGCACCCATCAGGGTATGCAGTTCATCAATAAAGAGGATGATGGCCCCGTTGCTGGCGGTCACTTCCTTGATAAAGGCTTTCAGACGATCCTCAAATTCGCCCCGGTATTTCGCGCCGGCGATCATGCTGCCCAGATCCATCGCGATCAGTCTCTTGTTCTTGAGGGATTCCGGCACATCACCGCTGACGATCCTGCGGGCGATCCCTTCCACGATAGCAGTCTTGCCCACACCGGGCTCGCCGATCAGGACGGGATTGTTCTTGGTGCGCCGGGTCAGGATCTGCATCACACGACGTATCTCCTCGTCACGTCCGATGACGGGGTCGATCTTTCCGGCGCGGGCCGCGGCGGTCAAGTCGCGTCCGTATTTCTCCAATGCTTGAAATTTTGCTTCAGGGTCTTCATCCACGACCCTTTGATTTCCGCGTAAATCTGCCATAGCTTTTAAAACTCCTTCCTTGTCCAATGCGTGCAGCCTCAGCAGTTTTTGAAGACTGCTGTTGGCTGTTTCAATGATGCCGAGGAGCAGATGTTCCGCGCTGACATATTCATCTTTCAGTTGGGAAGCGACTGCTTCCGCGGTTTTCAAAGTACGCGACAGCGCCGCGTTCAGGTAGATATTGACGTTATCGCCTTCCACCCGCGGCTGTTGATTCAAATTTTTCTGCAAACTGGTCTTCAGGGCATCCACATCCACGCTCATCTTCTTGAGAAGCGGCGGGATGATGCTGTCCTTCAGATCGCAGAGCGTCAGCAGAAGATGTTCTTGTGTAACCTCCTGGTGACTGCGATCTTTGGCCATTTCATAAGCTGTCTGCACGGCTGAGCGTGCTTTCAGTGTGAATTTCTCCAAATTCATACATCCACCATTCTAGCACTGTTTTTTATTTTTGCAATCATGTTGCCCAAAAATTTTTTGAAGAAATGATAAAAGAGTAAAAGAACCACGGATCAACACGGATACACACAGGTATTTTTATAATTAATTAAATAGTAA
>DBVN01000010.1 GCA_002308515.1 Verrucomicrobia bacterium UBA1263 | reverse complement strand
ATAAATTCTCATTTACTTCCTTGCGTGTTTGATATATCGAAACAAGTAGAAAAGCAGCAGCGGATACAAACCAGCTATCAGTGCATGGAATATCCCGCCCATTTCCATATAATGATGTGTGGTGTATTGAATATAAAATACTCCTGCAGCGGCTAGAAGAACTGATATCCAATAAACAATTTTGGGACTTTCGATTTTGTACGCCAATATGACCGCCAATATCATCCAGCACAGCAGTATCATCCAATCCGTATCTATGAACGCTAAAATCATATCGTCCTCTTTTTTCAAAAACTATTTCACATTACACTGTCACAAAATCCCTTTTATTGAAAAAAGAAAGAAACATCTGTCAAAATGTTCTATTGAGAATCTTATGGAAATAATGAGAAAGATGTCAACTGTTTTTTGGAAGTTTTTGAGCGTTTTCTTTCATAAATTGTCGAACAGTTTTGAATCGCTCTTGCTATTAGGAGAGAGAATTGAGATAATTTGCGCGTCTTATGGGACATGTTAAATTGTTCATACCGGGACCGATCGAAGTCAGCGCGAAAACACTTGCTGCTTTCGCCAAACCCGTTATCGGCCATCGCAGCCAGGCGTTCAAGGACTTATATGCCAAGATACAGCCTCGTTTACAACAACTGTTTTACACAAAACAGCCTGTTTTCATCAGCACTTCCTCCGCGTGGGGAGTGATGGAAGGTTCCATCCGCAACCTGGTCAATAAAAAGGTACTCTGTTGCGGCAACGGCGCTTTCTCTGATAAGTGGCTGGACGTTTCCCTGCGCTGCGGCAAGGAAGCGGAAGCCCTGACTGTGGACTGGGGTTCTCCCGTTCGCGGCGCCGCCATCGAGGAAAAATTGGCTACCGGTGAATTTGATACTGTTACTTTTATTCATAATGAGACCTCCACAGGCACACAATCCCCGCTGGCCGAGATCTCCGCGGTCAAGAAGAAATATCCCAATGTGATGTTCATCGTGGATACGGTCAGCTCGCTGAGCGGTCAGAAGATCCCCGTGGACGAGCTGGGTTTTGATGTGGTGCTGTGCGGTGTGCAGAAGGCATTCGCTCTGCCTCCGGGAATGGCTCTCTTTACCGTGTCCGAGGCCGCTTTTGAGCGTGCCGCTTCCGTGAAGGGCCGCGGTTACTATTTCGATTTCCTGGAGTTCAAGAAGAACGGCGACAAGAGCATGACGCCGAGCACTCCGGTGATCAACCACGTTTACGCGCTGGAATCCAAGCTGGATGAGATCTTCACCGAAGGACTGGATGCCCGTTTTGCCCGTCACCAGAAGCTGGCCGATATGACCCGCGGCTGGGCGCTGAAACACGGCTTTACACTCTTCCCGGATGAAGGTTATGAATCCGTGACACTGACCTGTGTCAATAACGGAGCACGTCCGGAAAAAGGCGGCCGCATCATTGATGTGGAGAAGTTTGTGAAACTGGTCAAAGCCGAAGGTTTCCTGATCAACGGCGGTTACGGCAAGATCAAAGGAACCACTTTCCGTGTTTCCAACATGGGTGATGAAACCCCCGAAACAATGAATGAGCTTTTTGCCGCAATGGACAAAGCCATTGCGCAGCTCTAAAGAACTTGTTAGTATGAACCGGATCACTGCTCCGTGAGGGGCCGGGATCCGGTTTGTTTTTTATAACATTCTGTTCAGAAGTAGATTAAAGTGAAAACGCTTCATCTGTATCTTTTGCGGCAATGCCTGGCTACCCTGTGCATGACGGTGATGGTTTTCACGTTCGTCCTGATCGCGGGCAATCTGCTGAAAGAGGTTCTGGGGCTGCTTGTTTCTGGACAAGTTTCTCTGTTTCTGGTCATTAAGTCACTGCTTCTGCTTATTCCCTGGGTGATGGCGTTCGCGCTGCCGATCTCGATGCTAATGTCCGGTCTGATGGTGTTCGGACGGTTCAGCGCCGATCAGGAATACACCGCAGCACGGTCAGCCGGGATCAGTCTGCTGAGTCTGGTCTCGCCGGTGCTGGTGCTGGCACTGCTGATGACAGGTGTCTGCGCCTGGTTCAATCTAAAGATATCCCCCAGTTCACGAGTGGCTTATAAACAGATTTTCGCGGAACAGCTGACCAATCTGGCCACTTTTATCCCTGAAGGACGCTATATCGACTTTACCGATGAATTCGTCTTGTACGTCTCCAAGGTGCGCGGCAATAATCTCTTCAATATCCGTTTCTATCAATTTTCCAAAGGTCAAAAGATGCTGGATGTGTTCGCCAAATCCGGTCGGCTGATCCACGAGGAAGGCGACGACACCATCCGGCTAATGCTGAACGAGGCACGTGTGCTGACACGGGTCAGCGGCGTGGAGGATGTGCTGGAAGAGGTGGAATCAGCCGAGAAAAAGGCGGATCCAGAGGAAAAAGCCGCATCGTTTGAAAATGAATGGCTGCCGCTTTACCTGGAGGAGTATGAAACCGAGGATATCCCCCTGAACATCCGCGCTCCACGCAAGGCCGACATCAGCGATATGACTTTGAGCCAAATGCTGGCAGGGCTGAAGGAGGCGCGTGAAAAAGGTATGGATATACGTCCTTACATCAAGGAGATCCATCATCAGACGGCTTTCTCCTTTGCCTGCATCAGTTTTATCCTGGTGGCGATCCCGCTCAGTCTGAAGACTCAGCGGCGCGAGACCAATATCAGCCTGGCCATGGCGCTGATCGTCCTGCTGATCTATTACAGTTTTTTCATCCTGGGGGACGCGCTGGTGGAGACCAGCGATCCGGCTCTGCACCTGTGGCTGCTTTACTGGATCCCCAACTTCCTGTTCCAGGGCGCGGGACTGTTCCTGCTTTGGAAAGCCAACCGCGGCATCGGATAACACATCAACACTTTCACGGCAATGGGCACTGACAAGATTTTCTTTATTATCGCGATAATCTGCTACGGGATCACGGCGGTCTATTCCGTTCATTTATGGAGAAACCGGTTCCGCAACGATTTTTTACCGTGGGGCATCGTTCCGCTGATCGCCTTCGCAGCGCATACTCTGGCACTGATCCTGCGCGGATTCTCCCTGAACTCCTGTCCGATCCATAATCTGTTCGAGGCCGGGATGTTCATTGGATGGACGCTCTCGCTGGGATCGGTCATCGCGCTTTTCTTTACCAAACTCCGTTTTCTGACGGCGTTCCTCTCTCCGCTGCTGTTCCTGCTGGGGTTGTTCTCACTGATCCCGGCGCTGGATCAGCCCCGTGTAGTTCCGCTGCCGCAATGGGTCAGTCTGCACGCGACCTTCGCTTTTCTGGCTTATGGAGCCTATGGGATCGCCTCGGCCACGGCGGCCATGTACCTGATCCAGCACCGCAGTCTGAAGCAGAAACAGCTCCACGCGCTCACACGCATCCTGCCGCCGGTGCAGAGGATCCGCGCCTTTGCCGCCGGGATGCTGCTGGCGGGAACGCTCTTTCTGACGATCGGTCTGTGTGTCGGCATCCGCGGGCATTATCTGGAGACCGGCATCTGGATCGGCGGCGACATCAAGATCTTCTGGGCACTGACGCTGTGGGTCTATTTCTCCTTGCTGCTGATCGCGCAGCACCTGTTCCATCTGCGCGGCCGTGCCATGGCCTGGAGCATCCTGTGCGGATTCATTTTTATCCTGCTCACTTTCTGGATCACGTCCTTCCTTTCGCCCACTCACGGGAACCGTCCGGCTAAACCGGTCCAGGAGGAGCGCATTTTCATCCCGATGGAGGAGTATAACAGGGAGGTCATCCGGATATGATCGCGCATCTGGGACTGAATCACAAGACCGCTCCCGTCCATGTGCGGGAACGCTTTGCCTTTAACGCGTTCGACTCGATCGAGACTCTGACCGCTCTGCTCCGGAACGGTCTGGCCGAGGAAGGGATCCTGATCTCGACCTGCAACCGGGTGGAACTCTACATCGCGGGGGATCAGGTCAGCCGGGATTCCATGCGGCCGCTGCTCCAGTTCCTGGCACGCTCCCGCTCCATCGAATACACGGACGACCTGGAGCAGTGCTTCTACTTCAACACGGACGCGGAAACGCTCCATCACCTGTTCCGCGTGGTTTCCGGTCTGGACTCCATGGCGCTGGGCGAAACGGAGATCCTGGGCCAGGTCAAGAACGCTTACGATCTGGCGCTGAAGAACCGCTTCAGCGGCCGCCGTCTGAACAAAGCTTTTCAGGAAGCCTTCCGCACCGCTAAATACATCCGCTCGCAGACCGACATCCAGCGCGGACACATCTCCGTGGCCAACGTGGCCGTGGAGCTGGCGGGAAAGATCTTTGACGATCTGGATCACTGCCACGTTCTGGTCATCGGCGCGGGCGATACCTCCGAGAAAACCGCCAAGGCCATCCTCTCCCGCGGCGCCAAACAGCTTTCCATCGCCAACCGTACACTGGAACGCTCGCAGGCTCTGGCCGAACGGCTGGGCGGCAGCGCGGTGGAATTTGAAAACTGGACCGCTCGGATCCCCGACGCAGACATCATCATTTCCAGCACATCCGCGCCGGGCTATGTGATCACCTTCCCCATGATCCGGGAATACATGCGCAGCCGTGAACATCATCCCCTGCTGCTGATAGACATCGCCGTGCCTCGCGACATTGACCCGGATATTGACCGTCTGGAAAGCGTGTACCTCTACAACATTGACGATCTGGAAACGATCGCCGGCGAATCCCGCCGCCAACGTGAGCAGCAGGTCCAGCACTGCCAGGAACTGATCGCCCGGCGTGTGAGTGAATTTTTTGACGCGATGCAGAAAGACCGCGAATACCGTAATAAAATGCGCCTTTCCTCTTCGGAGAACCCTTCATGCTAAAAGCCGACACCACCCCCAAACGCAAGATCATCCTGGCCACACGCGGCAGTCCGCTGGCTCTGGCTCAGACTCACCGGGTGCTGAACACCTGCGCGCACGCTTTCCCTCATCTGCGCTTTGAGATCCGCGTCATCAAGACCACCGGCGACAAGCTGCAAACGGCTTCGCTGGCTCACACGGATCAGAACTCTTTACCCTCTCCCACGGCCAAAGGTCTCTTTACCAAGGAACTGGAGAACGCCCTGACGGAGAAGTCGGCCGATATGGCCATTCACTCCCTTAAAGATCTGCCGACCGAGCTGCCCGAAGGTCTCATTCTGGGCGGCGTGCTGAGGCGCGCGGATGCTCATGATCTGCTGATCTACCGCTCCCCGGCTCTGGCGGAAAAACTCCAGAGCGCCGTCACCGACTGGGCTCCCGGTGTCAAAAGCTACCGCGGTTTCAAGCGCTGCCTGAAGATCAAAGACCTGCCCCAGGGCGCGACGATCGCCTCCAGCAGCACCCGGCGACAAGTGCAGATCCAGCATCTGCGTCCCGACATCCGGGTCATCCCCATCCGCGGCAATGTGGGCACACGCATCCGCAAACTGCGGGAACATCCGGAGATAGACGCCACGCTCCTGGCCGCCGCCGGACTGGAACGGCTGGAATACCACCTGTTCCCCGACGGGCATTTTACCGCTCCGAAAACCGGCAGCGATCCCGCCGCGGCTCAGGCGGAACTGGACGGCATCCTCGGCTCCGTTCTGGAAATGGACGAGATGCTCCCCTGTGTCGGTCAGGCCGCCATCGGCATTGAGATCCGCGCCGACGATCCCCTGCTCAACGAGATATGCCGTGCCGTCACCCATCCGAACACACAGATCTGTGTGACCGCCGAGCGGGAATTCCTGCGCGCTCAGGGCGGCGGCTGTCAAAGCCCCGTGGCCGCGTTCGCCCGGATCATCGGCCACCGTCTGCAAATGCGGGCCGTCTCCTTCCGGATCACTCCGCCCCGCTGGATCACCGTGGAAGGCAGGCTCACCGAAGCCGGACAACTCGGACGCGAAGCCGCCCGGCAGCTGTCAGAATAGTTGTTCATTTTTTGGAATCACACAGGGGAATGTGTAGACGCGCGACCCGCACGGCTCCTTCGTTATATGATCCCAAAGGGATCCATTCTGAATACCCTCACAGAGGGTATCGTCACATAGCCCCGGGTTGGGCATGAAACGCCCTACCCGGGGTAACGGATTTCCTCACGACACAACCCCGTATGGGGTTGCGTATGAAATA
>DBVN01000067.1:9470-9635 GCA_002308515.1 Verrucomicrobia bacterium UBA1263 | reverse complement strand
AATACTTTTTTTAAAAAATTTTTTAAGATTTAAAGTGTTTAGCCTATATATGTTACAAAGAATACTTCTTGTTTTTTGAGAAAAATTTCAGATTTTTCTTTTGGGATTTATCCTAAAAATCATCATTAGAAATCCAAAGGTCATTTAAAACAACAAATAATATCC